>DPRT01000207.1:3445-6129 GCA_003538615.1 Holophagaceae bacterium | reverse complement strand
TCCACCATGAGGAGGAGCTGGGGATCGCCGGGATTCTGCAGGAGCAGTTCCTGGAGGATGGCGAAGGCCTTGGGGCGCTCGCCCTGCAGCAGGTAGGCCTCGGCCAGGGCTTCCCGCACGTGGAGGTCGCCGGGCAGGTAGGCGCTGGCCTCCTTGAGGGCCGGCACCGCCAGGGCGCTTTCACCCCGGGCCAGGTAGACCTGGCCCAGCAGCAGCAGCGTCTCCCCGTCCTTCCGTCGGGCCACGGCCTCCTGGGCCGCCTCCAGGGCGCCCTGCAGGTCCTCCTCCTCCAGCAGCAGCTCCGCCAGCATCATGCGGGGCTCGGGATCGTCGGGGCGCAGGTCCGAAGCCTGGTGCAGGGCTTCGATGGCCTGGTCCACCTTGTCCGGCAGTTCCTGGAGCAGCCGTGCCAGAAGCATCCAGCCCTCGAAATGGCGGGGGCTCAGGCCCACGGCCTTGCGGGCCAGGCCTTCGGCCTCTTCGAAGTTCTGGGCGGCTTCGTGCAGCGAGGCGGCGGTGAAGATGAGTTCGTAGTTTTTGGGATCCAGGGGCAGGGCCAGGCCCAGGCGCTGGGCGGCGCCGGGCAGGTCGGCAGACTCCAGCAGGGCCGTGGTCTCCAGCAGGGCGCGCTTGAGCTGGGACATGGACTTGGGGCGGGCGATGGGCAGGATGCGGGCGCGGTAGCGGGTGAACAGCTCCCGGGCGCTGATGAGGTGCAGGTTCTCCTCCACCAGCTGTTCCCAGCGCTGGGAAAAGGCGTGGGCGTCCAGCTGGCGCTTCTGCTCCATCTCCTGCACCAGGGCCATGAGGCCGTTGCGCAGCATCACCTCGCTGCGCTCCAGCTTGCCCATCTGGTCGGACACGGTCTCCAGGTAGGTCTCCACCCGGCGGAGGGTCTCCTCCAGGCCGGTGATGCGCTCCAGCAGATGCTCTTCCAGGTCCTCGCCGCCCTCGGGCTCGTCCGGCTCGTCCTCCCAGGTCTGGTCGCCCGCCAGGATGAGCAGCCGGGTGCCGCACTTCACGCAGGTCTCCCGCTCCCCGGGGTTCCAGGCGAGGCAGTTCTGGCAATAGGAACCGGGCAGATCGTTGGCCATGGCTCCAGGATAGCTGGCCCCGGGGGGCTGAAGGTTTTATCCTGTTGGCCGCGAGGGCGGCCCATGAGCGACGAGCAGGAACGCCAGGACAAGCGGCAGGAGGCCATGGAGTGGGTGGGCAAGGCCTACCAGCTCCACATGAAGAACGAGGTGGAGAAGGCCATCAGCCTCTACACCAAGTCCATCGAGATCTGCCCCACGGCGGAGGCCTACACGTTCCGCGGCTGGGCGCGCTCCTTCGAGAAGGACTACGCCTCGGCCATCGAGGACTGCCACCGGGCCATCGACCTGGATCCCGAATTCGGCAACCCCTACAACGACATCGGGGCCTACTACGTGGAGCAGGGCGAGCCCGACGAGGCCATCCCCTGGCTGCGCATGGCGCTGAAGGCCAAGCGCTACGAAAGCTACTGCTTCCCCCACTTCAACCTGGGCCGCGTCTTTGAAGCCAAGGGCCAGCTGGACAAGGCCCTGGAGCACTTCCGGAAGGCCCTGGAGGAGAACCCCCGCTACGCCCTGGCCGCCAAGGCCGTGGAGCGGGTGAAGGGCAAGCTGGCGGTCCGGAACCCGGAGACGATCGGCTGAAGTGTGGTGAACTGGATGGGAGGTTCGCCATGACGTTCACCATCGCCCACAGCCCGGATTCCGACGACGCCTACATGATGGCCCCCCTGGCCCTGGGGTGGCTGGACGCCGATCCGGACCGGGCGGGCTTCGAGATCGCGTTCATCCGCAAGGACATCGAGCAGCTCAACGCCGAGGCCACCGAGGGCCGCTACGACGTCACCGCCATCAGCTTCGGCGCCTACCCCGAGCTGAAGGACCGCTATGACCTGCTGACCGCGGGCTCCAGCATCCAGGAGGGCACGGGCCCGCTGGTGGTGAGCCGCACGCCCATGGACGCGGAGGCCTTGAAGGGCCTCACCATCGCCATTCCCGGGCGGCGCACCAGCGCCTACCTGTCCATGCGGAAGTGGTGCGCGGAGCACGGCTTCGAGCCCAGGGTCGAGCTGCTGCCCTTCGACCAGATCCTCCCCGCCGTGGCCGAGGGCCGCTTCGAGGCGGGCCTGCTCATCCACGAAAGCCAGCTCATGTACCGCGATGCGGGATTGCGCCTGGTGGTGGACCTNNCCGAGGTGAAGCAGCGCTTCGCCGTCCTGATGCGGAAGAGCGTGGAGATGGCCCGCGCCCGCCACTGGGAGAGCGTGGACTACAGCCAGTCCTTCGGCCGCGGCATGGACCGGGAGATGATCGGCCGCTACGTGAACGCCTGGGTGAATGACTTCACCGTGGATCCGGGACCGAGGGGCCGCGAGGCCGTGGCGAAGCTGCTGGGCCTGGAGCCCGTCTGGATCCAGGGCTAGGGCCCTGGCGCGAAAGCCCTTCAGGCCGTAGCCTGTGGGTCCCTTCAGGACTCCCCATGCCCATGCACCGGGTGATCAGCCGCGTCGAGGCCTCGCCGGAAACGGTGTGGGCCGTGCTCATGGACAAGATGGAGCACCCCCAGCGCTACATGGAGGATGCCCTGGATGTGGAGATCCTCGAGCGGAACGATGAGGGGGTGGTCCGGCAGCTGGTGCTGCCGGGCGG
>DPRT01000207.1:0-3373 GCA_003538615.1 Holophagaceae bacterium | reverse complement strand
GCCCCTCCCGCTGGATGTCGAGGTCCGCGCTGCCGCCCAGGGGCAGTGCCTCCACGGCGTCCAGCAGGCTGTCCCAGTCCTCGATGGCGCGGCCATTCACGGCCTGGATGAGGTCGCCGGCAAACACCCGGCGCCCTTCGACGCGGACGCCCTGGAGGCCCGCCCGGGCCGCGGGGCCACCCCGGAACACCCTGCCCACCATCACGCCCTTCTGGGGGCCGAAGGCCCGCTCCACCAGGCGCGGGGCCACGGGCTCGAAGCCCAGATCCGGGCGCTCCAGGCGCCCCCGGGCGATGAGCTGGGGCACCACGCGGTTCACGGTGTCCACGGGGACGGCAAAGCCGATGCCGGCGCTGGCGCCGCTAGGACTCTGGATGGCCGTGTTCACGCCGACGAGGCGGCCCGCGCTGTCCAGCAGCGGCCCGCCGCTGTTGCCGGGGTTGATGGCCGCGTCGGTCTGGATGACGCCGGCGATGCGCCGCCGGGTGACGCTCTGGATCTCGCGGCCCAGGGCGGACACCACGCCGGTGGTGAGCGTCTGGTCCAGGCCGAAGGGGTTGCCGATGGCCAGCACGGCCTGGCCCACCTGCAGGTCCGCGCTGGTGCCGAGGGGGATGGGGCGCAGCTTCGGCGGCGTCCTGGCCAGCAGGAGCACGGCCAGATCCTTGTCGGGCGCCCCGCCCACGTAGGTGGCCTCGTGGCGGCTGCCGTCCGCCAGGGTGATGAAGGCGTGGGTGGCACCCTGGATCACATGGAAGTTCGTGACCACATGGCCCTGCGCGTCCCAGATGAAGCCCGTGCCGGAGCCTGCGGGGACCTCCACCACATCGAACCCGAAGATGTCGCGGGCGCGCTCTTCCGTGGTGGTGATGTAGACCACGCTGGGAGCGGCCTCCTTGAACCGCCGAATGGACACCTGCTCCCATTCGGGCAGAGGGCCCCGGGGCTCCACCGCCCGCGGCCTCGCCAGGCTGGGGGTGAGGGCATGGCCGCACCAGCCCACGAGCAGGCCGGCCGATACCAATCCAAGGATGAGGACGGGCTTTCGCATGGAGTCTCCCCGGGTGCCGAGTGTACCCCTTGGAAACGCCTTCCGGCCACGCCCTCCCTACAACCGGAAGCGCTCCACCACCCCGCGCAGGCCTTCCGCCACGCGAGCAAGCTCATCGGAGGTCTTCGCGATCTCATGCACGGTGGAGGCCAGTTCGTGAGTGGCCGAGGCATTCTGGGCGAGCCGGCCGGTGGTCTGGCTCATCATGGCGGCCACCTCCTGTCCGGTGGTGGCCTGGTCCCGGGATAGCCCGCCGATCTCCTGGATGCTGGTCGCGACGCCGCCGATGCGTTCCCGGATGGCCGCGAGGCTGGCGAGGGTGGTGTCCACGCCGTGCACGCCTCCGGAGACCGCCTCCTGGGTGCGCTGGATGAGGTCTTCGATCTCGTGGGCCGCCGAGCCCGAGCGCTCCGCCAGCTTGCGCACCTCCTCGGCCACCACGGCGAAGCCCTTGCCCTGTTGGCCCGCCTTGGCCGCTTCGATGGCCGCATTGAGGGAAAGCAGGTTGGTCTGCCGCGCGATCTCCTGGATGACGGTCACGGCCTGGACGATCTGCCCGGTCACCCGCTGGATGTCCGACATGCCCTGGGCGGTGCCCTGGCCGGCTTCGGCGCTGCGGCCTGTCTCCTGCACCGCCTCATGGCTGCGCGCCTCGGCCTCCTGGGTGCGGGCGGCCACCAGGGAGGCGTTGCCTCCCAGCGCCCGCAGGGCTTCGGATACCCGGTCCCCGGCGGTTTTCAGATCTTCGCTGACCTGGGCGATCTCGGCGACGGCCTTGGCCATCTCATCGGCGGAGGCAGCCAGTTCCGTGCTGCCCGAGGCCACCCGGGCGGCGTACTGGGACACATCCAGGACGATCTGCCGCATGCCACCGTTGTAGTCATTGAAAGCATGAGCGGCCTGTCCCACTTCGTCCTCGGTGGAGACGCTGATCTGCTTGGACAAGTCGCTGTTCCGGAGCCCCGCCACCAGTTGGTGGAGGGGGCGCGTCATGCGGCGGGACAGAGCGCGGGCCAGGAAGAAGACCAGGGCCGAGACCGCCAGGATGCCGGCCGCCATTACGGCCGCGATGGCCCGCACCGTCCGGTCCACATCGTCCACATAGACGCCCGTGCCCACGGTCCAGCCCCAGGGGGCGAAGGTCCGCACGTAGCTCACCTTGGGGAAGAGCCCCGCCTGGCCGGGCTTGGGAAATTCGTAGGCGTGGAAGGCTCCGCCGGAGGTCTGGGCGGTGCGTTCCAGATCCCGGAACAGCTTGGCGAGCGCAGGGTCTCCCAGGTCATCCGTGGCTTTCCCGGCCCATTCTTTCCGGATGGGGTGCAGCACGATGCGCGGACCGGGGGCCTGGACCCAGAGGTAGTTCGTCTGGTCGTACCGGAGGCTTTCGATGACCTCCATGGCCCGGGCCTGGGTGGCCTCCAGCGGCTGGACGCCGGTCCGCACCTTGGCCTCCTGGGCTTCCAGCATGGTGATGGCCAGGTCCACCACCTGGCGCACCCCTTCCTGTTTCGAGGCCATCACAGTCTGGCGGAGGGTGGGCAGCACGTAGGCCGCGAAGAAGACGATGAACAGGCCCACCGGCAGGAGGCTGAGGGCCAGGACTTTGCCGGAGAGGGACTTGAAGTGGAAGCGGGTGAAGCGGGCCATGGCTTCCTCCTGGGGTGGATCAGGGTGAGGCTTGTATCGACGGAAAGCCGGGAACCCTTACTTGTGGTAAACCGGCTTCTGAAGAAACCCGAAAANNATTTTGATTCACCCATCCCTCGGGCGGGGGAATCCTGGGTGGATCCGATCCCATTTCCAAGGAGGAACTCATGACCATCCTTCGCACCCGCAATCCCCAGACCCTGCCGGCCACGGCCGCCAGCCTGGAGCCCTTCCGCCTCATGCGCGACTTCCTGCGCTGGGATCCGCTCCGGGACTACGACCTCGGCGCTCCTGCCGCGGCCTTCATGCCCAGCTTCGACGTGAAGGAAAGCCCGGACGCCTATCAGTTCAGGGCCGACCTGCCCGGCATCCTGGAGGCCGATCTGGAGATCAGCCTCGAGGGCACCCGCCTCACCGTCGCCGGCAAGCGCGACGAAGAGACCCTGAAGGACGGTGAGCGCGTCCACCTGTCGGAGCGCAGCCACGGGCGGTTCAGCCGCACCTTCACCCTGCCCGAGGACGTGGAGGGCGAAAAGGTGGTGGCCGAACTGCGCAATGGCGTCCTCACCCTCATGGTGCCCAAGCGTCCCGAGGTGCGGCCCCGCAAGATCAATGTGAGCCTGGGGTGAGAACTCCGTTTACGAAAAAGGCCCCGGAAGCGGGGCCTTTTTCGCA
>DPRT01000193.1:13233-13363 GCA_003538615.1 Holophagaceae bacterium | reverse complement strand
CACACGGACCTGGCCATCACGCTGCTGCGCCGCCTCCAGCGGGGCTCCCGGCCCGATCTGAAGCTGCTGGTCATGTCCGCCACCCTGGACCCCGGCCCCGTGGCGGCCTACCTCGACGCCCCGGTGATGC
>DPRT01000193.1:0-13195 GCA_003538615.1 Holophagaceae bacterium | reverse complement strand
GGCACGCCCAAGGTCATCCTCAGCACCAACGTGGCGGAAAGCTCCGTGACCCTGGATGGCATCGGCGCCGTGGTGGATTCGGGCCTGGGCCGCGAGGCTTCGCACTCCCCCTGGTCGGGCCTGTCGGGCCTGCGCACCACGCGCATCAGCCAGGCCCGCTGCACGCAGCGCACGGGCCGCGCGGGCCGCACGGGGCCGGGCCGCTGCCTGCGCCTCTACACCGAGGCCGATTTCCAGGCGCGCCCAGGGTTCGACACGCCGGAACTCCAGCGGTCCGATCTTGCTGAACCGCTGCTCTCCCTGCACGGCATGGGCATCGCCGAGCCCGGGGCCCTGGACTGGTTCGAGGCCCCTCCCGAAACAGCCACGACCGCCGCCGGGGCCCTGCTCACGCGCCTGGGCGCCCTGGCGGGGGGCGCCCTCACCCCCGTGGGCCGGCGCATGGCGGAGCTGCCCCTGCACCCCCGCCTGGCCCGGCTCGCCATCGCCGGCGATGAGCTCGGCATCCCCCAGCTGGCGCTCCGCGCCGCGGCCCTCCTGGAGACCGGCAATCTGTCCGCCCGCCAGGGACTGGAGCGGACACCCGCCAAGACCGGCCATGGCGCGGACTCGGACCTGCTGCTGCGCCTGGACCAGTTCGAGGAGGCCGAGGCCGCGGGTTTCGGCGCGGGCGCCTGCCGGGCCGCCGGGTTGGATGCCGCCGCCGTGCACCGCGCCAAGCGGGCCGTGCAGTCCCTGGCGCGGCTCCTGCCCTCGCCCGCGGAACCCGCGGAGGCCGAAACACGCCTACTGAAAGCCCTGCTCCTGGCCTATCCGGATCGCGTGGGCCAGCTGTCGGCCAATGGGACCTGCGCCTTCGCCGGAGGCGGGGGGGCGAAGCTGGATGCCGCCTCCCGGGTTCGGCGGCCGGGCCTGATCCTGGCCCTGGAGGCCGAGGCCGTGAAGCAGGGCACGGGCGCCCAGACCCTCATCCGCGTGGCCTCCCGCTGCGAGGCGGACTGGCTGCTGGACGCCTTCCCCGAGCGCCTGGAGGACGTGGATGAGGTGGTATTCAACGCCTCGGCAGGCCGCGTGGAGCGNNCCTGCGGATCCCCGCGTGGCGGGCCTGCTGGCCCAGGCCCTGCGGGATCGTCCATTGGACGAGGTGCCTGCGCGGCTGCTGGCCCGCCTGGCCTTCCTGCGGAAGCACCGCCCAGAGCTGGATCTGCCGGAGGATCTGCTGGGGCCGCTGCTGGCCGGGGCCTGCACGGGCCGCACGACCCTGCGCGACGTGCAGGACGTGGACTGGCCCGGGGCCCTGCGCCGGACCTTTCCCACTGAGACCCTGCGCCTGCTCGATGCCTGGGCGCCTGAGACCATCCAGCTGCCCAAGGGACGGCCCACCAAGGTCCACTACGAGGGCGATCCGCCCTGGATCGCCTCGCGGCTCCAGGATTTCTGGGGCCTGAAGAAGACCCCCGCCGTGGCCGGCGGTGCCGTACCGCTGGTGCTGCACCTGCTGGCCCCCAACATGCGGGCCCTCCAGGTCACCACCGACCTCGCCGGCTTCTGGCAGCGGGTCTACAAGGAGCTGCGCCCGGCCCTGTCGCGGCGGTATCCCAAGCATCACTGGCCGGAGTGAGCTGAATTCATCAGAAAGAAAAGCTCACCGCCGACACCAAGGCGCCAGGAAAAGAAAAACGTTTGCAGTTCTTGGGGCCCTTGGCGTCTTGGCGGTGAATCATTTCCGCCTTTTCGGAGGCTCAGCCCCGCAGCTCCGCCAGCAGCGCCCGCGCTCCGGCCTCCAGCAGGGTGCCGTCCAGGCCGGTGGCCAGGAGGGTGAAGCCAGCGGCTTCGTGGGGTCGCATCTCCGCGGCGGTCATGCGGAAGATGCCCAGGGGCATGCGCACCTCCCGACAGGCTTGGACGACGGTCTCCACAGCGGAGCGGAACGCCGGATGATCGAACTGCCCTGGGATGCCAAGGCTATCGGTCAGGTCGTAGGGACCCACGAACACGGCATCCACACCGGGAACGCGGGCGATGGCCCCGATGTTCGCCACCGCCTCCCTCGATTCGGCCTGGACCACCACCAGGGCCCGGCCCTGGACCGCCCGCACGGCGGCTCCGGCCTGTTCCGCCGTGTCCACGTGGGGCACGATGAGCCCCTCCGCGCCGAGGGCGGCCGCCTCGAAAAGCCTCCCGGGATCCAGGGAGGGAACCCGCAGCAGGCAGGGCACAGCACCCTTCAGGGCGGCGAGGGTCCTTGAGGCCTCGGCAGGACCGAAGCCGCCGTGCTCGCCGTCCAGGAAGAGCCAATCGAAGCCCTGGCCAGCCAGGCGCGCGGCCACCTCGGGCCGGGGGATCTGCACCAGGGTGCCGAGCAGGCGCTCCCCGGCACGGAGACGGTCGCGGAAGGCGGATGGGGACATGGGCACCTCCCCGCCAGCTTGAACGGGAACGGGTCCCTGGCGAAAGCCTCTTGGGGTACCGTGGAGCCATGCTGACCTTCCGTGCCATCCAGCCCCAGGACGATGCCGCCGTGGCGGCCATCATCCGCCGGGTGATGCCGGAATTCGGGGCGGACGGGCCGGGCTTCGCCCTCCACGATCCCGAGGTGGATCACATGGCTGCGGCCTATTCGGTGCCGGGCGCCGCCTACTTCGTGGTGGTGGATGAAGGCGGACGCATCGTCGGCGGCGGTGGTGTCGCGGCCCTCGAAGGCGGCGAGCCGAGTGTCTGCGAACTGCGGAAGATGTATTTCCTCCCCGAGGCCCGGGGTCGAGGCATGGGCGAGGCGCTGTTGCGCCACTGCCTCGCCGTGGCCAGGGACCTGGGCTACCGCACCTGCTACCTGGAGACCCTCACAGGCATGGATCAGGCCCTGAAGCTCTACGGGAAGCTGGGCTTCAGGCCCCTCTGCGCGCCCCTGGGCCGCACGGGGCACGGCGGCTGCGACCACTGGTTCGCCTTGGAGCTGGCATGATCCTCGGTCTTGGCACCGATCTCTGCCCCCCCTCGCGCTGGCGCCACCTCGTGGACCGCTTCGGTGCTGAAAAGGCCGCCGGGCGGATCCTCCATCCCGAGGAGGCGGCCTACCTGCTGGGCGGGAACCGGGAGCGGCTGCCGGAGCGCCTGGCGGGGCGCTGGGCCCTGCGGGAGGCCTTCGGCAAGGCCCTGGGCACGGGCCTGGACGGCTGGTCCTGGAAGGAATTGCGCTACGTGAATGGCCGACTCTGGGCCGCGGGCGCCCTGGCGGACCTGCTGGCCACCCGGGGCGTCCGGTCCCTTCACGGCAGCGTCAGCCACGACGGGGACCTGGCTTTGGCCGTGGTCATCCTGGAGAGCTGATCCGGCGGAAACTCAAGGGTCCCCCGCCCGGGCCGATCCCCGGAAGAGGACGACCCGATGGATCCCCTCCAGGCCAAGCAACAGATGACCCTCGCCGAATTCCGGAGCCTCCGGGATTTTATCTATGTAAAATCAGGCATTTTCTTCAGCGAATCCAAACAATACTTTCTCGAGAATCGCCTCAGCAAGCGGATGGCGGATCTCAAACTGAAAACGTACAGCGATTACCTTTCCATGTTGCAGGGTTTCCAGGGACCGGTGGAGCTGAAGCACCTCTTCGTGGAAATCACCACGAACGAGACCAGCTTCTGGCGCAACCCCCCCCAGATCGAGGCCTTCCAGAACATCGTCCTGCCGGAGGCGGCCCGGCTGGCCCGGGAGCGGGGCCAGAGCCGCCTGCGCATCTGGTCGGCGGCCTGCTCCAGCGGCGAGGAGCCCTACACCCTGGCCATGATCTGCCAGGACCTGAAGGACTCGATCCTCCGCGGGCTGTCGGTGGAGATCCTGGGCACGGACATCAGCGAGAAGGTGCTGGCCCAGGCCGGGGATGCTGTCTACAACAGCTACACCCTGCGGAACCTGACGCCGGAGCAGCTCCTGCGGCACTTCGTCCCCCTGGGGAAGGACCTGTTCCAGGTGAAGCCGGACGTCCGGCGGTTTGTCAGCCTCCGTCATTTCAATCTGGTGGACTATCCCGCCTACCGCCAGCTGGGGACCTTCGACGTGATCTTCTGCCGCAACGTGCTCATCTACTTCGATGAGGCCGTGAAGGCCCAGGTGCTGAAGGGATTCCACGACCTGCTCCATTCCAGGGCCCATATGCTGGTCGGCCACAGTGAAAGCATCCATGCTTTCAACACGGGATTCGAGCTGCTGCACTTCAGCAAGGCCATGGGATATCGGAAAAGAACCTGAGCAGTTAGGAGCGGAACATGCCCATCACCCCCCAAGAACTCATCGCCAACCTCGGAGACCTGCCGCCCCTGCCCCAGGTGGCGACCCAGGTGCTGCGGGTGTCTGCCGATCCGGATGCCACGGCGGAGGATCTCCGCAAGGTCATCTCCATGGATCAGGCCCTCACCAGCCAGATCCTCAAGATCTCGAACTCCGCCATGTTCGGCATGATGCGCGAAGTGACCACCCTCACCCAGGCCATCATGACCCTGGGCTTCTCCACCATCAAAAGCGTGGTCATCGCCAGTTCCGCCAAGAACCTGTACCACCGGGGCACCGTGGGCCTCCAGGAGCGCCTGATCTGGGAGCACGCCCTGGTGTCCGCCATCGCCAGCCGGGCCTTCGCCAAGAGCCTGAAGTTCCCCCGCGTGGAGGAGGCCTTCATCGGCGGCCTGCTGCACGACATCGGGAAGTCGGTCCTGGGCGTGAAGTTCCCCGAGCGCTACGGGGCCCTGCTCCGCACCGTCTACAACGAGGGCGCCATCTGCCAGAACATGGAGCTGGAGATGTTCGGCTTCGACCACGCCATGGTCGGCGAGGCCCTGGTGAGCCAGTGGAACCTGGCCCTCAGCCTCCAGACCGCCGTGCGCTGGCACCACGATCCCATCCATGCGAGCGATGACCACCGCGAGCTGGCCGCCATCGTCGCCCTGGCCAACCACATGGCCCTGGAGCAGAAGGTCGGCATCGGCGACCCCGCGCATCTGGACGGGGCCAACCAGCAGGCCATGGAGATCCTCAGGGTCGGACCCGAGGCCCTGTCCAGCCTCAAGGAGGGCATCCTCGCCGCCATCGAGCAGGACAAGTCGATGATCGCGGAGTTCTGACGTGATCACCCGGGAGCAGTTCACCTCGCGCCTGAAGGCCAGGACCCTTCCAAGCCTCCCCCTCACGGTGGTGGCCCTGGGCGAGGCTGTGCAGGACGAGCGCTGCACCGTGGACCGCATCCTCGGCATCCTGTCCAAGGATCCCTCCCTTTCCGCGACCCTCCTGCGGCTGGCGAATTCCGCCCTCTATGCGGGTGAAGGATCCGCCCTCGACCTCCGCACTGCGGTGATGCGCCTGGGCTTCGATGCCGTCGCCAACCTCGGCACCGGCGCTGCCGTCATCCGCACCCTCAAGGGCGGCATCCACCTGGATGCGCTGAAGCTGTGGCAGCACAGCGTGGCGGTGGGCCTCACGGCGAAGGGGATCTGCATCCTCGCCAGGCGCCACGGGCAGGCGGAAACCGCCTTCCTCACGGGGCTGCTGCACGACATCGGCAAGATCGCCCTGGACACCTGCTTCCCCGAGGACTACGCCACCGTGCTGGCCCAGGTGGCCGAAGGCTCCCCCTTTGTGGATGCCGAACGGAGCCTGCTGGGCCTGGACCACGCCGAGGCGGGGGCCCTGCTCGCCGCGGACTGGTCCTTCCCCCCTGCCATCGTGGAGGTGATCAGGGACCACCACGATCCCCAGCCCGGCGACTTCCTGCCCAACCTCATCCACCTGTGCGATCTGCTGGTGCGCACGCGGATCCCCATGGGGCCTGCGGATCAGCGCCTGGTGGTGTCCCTGGACTCCCTGCCGGCCTTCCAGGCCGTCCTCGCCGGCTCCCTCCAGAAGGATCTGGACGTGGAACGGCTCACCTTCTCCATCGACGACGAGGTGGACCACGCCCTCGCNNGCCCGGGACGGCATCGATGCCCTGGAGAAGATCCAGGAGTACCAGCCCGACATCGTCACCCTCGACATCGAGATGCCCCGCATGGACGGCCTCACCTGCCTGCGGAAGATCATGGCGGACCACCCCATGCCCGTGCTGATGGTCTCCAGCCTCACCCAGGAGGGCGCCCAGGCCACCCTGGATGCCCTCTCCATCGGCGCCCTGGATTTCATCCCCAAGGAGAGCAGCTTTGCCAGCATGAGCATCCTGCAGATCCAGCAGGACCTGCAGGAGAAGGTGCGCCGCCTCGCCACCAGTCCTCGGTTCCACCGGTCCTCGCCGTCCGCCACGCAGCCCTCCGCGGCTCCGGCTCCCGCAGCCGCCAAGCTTCCGCCCCGGCCCGCGCCCGCTGCGCCGGCGGCCGGCACGGGCATTCCGAATTCGCCCCAGGCCGAGCTGCTGGTGATCGGCAGTTCCACCGGAGGGCCCAAGGCCCTCCAGGACATCCTGCCCGCCCTGCCCGCCGACCTGCCGGTGCCCTGCCTCATCGTCCAGCACATGCCCAGCACCTTCACCAAGCCCTTCGCGGACCGCCTGGACGGGATCTGCCAGGTGCATGTGAAGGAAGCCGAGCAGGGCGAACCCTTGAAGGCCGGCACGGTCTACATCGCGCCCGGGGGCATCCACATGACCTACGGAGCCCGCGGCCCCAAGGGCTGCATCGACCTGAGCCCCGAGCCCGTGTCCTCCCTCCACCGGCCCAGCGTGGATGTGCTCTTCCTCAGCGTGGCCGAACTGTTCCGCGGCCAGGCCTTCGCCGGGATCCTGACAGGCATGGGTTCCGATGGCGCCAAGGGCATGGAGCAGATGAAGCGGAAGGGTGCCTACACCCTGTCGGAGGCCGAGGAGACCTGTGTGGTCTACGGCATGCCGCGGGCTGCCTTCGAGCGGGGCTGCGTCGATACCGTGGCGCCCCTGCCGGAGATCGCCGGCCACATCCGCCGCCACTTCCGGATCTGATGAACCCGGTCCAGCTCACCCCAGCCATCCTCGCCTCCCTGAGGATCCCGGCGGCCGCGGCGCCCTCCGCCGCCGCCCTCCTGAAGGCCATGGTGGGTCAGACCCTCGAGGCCACGCTGGAATCCGCCGGGGCTGATGGCCTGCACCTGCGCCTGGCGGACGGCAAGGAGCTGGTGGCCCAGGGCAGCCTGCCCTACCCGGCCGGCAGCGCCCTCGCCCTCAAGGCCCTGCCCCTGCCTGCGGGCGCGGGCATCCAGCTCCAGGTGGTCCGCGCCACGCCACCCCCCACCTCGCCGCTGCTGCAGCCCCTGGCCCAGGGCGAGGCGGCCCCCCTGCTGGCCCGGCTCCAGTCCCCGGCGGCGGCCCTGGAGCCCCTGGCGGCCCTGTTCCGCACCCTGGCGGGCCTCGCGGACCAGCCCGAAGCCTGGTCCACCTGGATGAAGGAGGCCATGCGGACCCTGGCGGACCCGGCGGCCTCCCCCGCGGAATCGGCCTTCCACCGCCTCCAGGCCAAGGAGGGCACCGGCTGGTTCGAGCTGCCCCTNNNCTGGCCTCCCTGGGACGCCCCGTGGACCTCCAGATCCTATCCCTGCCGGACGGCGCGCCGGACCTGCGGGCCATGGCTAGGGGAAGCTCGCTGTCAGCCCTCGGATGAAGTGGAACGCCGCAGCTGCTTCATGAGCCGCGGCAGGCGGTTCAGGGCGGCCTGGGCCTCGGTCCACTCCTTGTGGGGGCGGGCCGGGAAGCCCGTGACGAAGCTGCCCTCGGGCAGGCTCTTGGCCACCACGCTGTTGCCGCCCACCACGCTGCGGCTGCCGATCTCGATGTGGCCGATGACGCCCACCTTGCCCGCCAGGGTCACGTAGTCGCCCAGCTTCGTGGAGCCGCTGATGCCCGACTGGGCCACCAGCAGGCAATGGTTCCCCACCTGGACGTTGTGGGCCACCTGCACCTGGTTGTCGACCTTGGTGCCCGTCCCGATGCGGGTGGGACCCAGCACGCCCCGGTCGATGCAGACGCAGGCGCCGATCTCCACGTCGTCGCCCACTTCCACCCAGCCCACCTGGGGGATCTTCTCGTGGCGGCCCGCCACCAGCACGTAGCCGTAGCCGTCGCTGCCCACCACGGAATTGGCATGCACGGCCACCCGGTTCCCCAGGCGGGTGCGGCGGTAGAGCACGGCGCCGGAAAACAGCTCGCAGCCCTCGCCCAGCACGCAGTCCTCACCGATGTGGACGCCCGGATGCAGCACGCAGCCCTTCCCCAGCACCGTGCGGGCGCCCACCGTGGCGCTGGGCGCGAGGCGGCAGCCTTCACCAAGGACCGCCGTGGGATGGACCGGCGTCGCGCCCCATTCGGGCGCCGGTTCCGGGTGCAGCCAGCCGATGGCCTGGGCGAAGGCCCAGTAGGGATGCTTCACCCGCAGCACGGGACGGTCCCCCAGGTCGGCGGCGGCATCCGCCAGGATCAGCCCCGCGGGGCTCTCCTTGGCCTTGGCGGCGTATTTGGGGTTGGCCAGGAAGGAGACAGAGCCAGCGCCCGCCTCCTCCAGCGGCTTCACTTCGGAAATAAGGCGATCCGGGGGACAATGGTCGAGGCTGCCGCCCAGACGCTCCGCCAGATCCTGCGCCGTCAGGGCCGTTGGGGTGCGCGTCATGGGGATCTCCTCGTCAGCCTTCAGTCTTCAGCCTTCAGCCTACCGTTTCCAGTCCTCTGATCATCAGACCATCCGGACCCCCGACCATGCACCCAGTCCTCTTTGAAATCGGTTCATTCCCCCTGGGCACCTACGGGCTGCTGCTGGCCATCGCGTTCTTCGCGGGCACGGCCCTGGCCCAGCGCCAGGCCAGGCTCGACGGCCTGAACCCGGCCGCCATCACGGATCTGGCCATCGCCATGCTCATCGCGGCCATCCTGGGCTCCAAGCTGCTCATGATCCTGGTGGACCTCTTCAGTGGCGCGCCTCTGCGCGAGGTCTTCTCCTTCGCCACCCTGCGGGCCGGGGGCGCCATCCACGGCGGCATCATCGCCGCCACGGCGGTGTTCTTCTGGAAGCTCCGCAAAGGCCAGGGCCTGCCCCTGCGGATCACGGGCGATGCCCTGGTGCCCGGCGTGGCGCTGGGCCAGGCCATCGGCCGCCTGGGCTGCTTCTCGGCCGGCTGCTGCTACGGCACCGAAAGCCATGCCTCCTGGGCGGCCACGTTCACGGATCCCATCGCCCATGCATTCAGCGGCACGCCCCTGGGCATCCCCCTTCATCCCGTGCAGCTCTACAACACCTTCGCCAACCTCACCGTGATGGCCGTCCTCCTGCTGGCCCGCGGCCGGCGCTCCTTCCAGGGCCAGATCTTCGCCCTCTACTTCCTGGTGGAGGGCCTGGGCCGCGTCGTCACCGAGACCTGGCGGGGCGACGTGGACCGGGGCACGGGCTGGCTGGGCTGGGCCTGGCTCAGCACGGGCCGCCTCACGGGCCTGGCCTTCATGATGCTGGGCCTGGGGCTCTGGCTGTTCTGGAGCCGCCGCAGGGAAGCCACCCCTCTCAAGGAGACTCGATGATCAGCCTGCGCGCCGATGATGGCGCCCCCCGACTGGACCGCTTCCTGGCCGACCGCTTTCCCGAAGTTCCCCGGGCCCGCTGGGATGTCCACGTCCGCACGGGGGCGATCAAGGTGAATGGGCAGGCGGTCACCAAGGGCGGCGTGAAGCTGCGCCCGGGCGATCTGGTGGAGACTGAGCTTCCGCTGGCCGCGCCCCCTGCCGCCCACCTGGAAGCCGAGGCCATCGACCTGCCCAGCCTCTTCGAGGACGCCCACCTGTGGATCGTGGACAAGCCCACGGGCATGGTGGTGCATCCCGGCCCCGGCCACGCCGGCGGCACCATCGTCAACGCCCTGCTGCACCGCCTCAAGGCGCCNNCTCTGCCTCGCCAAGACCGCCGAGGCCCAGCGCGCCATCCAGGACCAGTTCAAGGCCCGCACCGTCGAAAAGCGCTACCTGGCCCTGGTGCGCCATTCCCCCAAGCTGCCCCAACTGGGCAGCCTCCTCATCGACGAGCCCATCGCCCGCCACAAGCGGGACCGCCTCCGCATGGTGGTGGCCGCGGGCGGCCGCTCCGCCCAGACCCGCATCCGCGTGCTGGCCCGCACCACCAGCGTGGCCCTGGTGGAATGCGAGCTGCTCACGGGGCGCACGCACCAGATCCGCGTGCANNCCCCTCTACGGCGGGCCCGGCCGCTGGAAGGATGTGGATGGCGGGGCGCTCCTGCTGCCCCATCCCGCCCTGCACGCCTGGAAGTTGTCCGTGGACCACCCCGTGACCGGCGCCCGCATCGACGCGGAGGCCCCCATCCCCGAAGCCTTCCGGGCCCTGGCCACCGCCCTGGGCTTGCCGGAGTTCTGAGGCGGGCGCATCATCCCCGTACAGGGGAGGAGCCATGTCCGCCATCGCGCAGGCCGTGACGACACTGAGGGGCTGGATGGAAGCCTATCCCTTCCTGCCCGGCCTGGTCTTCGCGGTCCTATGCCTCATCCTCATGGTCACGGTGGCATTGCCGCGGATCCTCTCCTGGCGGCGCGCCAAAGGGCGGCCCGTGCTGGATCCCATGCAGGTCGAAGAGCTCCTGAACGGCCCCGGCGTCCTGGTGGTGGACCTCCGGGAGGACGGCCCCTTCCGCCTGGGCCACATCCGGGGCAGCCTCCATGTCCCCTTCGGCGACCTCCCCCGGCGTTTCGAGACCCCGGATCCCGCGGCCAAGCGCGCCCTGGTCCTGGTGGACGAATCCGATGCCCTCTCCCACCGTGCCTTCGACCTTCTCAAGGCCCGGGGCTTCACCTGGATCTATGTCCTCAAGGGCGGTATGCGGGCCTGGCGCGGCGCGAACCGGCCCCTGGCGAAGTAGTCAGGCCTCGTCTGCTTCCGGCAGCCCCCAGCGGTCCCAGAGCAGCAGCAGCAGCAGGCCCGGAATGGCGGCGGCGGCGCAGATGGGGAAGTAGAGCTTCCAGCCGTACCAGTCGGCCATGAAGCCCGTGAGCCCCGCGAACAGGGTGCGCGGCAGGGCCATGAGGGCGCTGAACAGGGCGTACTGGGTGCCGGTGTAGCTGCGGTTGCAGGCTCCCATGAGCAGGGCCGCGAAGGCGCTGCCGCCCATGCCGTAGGCCAGGTTCTCCAGGGTGTTCGCGGCCACCAGCAGGGGCAGGTGGCGGCCCAGCAGGGAGATGGCCCAGAAGCCCAGGATGCTGCCCGCCTGCACGAAGCCGCAGATCCACAGCGCCCTGCGCAGGCTCATGCGCGTGAGCATCCAGCCGCCGATGAGCCCCCCCAGGATGATGGCCACCATGGCGGTGGTCTTCTGCACCGTGCCGATCTCCATCTTCGTGAAGCCCATGCCCCGCAGCAGGAAGGGGATGGTCATGGATTCCGCCAGCCAGTCGCCCAGCTTGTAGAACACGGCGAAGGCCAGCAGGTAGCCGATGCCCTTGCGCTGGAGCAGGTCCTTCAGGGGGCCCGAGATGGCCTCCTGCAGCGTGCGCGGCGCCCGGGCCACGGTATCCGTGTTCATGGCCAGCCAGGTCCCGAGCATGCCCAGCAACGTGAGCCCGGCCATGCCCAGGTACGTGACCCGCCAGCTGAACACCTGGGCCAGGATCATCGCCAGTCCGCCGCTCACCAGCATGGCCACGCGGTAGGCGGCGATGTGGATGCTGTTGCCCAGGCCCAGCTGCTTCTGCTCCAGGGCCTCCGCCCGCCAGGCATCCACGGCGATGTCGAAGGTGGCGCTGGTGACGGCCANNGGCCAGGGCCATGCCCAGCTGCATGAGCATCATCCAGCCCCGCCGCCGCCCCAGGCCGGGCAGGGAGAAGCGGTCCAGGAAGGGCGCCCAGAACACCTTCAGGCTGTAGGGCAGCGTCACGAAGCTGAAGAGGCCGATGGTGCCGAGGCTGAGCCCCTCATCCGTCATCCAGGCCTTCAACGTGGAACCCGTGAGGAAGAGCGGAAGGCCCGAGGCGAAGCCCAGGAGCAGGAGGGTGATCAGCAGGCGGCTCGGCATGGGAGATGGTAGCGGGAGTTCAGGGGGATCGTCTGGAAGAGGGCGCAAGCGAGGCGCGGCTCTGCCGGGCCGAGCGGGGGTCCGGGGGTGTTCGCGCAGCGAGACTCTAGATCCCCGCAGCGCATGCGTTGCGGGGAGAACCCCCGGAGAACATCAATCCGCCAGCGTGCTGAGATCCCCCGGATCCTGCCCGAGGGCTTCGGCCTTGAGGGCGCGGCGGACGATCTTGCCTGACCGGGTTTTCGGCAGGCTCGCACGGATCTGGATCTCGCTGGGCATGGCGATGCCGCCCAGATCCTCCCGCACATGGTCCTTGAGGCTGGCGATGAGCCCTGGCCCCGTGGCGGCGCCGGCCTTCACGACAACGAAGGCCACGATGCGCTCGCCCTTGATGGGATCGGGCAGGCCCACCACGGCGCTTTCGGCCACGGAGGGATGGCGGATGAGCGATCCTTCCACATCGGCGGTGCCGATGCGGTGTCCCGCCACGTTGAGCACATCATCGGCCCGGCCCAGCACGGCGATGTAGCCGTCGGCATCCTTAACGGCCACGTCGCCCGCGCTGTAGCAGCCGGGGATATCCTTCCAGTAGTCCTCGTAGCGTTTGTGGTCGTTCCAGATGGTGCGAAGCATGTAGGGCAGCGGAAACTTGACCACCAGCAGCCCGCCCTGGCCATCCGGCACGGGGCTGCCATCGCGGTTCACCACGGCCAGCTGGGCCCCGGGCATGGGCTTGCCAGCCTTGCCGGGCCGCGCCTCAAAGGTGGGCAGGGTGCCGATGACCGGGCCGGCGATTTCCGTCTGCCACCAGTTGTCCACCACCTGGCCGTTGCCCTGGCCCACCAGATGCTGCTGGGCCCAGCGGTGGGCCTCGGGATTCAGGGGCTCGCCCGCGCAGGCCATGAGGCGCAGCTTGCTGAGGTCGAATTTCCCGGGGGCCTCAGCACCGTGGCTCATCCACATGCGGACCGCCGTGGGTGCCGTGAACATCACGTTCACGCCGAATCGCTCGCAAATCTCCCAGGTCACCTCGGGGCTCGGATAGTCCGGAGCGCCCTCCCGGCACAGCACCGTGGCGCCGATGCTCAGGGGGCCGTAGACGATGAAGCTGTGCCCCACCACCCAGCCGATGTCCGAGGTGCTCCAGTAGATGTCCCGCTCCTGGATCTGGTAGAAGGCCCTGCTCAGGTAGTTCAC
>DPRT01000101.1:3130-6916 GCA_003538615.1 Holophagaceae bacterium | reverse complement strand
GGGCTGCGGGAGCGCCCCGTGCTCCATTGGGCCGGCCGGGCCATGGACTGGCAGCCCGGGGGCGTGGAGGGGATCCTGAACGCGGCGGTCCATGTGAACCTGGGATCCCTGGCCGAGTTGGAGGGGAAGGACTGGGCGTTCGAGATGCCCCTGGCCCTGCGCGGCTCCCAGGCCTTTTCCGTGGCCCCCGTGGCGGAGGTCACGCGGGTGTCGCTGACCTCCCCCTGGCCTTCGCCCAGCTTCCAGGGCCGCTTCTCGGCGCGGCACAACCTGTCGCCCCAGGGGTTCACGGCCACCTGGGAGGTGTTCCACCTGGCCCGGAGCCTGACCAAGATCCTCGATGGCAAGGGCGACTCGGAGGAATGCTTCGGGGTGGCCTTCCTGGAGCCCGTGAACGTCTACCTCCAGGCCGAACGGGCCACCAAGTACGGCTTCCTCTTCGTGGGCCTGGTGTTCGCGGCCTTCTTCTTCGTGGAAGTGCTCCGCCGGATGCCCATCCACCCCCTGCAGTACCTGCTGGTGGGTCTGTCCCTGGCGATCTTCTTCCTCCTGCTGCTGAGCCTTTCCGAACACATCCCCTTCGGCTGGGCCTACCTGGCGTCGAGCCTGGCCAGCCTGGGCCTGCTGGCGATCTACCTGGTGCACGTGCTGCGCAGCGCGCGGCAGGGCCTGGGCTTCACCGGGGGCCTGGCCCTCATCTTCGCCCTCCTCTACGGCCTGCTGCTGTATGAGGACAGCGCCCTGCTGATGGGTTCGGCTGTGCTGTTCCTGGGGCTGGCGGCGGTCATGATCGGCACCCGCAAGGTGGATTGGTATGCGCTGGGCCAGTCCGGCGGTTCGGCTCCGATGCCCGGCGGTGGGAAGTAGGGAGGGGGGTATCCTCCTCCATGGACCGCCCCGCATCCTCACGTTTTGGTGGCCTGGATCCCCTCCGCGGGATCCTGGCCCTGTGTGTGGCGGTCTACCACCTCAGCGTGTGGTTCTCCCTGTCGGAATCGGGGTCGGGGTTGAACATCGCCACCGCCCGGCTGGGGAACTACAGCGTGTCGGCCTTCTTCGTGCTGAGCGGGTTCCTCCTCTTCCGGACCGCCTCCTGGGCGCGGGTCCGGACGGAGGGCCTGGGCCGCTTCTGGCTGCGGCGCTTCCTGCGGCTGGCCCCCCTGTTCTACCTGGTCTGCACCTTGAACGTGGTCTTCCGCCTGGGCATGGGACCCGATCCCACCTGGGTGCGGATCCTGGAGAACCTGACGCTCACCTTCGGCGCCGTCCACCCCAACCATGCGCTGGTGACCGGCGGCTGGTACGTGGGCCTGGTGGCCCTGCTCTACTTCGCCTACCCGGCCCTGGCCTGGCTGCGGGAGAAAGGGGGCCTGCCCTTCCTGGTGGTGCTGGCCCTGGGCCTGTGGGCCTGGAGCCTGCCTTCGACCCTTCAGGACGTGATGGAACAGCCGCTATGGAACCGCTTCCATACGTACGTCCTCGCACCCAACCAGCTGTTCCTGCTGGCCTGGGGTGCCCTGCTGGCGGGGCTGCACGAAACCACGGAGAAGCGGCTGGAACCCAAGCTGGCCCTGCTGCTGGCCCTGCCTCTGGTGTGGCTGCTGATCAAGCCCACGCCCCGGTTCTTCGACCACCTCGCAGCGCTTACGGGCTGGAGCCGCTACGGCTACCTGCTGGCGGTGACGGGCCTGGTGGCCCTGGCGGCCTTCACTCGGGACGCTGAACCCGGCCGGTTGGGGAAGCAGCTCACCCGCCTGGGCGCCTGGAGCTACGGCCTCTACCTGCTGCATCCCTTCACCATGAAGCTGGTGGCGCCGCATCTCTCCGGCTGGGCCGGCTTCGCCCTGACTCTGGGCCTCGCCATCCTCGCCGCCTGGGGGGCCCATCGCTGGATCGAGGAGCCGATGGGGAAGCTGGGACGGGCGGGAAAGCGCTGATCAATTTTCGCCGATCCGCGCGTAGAAGCTGGTCCGGCGAAGGTTCTCCTCGATCTTGAAGGCCTGCTGCAGGGGGGGGAAGGCGCGCTGCTCGCAGTCGGTGCGTTCGCAGAGGCGGCAGGTGACGCCCACGGGGATGGGGGGCTGGTCCAGGCGCAGGCCATCAGCGTAGATGAGTTCCTTGGCGTGACCCATCTCACAGCCCAGACCCAGAGCCTGCATGGCGTGCTGGCCCCGGTAGCCGCCGGTGTCCTTCTGGAGCGTGCGGGCGATGCAGAAATACTTGCGGCCATCCGGCATCTCGCTGATCTGGGTGCGGATGAGGCCCGGCGTGAGGAAGGCCGCGTGGGCATTCCAGCGGGGGCAGGCGCCGGAGAAGCGCGCGAAGCGGATGCCCGAGGCGGAGAAGCTCTTGGAGATGTTTCCGGCGATGTCGATGCGCAGGAAGTGGAAGGGCACGCCCTCCGCGCCCGGCCTGCGCAGGGTGGTCAGGCGGTGGCAGACCTGCTCGAAGCTGGCCTGGAAGCGGCGGGCCAGGATCTCGATGTCGTAGCGCTCGGTCCGGGCCGCCTTCAGGAAGCGGTCATAGGGCATGAGCACGGCGCTGGCGAAGTAGTTGGCCAGCGCCACCCGGGCCAGAGCGCGGGAGGCGCCCGTGCGGAGCAGCGGGTGGGTGGTGAGGTGGTCCAGCAGGTCGCTGTGGTCGAGCAGGGCGAGCTGGTGGGCCAGCTGGAAGGTGCGGCTGCGCTGGGGCAGCAGCTCGGACAGGCTGAGGGTGCGGCGGTCCGGGTCGAAGTGGCGCAACAGGCCGGGACCTTCCGACACGCGGTGGATGCGGACGACGATGCCCCGGGCCTCGAAGCAGGCCGCCAGACCGGGGTAGGGGGCATCGGCCTCCAGGCCGGCGCTGGTCCACAGGGTCTCGGCGGCCAGCTCCAGCTCCGGGAAGTGGTTCATGGCCTGCTGGATGAAGTCGCCGACCTCCTCGGATGGGAGCCGCGTGGCCTCGGGATCGAAGCCCTGGCCGTCGCTGAGCTTGGCCGCCAGGGTGCCCAGGCTGTCCTGGGCGTGCTGGTAGGCCCGGTACAGCTCGAAGACGCCCCGGGCCAGCTGGGGGTTGTTCTGGACGAGCTCGCGGACATCCTGCGCCTGGAGGCCCAGGGGCTCGAAGAGGGGATCCCCGAAGGCCTCCATGAGGTCATCGGACAGGCGCTGGTCCTCCTCCGGCGCCAGGGCCTTGAGGTCGAGCTTGAACTGCTGGGCCAGCCGGATGAGCAGGGGGGCCGTGAGGGGGCGCTTGTTGCCCTCGATGAGGTTGAGGTAGCTGGGGCTGATGCCCAGGGCCTCGGCCAGCTGGACCTGGCTGAGGCCCTCCTGGCGGCGGAGCAGGCGGATCTTGGCGCCGAGGCGGGCGGCGGGCCTGGCGGGGGCAGCCGAGGGCATGGGTGCTCCTTTACATTGATTTACAAATACAAAAATGCGAATTGACGAAAATTTTCAATTCAACCCCTATCAATTCAGCTGTTCATTGACTCACAAAAGAATAAGTCAATCTTTGACACAACGCCACCCCCACCCTTTCCGGAGCCCCCATGACCCCCCAGTTCCCCATCCCCCCCCTCGAGGACGACTTCGCCGCCCACCGCTGGGAGGGCATCACCCGGCCCTACACCGCCGAGACGGTGAAGAAGCTCCGCGGCAGCCTCCGCATCGAGCACACGCTCGCCCGGCTGGGTGCCCGCAAGCTCTGGAAGCTCCTCCAGAACGACGAGCCCACCCGGGCCCTGGGCGCCCTCAGCGGCGGCCAGGCGGTGCAGATGGCCAAGGCCGGCCTCCAGGCCATCTACTG
>DPRT01000101.1:0-3113 GCA_003538615.1 Holophagaceae bacterium | reverse complement strand
ATGAAGGGCATGATCGAGGCCGGGGCCGCGGGTGTCCACTTCGAGGACCAGCTCTCCAGCGAGAAGAAGTGCGGCCACCTGGGGGGCAAGGTGCTCATCCCCACGGGCCACTTCATCCGCACCCTGGTGGCGGCCCGCCTGGCGGCGGACGTCATGGATGTACCGGCCCTCATCATCGCCCGCACGGACGCGGATTCGGCCCGCCTCATCACCTCGGACATCGATGAGCGGGACCGGCCCTTCCTNNGTTCGCCGAGGGCGTCCACGCCGAGTTCCCCGGCAAGCTCCTGGCCTACAACTGCTCGCCCTCTTTCAACTGGAAGAAGAAGCTCACGGATGACGAGATTGCGGCCTTCCAGCGGGAGCTGAACGTCCTGGGCTACAAGTTCCAGTTCATCACCCTGGCGGGCTTCCACAGCCTCAACTTCGGCATGTTCGAACTGGCCTCGGCCTACCGGGACGAGCACATGACCGCCTACGCCCGGCTGCAGGAGGCCGAGTTCGCCGCCGAGAGCCGGGGCTACACGGCCACCCGGCACCAGCGCGAGGTGGGCACCGGCTACTTCGACGAAGTAGCCCAGGCCATCAGCGGCGGCCTGGCCTCCACCCTGGCCCTGGTGGGTTCCACCGAGGCCCAGCAGTTCCACTAGGGTCGGTGGGGCCGGAAGGCGGACGCTACTTCGGAGCGTCCGCCTTCTTCTGCTCGGCCATGGTCGCGTCGTTGATGAGGTGGTCCGGGGCGGCGGGCCTGGCCGCCTCGGCGGCATAGGTCTTCCCCGAATGGTGGTAGGTCAGGTACTCCCCGAAGAAGACGGCCATGAGGTCGGCCCGCTCCTTGAAGTAGGCGAAACCGTGCTCGCTGCCCTCCTTCACGGTCACCGCCACACCAGGCAGATCCTTGACCGCCTGGGCATTCTCGGCGGCATCCTTGTCGCCTTCGGAAGCCAACACCAGGGCGGAGGTCCGTCCGCGGAGCAGGGCGCCCTTCAGCCGCTCCCGGGCGTCGGCGCCGAAGGCGACCGTGCCGGCGGGGCTGAGACTGAGGATGGCGATGGGCTTCACTTCGGGGGCGGCGAGAAGCACCGAGAAGGCGCCCACGCTGGAGCCCGCGAGGCCGATGCGGCGGCCATCCACGCCGGGCTGCTTGCGGAGCCAGGCGGCGGCCTGGGCCAGGTCGGCGGGGATCTTGTCGAAGCCCACGGCTTTGGCGGAGGCCATGAAATCGCCGGTGATCCTCGTCTCGGCGCCATCCTTCTGGGTGCTGGCACCGTGGCCTCGAAGGTCCAGGGCCAGGGTGCCGATGCCGCGGGCGGCGAGGCGCTCGGCCAGCGGGGCCCAGCCCGTGCGGTCTGAACCGAACTGGTGGGCCAGGATCACCACGGGGACCTTGCCCTTGGCGGGAGGCAGGGTGAGGGTGCCCTTGAGGGCGAAGCCGTCCGCGCTGGTGAGCGCCATGTCGGTGGGGGCGGCGGCCAGGGCCAGGGAAGCCAAAGGGACCATCAGGCGGAGCGTGCGCATGGGGACCTCAGGAAAGTGCCCCACTCTAGCACGCATGGAACCCTGGCATTCCTGGGGTATAAAAGAGGGTTTCCGTTCTTTTCGAGGTGCCCATGACCGCCCAGACCCCCGACGCCATCCTGCAGGAAACGAAGCGCCGCATGCATGCGTCCGTGGAGGCGCTGAAGAAGGAAATGGCCACCATCCGCACGGGCCGGGCCAACGCGAGCCTGCTGGACAACGTGCACGTGGAGTATTACGGCTCCGTGGTGCCCGTGAACCAGATGGCCACCGTGTCCGTGCCCGAGGCCGGCATGCTGGTGGTCCAGCCCTTCGACAAGAGCGCCATCAAGGCCATCGAGACGGCCATCCTCAAGTCCGAGCTGGGCATCAATCCCGGCAACGACGGCAACGTCATCCGCCTGCCCATCCCCATGCTCACGGAGGAGCGCCGCCGGGAACTGGTGAAGGTGCTCCACCGCCTGGGCGAGGAGATCAAGACCGGCGTGCGCAACATCCGCCGCGACGCCAACGAGGATGTGAAGAAGCTCGAAAAGGCCAAGGAGAACCACATCTCCGAGGACGTGGCCAAGAAGACCCTGGACGATATCCAGAAGCTCACGGATGGCCACATCAAGGAGATCGACGAGGCCATGAAGCACAAAGAGGCGGAAATTCTGAAGGTCTGATTGCCCAGAGGCTGGAGGTACTTCATGCGATGGCCCTTCCGCGCCGTCCTGGTGGTGAGCCTCGGCCTGCTGGCCGGTTGTGTCCGATCACCTGAAGTGAATCCACCGCTCCAGCCGGTGGAGGCCCCGGAGCGGTGGCTGAAGGGGAGCGCCTACCTGAAGCAAGTCGAGGGTGGGGTGGAGGTGGAGGTCGCCTTCCTGGGGGCCGGGCCCGGCGCCCTGCTATTCGATGTGGTGGTGGCCAACCGCGGGACGGCGCCCGTACTTGTGGCTCCGGAGGGATTTGTCTGCGACCTGACGCTGCCGGAGGCCTCCCTGGCACCCCGGGAGGTCCCCGTGGTGGATCCCGAGGCGATGATCCGCCAGTTCGACCAGGCGAGCGCCGCCGAACGATCCTCCCAAGGCGTCACGACCGCCTTCCGCGGGGTGTTCCTCTTGGCGGACTTAGGCGACATCCTCTCTCAGAGTTCCCGGCGGAACCCGCGGGAGCAGCGGGGGATCCGCCAGGACCAGCGGGAGACGTCCAGGGATTTGGACGAGGCCGACGTGCGCTCCGAAGCCCGGCTGACGGGCCTCGCGGCCCAGCGGCGGCACTGGGAGGAGGACTGCGTGCGCAAGACCACGCTCGATCCGGGCTACGGCCTGCGGGGGAAGGTTGTGGTTCACGCCAATACCCGGCTGGCCTCCCAGGTGGTTCTCCGGCTCCCGGTCGGTGCGAAGACCTTCCGGTTCGCGTTCCGGCCCCGGTAGCGGAGGCGGAACGGGCGGCCTTTGCTAGGATGGCCGGGGCGGTCGACAGGAATTCCGGACCTGCCGCAACCGCCGAGGTCCGATGCCTTCCCTGCCTGTCCTGCTGCTTCTCATGCTCGCCGCCCTGCTGGCGGGCTTCATCGATGCGGTGGTGGGCGGTGGCGGGCTGATCACGGT
>DPRT01000202.1:6536-14974 GCA_003538615.1 Holophagaceae bacterium | reverse complement strand
CTGCTGGCGGGTCTGCCGGCGCGGAGCGCCCGCCCCCAGGCCGTGCCCGGATCCCCTCTCTCGGCCTTCGACCAGGGGCAGCAGGCCCTGAGGTCCGGTGATCTCGAAGGAGCCCGGATCCAATTCGAGGCGTGGCTGGCGCGGCATCCCGAGGATGCCGATGCGATGTCGGCCCTCGGCTTCACAGACCTCCGGCTGGGCCGGATCGGAGAGGCGGCCCGATGGTTCGGCCGGGCGCTGGCTCAGACGCCCGCCCATGCGGATGCCCTCTACGGATCGGGGCTGTGCCTCCTCAGGCAGGGGCGGCCCATGGAAGCCCGCGTTCCGCTGGAGGCCGCCCTGAAACAGGCGCCCACGCGCCTGGACTTCCAGGAGACCCTGGCCCTGGCCCGGACGCTCGCGCCGGACCCGCCCCCACCCCTGGCCCCGCTGGTGCGTCCCGTGGCGCTGCAGATGCCCGCCAGGGTGCAAGGTCCGCGGTTCGAAATCCGGGACGGACAGGGCGCCTGGAAGCCCTTGTTCATCAAGGGCATGAACCTGGGCGCCGCCCTGCCCGGCAGGCATCCCAGCGAGTTCCCGGACAAGGCCACCTACGCGGGCTGGATCGCTGAGATGGCCGAGCTCGGCGTCAATGCCGTCCGCGTCTACACCATCCATCCGCCGGGATTCTACGAGGCGCTGGCGGAACACAATGCCCTTGCCGCGAAGCCCCTCTGGCTCATCCACGGCGTCTGGACCGAACTTCCCCCCGGCGACGATTTCCTGGATCCTGCCTGGTGGTCCGGATGGCAGGCGGAGATGCGGGCCGTGGCGGACCTCCTCCATGGGCGGGCGGACATCGCCGCCCGCCCTGGCCACGCCTCCGGCGCCTACCGGGCGGACGTGTCGCGGTGGACGCTGGCCATCATCCTCGGGCGCGAGTGGGAACCCTACAGTGTGGTCACCTACAACCAGAAGCACCCCGGGCTTTCCGATCAGATCGGACAGTTTCTGTCCATCCGGCAAGGCCATGCCACGGAGGTGTTCATGGCCCTGGCCATGGACACCTTCCTCAAGTACGAGCACGACACGTACCACGCCCAGCGGCCCATCGCCTACACGAACTGGCCCACCCTGGACCCGCTCAGCCATCCCACGGAGGCCACCAAGGACGAGGAGCTGGCCTGGCAGCGGAAGCATGGCCTGCCTGCCAGCAGGGAGCAGATCCGGGAGTACGACAACGACGCCGTGGGCCTCGACATGGAGAAGGTGGACACCCTGCCCGCCTTCCAGGCCGGACTCTTCGCCAGCTACCACGCCTACCCCTACTACCCGGATTTCATGAATCTGGAACCGGGTTACCAGAAGGGACGGGACCGCGAGGGCCCGAGCCACTACGCGGCCTACCTGCAGGATCTCGTGAAGTACCACCGCAGGCACCCCGTGGTGATCTCAGAGTTCGGGGTGCCCAGCTCCCGCCTCGTGGCCCACTGGCAGCCCCAGGGCCTGACCCACGGGGGCCAGAACGAGCGGGAACAGGGCCTGCAGGATGTCCGGATGTTCCGCGCCATTCACGACTCCGGTTGCGCGGGCGGCATCCTCTTCGCCTGGATCGACGAGTGGTTCAAGAAGAACTGGCTGGTCATCGAGTTCGAGGAGCCCCTGGAACGGAAACCCCTCTGGTACAACGTGCAGGACGCGGAGGAGAACTACGGCCTCATCGCCTACCGTCCCGGCGCGGGACGCCCCGTGATCCGGATCGACGGCCGGGCGGACGACTGGAAGGCCATCCCTGACCATCTGGCGGGCCCCGGGCTGAAGCTCAAGGCGGTCGCCGATGAAGGCTGGCTGCACGTGGGCGTGTTCTTCAAGGGCCCGGTTCCGGATTGGGCGACGGAGGGCTTTGCCGTGGGCCTGGACACCCACGATCCCGCACTGGGCAATCACCGGCTGCCCTGGTCCCTGGGGCTGCGATCCGCGGCGGGCCTCGAGTGCATCGCCCGGCTTCAGGGGCCCGGGAGCGCCGTGTACGTGGATGAGCCCTATGACCTCTTCACCCACCGGCTCGCCCGGCCCTATCGGAGCATTCCCCACGAGAGCGGCCGGTTCGTGATGCCCGCGACGGAGAGCAACCGGCCCCGCATCGGCCGGGACGGCACGCGGTTTCCCGGACATCGCCAGGAGATCGGGTGGCTGCGCCGCGGCACCCAGGACCGCAGCGATCCCGCCTTCGATTCCAGGGCCGAGTGGCTTGAAGGCCGCGCGGAAGGCGACTGGCATTTCGTGGAGGCCAGCCTGCCCTGGGGCCTCCTCAACGTGACGGACCCCAGTTCCCGCCGGGTGGTCCGGGACGCCCCGACCCCTTCCGGCGAGGTGGGCACGGCCGTCACCGACGGCTTTCGGCTCTGCCTGGTGCGCTTCCGGGCCGGACCCAAGGGCCTCCGGCCCACCGACAGCCTCCCCCGGGCCATCAAGGGCACCCTGCCGCTGCCGCCCCTCTTCACCTGGCCGACCTGGGAACAGCCCACCTTCCATCGTGTCCGCAAACAGAGTTTCGATCTGGTCAAGGAAGGCCTTCGCCAGCTCCCCGATTGACGGTGCCCCATGATTCCGCCCCTTCCGACGCCACCTGCCCTCCTGGACACCCAGGCCCATGAGCCCCTGGGCGCCCTGCTGGCCCGGGCCCGGCAGGCCCGCGACGAGGGCCGGATGGCGGACGCCCTCCGCATGTACGGCCTCATGCTCGCCCAGGTGCCCTCCCACGAAACGGCCTTGCTGGAGCAGGCCGAGACCCTGGCCTGGGCGGGACGCTACCGCGAGGCGGCCGAGGCCTACCGGGCCTTCCGGAAGGTTCATCCCGGGCGGACCCTGGAGGCGGACCTGCGGCTCGCTCAATTGGCGGCCTGGCAGAACCGCACTGGCGAGGCCCTCGACCTCCTGAATGGCTGGCTCAAACAGGAACACCGGCAGGCGATCCTCGACGCCGCGACCTACCTGAGCTGGGGCGGCCGGATGCCCGAAAGCCTCCGCCGGCTGCGGTCCTGGCTGGAGAAACACCCGGATGACCGGGAGGCCCGCCTCCTGGAAGCCAAGATCCTGGGCTGGGATGGCCAGTTCGCCGGGGCCCGCACCGCCTACGGGAAAGTGCTGGCCGGGGCACCCTCCGATCGCGAGGCCCTGGCGGGCCTCGCCCGCCTCGACCTGTGGGAGGGCAACCCTGGCCGGGCCCACGGGGCCCTGGACCGCATGGCCATCGACGACCGGAACCACCCTGAATCCCAGCTGCTCCAGGCCCAGGTCGATCTGGCCGAGGGCGCCTCCCGGGCGGCCCGGGCGAGGACCTCGACCCTCGCCGCCAAGCCGGGCCCTTCGCAGAAGGACGCCCGGGAGCTGCTGGAGGATCTGACCGGGGCCCTGGGCCCCTGGGTGGAGCTGTCCGCCGCCCGCACCGATACCAACGAGGGCCTTCGGCTGGAGGATCCCCTGTTCCGCGCCCGGGTGCCCCTCGGAGACGGCGCACTGGACTTCGGGGCCGGCCAGCACCGGACCGGCTTCCGGGGCCAGGTCCGCAGCACCCGCGAAACCAGCCTGGGCATCCAGCATCCCATCGGCTCCCGCTGGCGGGCATCCGCGTCCGTATCCCGCCTGTCGGATCTCGCCGGCGAACCCGCCTGGGGCCACGCCCTCGGCTTGGGCCTGTCGCCCTCGGCGGGCCTGGATCTCCGGCTGGACCATTCCCGCAGCCTGGCCATCTTCACGCCTGCGGCCCTGGCCCAGCGCACCGTCTTCTCCTCCACCGACCTCGGCGCCTCCTGGCGCTTCGGCCGGGGCCGCCATGCCCTCGGTGCGGGCCTGGGCCACACGGACGTCTCCGCCGGCTCCACCCGCCGCAGCTTCTTCGGGTCGTACGAGTACCGGGTGCCCGTCACCGGGTTCGACCTCCGGGTGGGTGCGCTGACCCGGGGGTTCGGCTACTCCACGTCCCTTGCTCTGGGCTTCTTCAACCCGGAGCGCTACCGGTGGAACGGGGCCACGGGCAGTCTCGCCTGGCGCAAGGGGCGGGCCTTCGAAGCCGCTTTGAACGCCCGCACCGGATATCAGACGGTGAACCAGGGCCAGGCCCAGTTCACCTGGAGCTATGGTGCAGCCATGGGCTGGAACCCCCGCTCCGCCCCCGTCTCGCTCTTCGCATCCTGGTCCCACAGCATGGCGGGCCTCCCCGTGACCGACCCCACGGATCCTGCTGACTACCGGGAACACACCTTCCGCGTGGGTTTGCGGCTCCGCGGCGATCGCTGGCTTTGACAGAAAGGTGGATAGACTTTTTCCATGAGCCGTCTATGGCCTGAGTCCACCAAGGTCCTTGTGGTCGAGGACGATCCGGCCACCGCCCGGATCATCCAGGCGCGCCTGGAAATGGAAGGGCTGCAGGTGTTCGTGGCTTTCAACGGGACGGAGGGCCTCGAAATCCTTCACCGGGAAGCCATCGACCTGATCACCACGGATCTCATGATGCCGGCCATGAACGGCTTCCGGCTGGTGCAGGAGGTCCGGGACCTCCCGCCGCCCAAGGGACGCATTCCCATCCTGCTCATCTCCAGCAACCAGAACGAGCAGGACATGGTCCGCTGTCTGGCCGCCGGTGCAGACGACTACGTCACCAAGCCCATCTCCGTGCAGGTGCTGGTGGAACGGCTGTGGCGGCTCTTCGAGCGGTCCCGCCGGGCGGGGTGACGCATCCTCCCCTTGCCCCAGGAATCCATGCTTCCCGCCCTGCGCTGGGCCACCGCCATCCTGGCCGGTCTCGTCGGAGCCCTGGCCCTGGTGGGCGCCTTCATGCAGGTGAGCCGGGACCGCCAGAACCGGCACCGCATCGCCTGCTACCAGGACTGGGAGACCCGGCTGACGGACTTCCTCTTCAAGGGCACCCACGACCACGGATCCTTCGGGGCCGTTCCCCGCGCCGACCACTGGCTCTTCCGGGATTTCCTGTCCCGCTACCAGTCCACCTTCGCCGGGCTGGAAGCGGACCTCCTGCGCCAGCTCTACCTGGACCTGGGCATCCACCTGTCCCTGCCCCGGCGGCTCCAGAGCCGGCGGCCCCGGGCCCGGGCCCAGGCTGCCCTGGAGATCGGCGCCTTCCGCCTGGATGAACCGGCGGAACATGGCCCCCCGCCGCTGGCCAAGCAACCGGACCGGCGGCCCCATCAGCGGCTCCACGGGTACCTCGACCTGGTCCTTCCCCTCCTGGAGGATCCGGTGCCCTTCGTGGCGCATGCCGCGGCCCGCGCCTTGGCCCACAGCCGGAACCTCGATTATGCGTCCCCCGTGCTGGCCTGGATCGAGCGGCAGGAACTCTACCAGCGCGAACGGAAGCTCAGGGTTCTGGCGGGCTTCGGATCCGACCTGCTGCCCTGGATGGAAGACAACCTGGAGCCTCCGGAGCGCCGCCCCGAGCCCTGGATCCTCTTCGCACTGCTGGTGGGGTCCCACCGCCACCGGGCCTCCCTGCCCCGCCTGCTCGCCCTGCTGAAGATCCCGCATGTGGATCTCAGGGTCTCGGCCCTGAAGGCGCTCATCATCCTCGCGGACCCCACGGTCTACCCCGCAGTGCTGCCCTTCGCCTCCGACCCTGCCTGGGAGATCCGCACCCAGGCCGCCCGGGCCCTGGGCGTGCTCGGCGGGCCCTCCGCCATCCCTGAGCTGCTGCGGTTGATGGCTGATCCCGTCTACGAGGCCCGCCGCAACGCGGCCCAGAGCCTCGTGGACCTGGGCCATGCGGGCGTTTCGGCCCTCACCTATGTGGCGGACGATCCCGCTGCCGACCGCTTTGCCCGGGACATCGCCCGGGAGCGGCTGGAATGGGCCGATGAACGGGGGCATCCATGAGCTTCAGCGGGTTCGCCGCCGCCTTCGCCATGTGGGGCATCCTGGCCTACTTTCTGGCGCTGCACCTGACGCACCTCTTCCTGATCCTCCGGGCCTTCGTGTCCATCCGGAGGTACCTGGACGCCACTGGGATCGACCGCCTCGACAGCACCTTCGAGACCAGCCACTACAAGCCCATGACCCTGATCTGCCCGGTCTACAACGAGGAGGCCGGGGGCGTGGCGAGCGTCAACAGCCTGGTGAGCCTCCGGTATCCCGAGTTCCAGGTGGTGGTGGTCAATGACGGCAGCACCGACGCCACCCTGGAGCGGCTCATCAAGGCCTTCAAGCTCCACCCCAGCCAGCGCGTGGTGCGCCACCTCCTGCCCACCAAGGAGGTGCGCGGCATCTACGAAAGCGCCTACGTGCCCAACCTGGTGGTGGTGGACAAGGCCGCGGGCGGCAAGGCCGACGCCCTGAACTGCGGCATCAACCTCGCCCGCTACCCCCTCGTCTGCTGCATGGATGGCGACAGCCTCCTGGAGAATGACGCCCTGCTCCGCATCGCCCGCCCCTTCATGGACCGCCCCGATCTGGTGGCTTCCGGCGGCGTGGTCCGCCCCTTGAACGGCTGCAAGGTCACCGCCATGGGCATCCGGGGCATCCACCTCCCCTCCTCCTGGCTGGCCCGCTTCCAGATCGTGGAGTACCTCCGGGCCTTCCTCTTCGCGCGGGTGGGCCTGGCTTCCATGGACACCATGTTCATCGTCAGCGGCGCTTTCGGCGTCTTCCGCAAGGACGTGGTCGTGGCCGCCGGGGGCCTGGAGACCGCCACCATCGGCGAAGATTTTGAGCTGGTGGTGCGCCTCCACCGGTGCCTGCGGGAATGGAAGCGCCCGGATAACATCACGCTCGTGCCCGATCCGGTGTGCTGGACCGAGGTCCCCGAGCACTTCGACCAGCTTGGCCGCCAGCGCAACCGCTGGCAGCGGGGCCTCCTGGAGACCCTCTGGCGGCACCGGAGGATGTGCTTCAACCCGAAGTACGGCCGCATCGGGCTCTTCTCCATGCCCTATTTCCTGATCTTCGAGGCGCTGGCACCCATCATCGAAACCGCCGGCTACCTCGTGTTCGGCTGGTCCCTCTGGACCCATTCCCTCAACAGCGCCTTCGCCCTCCTGTTCGTCTGCGTGGCCCTGCTTCTCGGCATGCTGAACTCCGTGGTGTCGGTGGTGCTCCAGGAGATCAGCGGCCACCGCTACCAGGGGTTCAGGGCCTGGTGCCTGCTGCTTTTCGCGGCTGTGGCCGAGAACTTCGGGTACCGCCAGCTGACCCTGCTCTGGCGCCTGAAGGGCACCCTGGACTGGATCCGGGGCAAGGACAGCTGGGGCCACATGAAGCGCAAGGGCCTCACCGCCCACCCGGCCCCCCATCCCCCAACCGGGGCTTGACACGGAGGAAGCTCCTTCCCCATGCTGATCCCTCGTTCTTTGGCAGTCCGATAGCGCTATCCAGAAAGGTGGAGGGAAAGGCCCTGTGAAACCTTGGCAACCTGCGACAGCAAGGTGCCAACTCCTGCCCCCGGCATGTCCGGGGGGAAGATACCGAACGATTCAGACTGACCTGAACCCTCCTGGATGCCGATGACGGACTGCCGCCCCACAGGCGCAGCCATGACCCAGACCACCTTCCAGCAGGCCCTCGATGCGGGCGAATGCTTCCTCTTCGACGGAAGCGCGGCCACGGCGCTGCATGACCGCGGCATCACCCTCCAGCGCAGCTTCGAGGAATGCAACCTCAAGGCGCCGGACCTGCTGCTGGCCATCCATGGCGAGTTCCTGGCGGCGGGGGCCCAGGTGCTCACCAGCAACACCTGGGGGGCCAACCGCCTGAAGCTGGCCGCCCGGGGCCTGGAGGGCCAGCTCGACCTGATCAACCGGGAGGGCGTGGCCCTCGCGAAACAGGCCATCGCCCAGCAGGGGGTCCGCGCCTGGGTGGCGGGCTGCATCGGCCCCCTCGGCATCCGCATCGAACCTTGGGGGCCCACCTCCTTCGAGGAGGCCCGCGCCTTCTTCCGGGAGCAGGCGGTTCCCCTCATCGCAGCGGGCGCGGACCTGATCGCGCTGGAGGGCTTCGAGGATCTGAACGAGATCCATCAGGCCCTGCTCGCCGTCCAGGACCTCGGCCCCCTGCCCATCGCCGCCCTGATGACCACCAACGACGAGGGCCAGGCCCTCTTCGGCGCCGAGCCCGACTGGTTCATCAAGCAGCTGGATACCTGGGGCGCAGACCTCGTGGGCCTCGTCGGGGGGAACGGGCCCGCCCCGCACCTGCGCCTGCTGGACCGGCTGAAGGCCGTCACCGCCAAGCCCATCGTCCTCCAGCCGAATCCGGGCCTGCCCCACCTGGTCGATGGCCGCCTCATCTACGGCGCCAGCCCCGAGTATCTGGGGGGCTTCGCGGCCCGCGCCCTGGCTGCAGGCGCCCGGGCCGTGGGCGGGTGCAGCGGCACCACCCCCGCCCACATCCGCGCCATGCGGGGGGCCTTCCGCCAGGAGCGGGCCTTCGTCCAGGCTGGAGCGGGCTTCGAG
>DPRT01000202.1:0-6494 GCA_003538615.1 Holophagaceae bacterium | reverse complement strand
CACTACGCCTGCCGCGACCGGAACCTGCTGGGCATGCAGAGCGACCTGCTGGGCGCGGCGGGCCTGGGCCTGCGCAACCTCCTGGCGGTCACGGGCGACCCGCCCAAGCTGGGCCCCTATCCCCAGGCCACCGCCGTCTTCGACGTGGATGCCATCGGCCTCGTGAACATGCTCAAGCGCCTGAACACCGGCCTCGACCTGGGCGGCGCCAGCATCGGCAAGCCCACCTCCTTCAGCGTGGGCGTCGCCGCCAATCCCGTGGCCCCCGACCTGGAACGGGAGAAGGCCCGCTTCCGCTACAAGGTGGAGGCCGGGGCCCAGTGGGCCATCACCCAGCCGGTCTTCGACGCCGGGAGCCTCTTTCGCTTCCTCGATTTCACGGAGTCCCTGGACGGCAAGGGCGGCCTGCCCATCATCGCGGGCATCTGGCCCCTCAAGAGCCTGCGCAACGCCGAGTTCATGGCCAACGAGGTGCCCGGTGTCTTCGTGCCGCCCAGCCTGCTCACCCGCATGGCCAGGTGGACCAGCGCGGATGACCAGATCCAGGAGGGCCTCGCCATCGCCCAGGAGATCATCGAGGCCATCCGGCCCCGCATCCGGGGCCTCCAGCTGTCGGCCCCCTTCGGCCAGGTGGAGCTCGTGGCGCCCCTGCTGCCCAAGAGGGAGGATTGAAGTGAAGAAAAGGAACCTCACCGCAGAGAACGCAGAGAGCGCAGAGGAAAAACCGACTTTCTCAGCGCTCTCTGCGTTCTCTGCGGTTGGCGGTTTTATTTCCCCCGAGGGATCCCGATGTCCGTGAAGGTCCACTTCCTCCTCGAAGATCTGCTGGTGGAGGCACCCGCGGGGACCTCGCTCCAGCGCATCGCCGACGCGGCGGGGGCGGACATCACCTTCGGCTGCCGTACGGGCTCCTGCGGCACCTGCCGCGTGCGCGTCGCGGAGGGCCTGCACCATTGCAGCGACCCTGGCCCGGAGGAGCGAGACTTCCTCCTGGGCCTGGACGCCCCACCCGACCAGCGTCTCGCCTGCCAGGTGGCCATCCACGGCGACGTGGCCATCGACTACCTGGGGCTTTAGCCATGACGACCCTCGACATGCTCCTCCGCGACAAGGTGCTGCTGCTGGACGGCGGCATGGGGACGCAGATCTTCGCCCGCAAACCCACGATGGAGGACTACGGCGGCGCCGCCCTGGAGGGCTGCGTGGACCTGCTCACGGAGCGGCGGCCCCAGTGGATCCGGGAGATCCACGGAAGCTACTTCAAGGCCGGCGCCGACGCCGTGGAGACCAACACCTTCGGGGCGAACCCGCTGGTGCTGGGCGACTTCGGCCTGTCCCACAAGGCCTACGACCTGAACGTGCAGGCGGCCTCCCTCGCCAAGGAGGTGGCTCGCAGCTTCGACCGGCCCCGCTTCGTCATCGGCTCCGTGGGCCCCGGCACCAAGCTCATCACCCTGGGCCACGTGGGCTACGCGGAACTGCTGGCCTCGTACCGCGTGCAGATGGACGGGCTGCTGGACGGAGGCGCCGACGCCATCCTCATCGAGACCTGCCAGGACCTGGGCCAGATCAAGGTGGCCGTGCGGGCCGCCCGCGAGGCCATGGCCGCGAGACAGCGCAAGGTCCCGCTCTGGGTGCAGGCCACGGTGGAGACCACGGGCACCCTGCTGGTGGGTTCCGACATCTCCGCGGTGCTCACCAGCGTGGAGCCCCTGGGCATCGACGTGCTGGGCCTCAACTGCGCCACGGGCCCCGACGAGATGCACATGCACCTCCAGACCCTGGCGGAAGCCAGCCCCTTCCGCATCAGCTGCCTGCCCAACGCGGGGCTGCCGATGAACGTGGGCGGCCAGGTGGTCTACCCGCTGGATCCCGCCGGCTTCGCTCCCAAGGTGCTGCATGCGGCGTCGGAATTCGGCCTCGCCATCGTGGGCGGCTGCTGCGGCACCACGCCGGACCACATCCGGGCCCTGGCCACCGGCGTGGAGAAGCTGAATGTGCCGCGGCGCACCCCGAAGCTGGAGCGCAGCGCCGCCAGCCTCTACCAGAGCGTGACGCTCCGGCAGGAGCCCGCGCCCCTCATCGTGGGCGAGCGGACGAACGCCAACGGCTCGAAGAAGTTCCGCGACCTGCTGGCCCGGGAAGACTGGGACGGCATGGTCACCCTGGCCAAGGAGCAGCAGAAGGAGGGCGCCCACCTGCTGGACCTGTGCGTGGCCTACGTGGGCCGCGACGAGGTGCGCGACGCGGACGAGCTGCTGGGCCGGCTGGTCTCCCAGATCACGCTGCCGCTCATGATCGACAGCACCGAGGTGCCGGTCATCGAGCGGGCCCTGCAGCGCTCCCCGGGCAAGTGCGTGGTGAACTCCATCAACTTCGAGGACGGCGAGGCCAAGGCCCGGAAGATCCTGGACCTGTGCAAGACCTACGGCGCCGCCGTGGTGGCCCTCACCATCGACGAGCGGGGCATGGCCAAGACCCGGGAGGAGAAGCTGGCCGTGGCGAAGCGCCTGCACGCCCTGGTGGTGGGCGAGTACGGGATGGACCCCGGCGACCTGATCCTCGACCCGCTCACCTTCACCCTCGGCAGCGGCGACGAGGCATTCCGCGGTTCCGCCGTGGAGACCCTGGAGGCCCTGAAGCTCATCAAGGCCGAGCTGCCGGGCGTCATGACCATCCTCGGCGTGAGCAACGTGAGCTTCGGCCTCAACCCAGCCTCCCGCCACGTGCTCAACGCCCTCATGCTGTACCACGGCGTGAGGCATNNCCCGAGGACCGGCGCATGGTCGAGGACCTGATCTTCGACCGGCGGCGCGACGGCTACGATCCCCTCAAGGCCGTCCTGGCCCGCTTCAGCGACCGAAAGGCCACCCTGGTGGACACCCACCGCGCCGACTTGCCCGTGCTGGAGCGCCTGCACCGCGGCATCCTCGATGGCGAGAAGCAGGCCATCCTCGCGGACGTGGATGAGGCCCTGAAGGCCCACGACCCCCTGAAGCTCATCAACGAGGTGCTGCTGGGCGCCATGAAGGTGGTGGGCGAGCGCTTCGGGGCCGGCGAGATGCAGCTGCCCTTCGTGCTGGAGAGCGCCGAGGCCATGAAGGCCGCCATCCGGCGCATCGAGCCGCATCTGCCCCGGGAATCCAACTACCAGAAGGGCCGCATCCTGCTGGCCACCGTGAAGGGCGATGTCCACGACATCGGCAAGAACCTGGTGGACATCATCCTCAGCAACAACGGCTTCGAGGTGAAGAACCTGGGCATCAAGCAGCCCATCGAGGCCATCCTCAAGGAGCTGGAGGCCTGGCCCGCGGAAGCCATCGGCCTCTCGGGCCTGCTGGTGAAGTCCACGGTGATCATGAAGGAGAACCTGCACTTCATGGAGGAGCAGGGCCTGAAGGTGCCCGTCATCCTCGGCGGCGCGGCCCTCACCCGCGACTACGTGGAAGGCGACTGTCGCCGGTCGTACNNCCATGACGCACCGCCCCCGGAGCCTCCCTTCTGGGGCGTGCGGGAGCTGATGGACAGGCCGGAGGACCTCTTCCAACACCTGGACGAGTTCGCCCTGGTGCGCAACCGGTGGGGCTTCAGCCAGGGCAGCCAGGACGATGCCGCCTTCGCCGCCGTGCTGCGGGACAAGGCCGAACCCCAGCTGGCCCGCTGGAAGGCACGCCTCGCCGCCGATCCGCCCTTCCAGCCAAAGGCCCGCTATGGCTATTTCCCTGCGCGGGCCGAGGGCGATGCGCTGCGGGTGTTCGATCCGGTGGACCGTTCCAGGACGCTCGCGGTGCTCGGCTTCCCGCGCCAGGGCGCGGGAAGGAGACTCTGCATCACGGACTTCTTCCGCAGCGATCAGACCGATGTGCTGGCCCTCCAGCTCGTCACGCTGGGCCAGGCGGCGGCGGACCATGCGGCGAAGCTCTACCGGGAGGACGGCTACGCGGACTACTTCGCCTTCCACGGCCTCGCCACGGAGCTGACGGAAGCCTACGCGGAGCGCATCCACGCCCGCATCCGCCGGGAGCTGGGCATCCACGCCAAGGACCTGCCGGGCCGCGCCCTCTTCGCCCAGGGCTACCAGGGTTCACGCTATTCCTACGGCTATCCCGCCTGCCCTGATCTCGAAGGCAACGGTCCCATCCTGGACCTGCTGCGCGGCGCCGGGATCGGCGTCCACCTCAGCGACAGCCACCAGATGGACCCCGAATACAGCACCAGCGCCCTGGTGGCCTGGCATCCCCAGGCGCGGTACTTTTCAGTCTGAGGATTACACGGAAAGAAAAGCTCTATGGAAGCTGAGGATTGGGGGAAAGCGGAGGATTCACAGGACAGGCCGGCCTCATTCAAGTCTCCCTCCGCTCTCCCCTGTTTCTCCGCAACTCTCCGCTTATCCAGCTTTTCTGTGAAGACATCGAAAAGGGATTGCTAATCCGTTTTCCCGGCGCTACCTTTTTCCACCGGCCCTTCGGGGCCGTTCTGTTACGAGATCCTTGCCAGTTCCATAGCGAGTTATCCAGAAAGGTGGAGGGACGGGCCCTGTGAAACCTTGGCAACCTGCGAAAGCAAGGTGCCAATTCCTGCCGCGATTGAGCCATCAAGCGCGGAGAGATGTCGAGCTGTGTCGAACTGACGCAATCATCGAAGGGGGCCCGAGATATCGGGCCCCCTTTTTCGTTTCCTGGACTTGCTTGGACTGCCAGGGCCTCGGCCTTTCCAATCCAATTCTCCAGGAGCCGCCATGGGCGCCACCTCCCCCCGCTTCGAAACCCTCGCCCTCCACGGGGGCCACTCGCCGGACTCGGATACGAAAAGCCGTGCCGTGCCCATCTACCAGACCACGAGCTANNACGCGGATCATGAACCCCACCACGGCGGTGCTGGAGCAGCGCGTGGCCCAGCTGGAAGGCGGTATCGCGGGCCTGGCCGTGGCCTCGGGCCAGGCGGCCATCACGCTCACGCTCACCACCCTGCTCCGCGGCGGCGATCACGTGGTGGCCGGAAACAACCTCTACGGCGGCACCTACAACCTGCTGCACCACACCCTGCCCCGCACGGGCATCACCACCACCTTCGTGGATTCGAAAAACCCCGAGGCCTTCCGCGCCGCCATCACGCCCAGGACCCGCGCCATCTACCTCGAAGCCCTGGGCAACCCCAAGCTGGACGTGCCCGAGTTCGCCCTCATCGCCGCCATCGCCCACGAGGCGGGCCTCCCCCTCATCGTGGACAACACCCTGCCCAGCCCCTACCTGCTGAACCCCATCGCCCACGGCGCGGACATCGTGGTGCACAGCGCGACGAAGTTCCTGGGCGGCCATGGCACCTCCGTGGCGGGGGTCATCGTGGACGGCGGCACCTTCGACTGGAAGAACGGCAAGTTTCCGGAGTTCACCGAGCCCTTCGCCGCCTACCACGGCGCGGTGCTGGCGGACCTGGCGGGACCGGCGGCCTTCATCACCAAGGCCCGCATNNGGCTTCGGCGGCATCCTCACCTTCGGCGTCCAATCCTCGGACAGTGGGGGCGGGCTGGCAGCGGGCAAGGCTGTCATCGATGGGGTGCGGCTCTTCTCGCGCCTGGCCAACGTGGGCGATGCCAAAAGCCTCATCATCCACCCCGCCAGCACCACCCACGCGCAATTGTCCGCCGAAGAACGCGTGGCCACCGGCGTCACCGACGACCTCATCCGCCTCTCCGTGGGCCTCGAGCACATCGAGGATCTGGTCGAAGACCTGGAGCAGGCCCTGAAAGGCGTCCGCCCATGAGCACCGCCACCCTGCTCCCGCCCATCCTCCTGGAAAGTGGACAGTCGCTGTCCATGGAAATCGCCTGGCGCCGCATCGGCCACGGACCCAAGAAGGTGCTGCTCATCCACGCCCTCACCGGGGGCGTCCATCCCGATGGCCCCAGGGGCTGGTGGGGCCCGCTGTTCGCGGCGGACGCCCCCCTGGCGGCGGACCGGGTCTCGGTCTGGGCCCCCAACCTGCCGGGCTCCTGCTACGGTTCCACGGGGCCGAAGAAGGGCGGGGCCTTCCCGGACCTCACCCCCCGGGACATGGCCGGGGCCCTGGCGGCCTGGATCGAGGCGGAGGACCTGCGCTTCGACGCCGTCGCCGGGGGCAGCCTGGGGGGCATGGTGGCCCTGGAGCTGGCCCTGCGCCTGCCGGACCGCATCGGCGCCCTGGGCGTCATCGGCACCGGCGGCCGCAGCGACGCCTGGCTGCTGGGCCACAACCACGTGCAGCGGCGCATCCTCGAAGAGCCATCCCTGGCCGATGACCGCGCCATCGCCCTGGCCCGCCACGCCGCCATGCTCACCTTCCGCACNNGCCCTGGGCGGCCTGCGCTGCCCCCTGCACCTCCTGGGCATCGATTCGGACCAGCTCTTCGTGCCGGGCCTGGTTCTCGAACTGGCGGAGGCGGCGGTGGCCGCGGGCGCCGACATCCGTCTGGACTGGCTCCACACGCCCCACGGCCACGACGCCTTCCTCATGGA
>DPRT01000137.1 GCA_003538615.1 Holophagaceae bacterium | reverse complement strand
TTCTCGATGCCCGCCAGCAGCATCTCGATGGCGATGGCCGTGAGCACCAGGCCCATGAGCCGCTCGAAGGCCATGGTGACCTGCTCGCCCAGGAAGTCCGCGATCCTCTCCGCGAAGCCCAGCACCACCGCCGAGATGAGCATGGCCACGGACAGGGCGCCCAGCCACTCCCACAGGCGGTGCGGCTCCCGGCTCACCAGCAGCAGCACCGTGGCGATGGCCGAGGGCCCGGCGATGAAGGGGATGGCCAGCGGCACGAGGAAGGGCTCCCCATGGATGGGATGGCCCACCCGGCCCTCCGCGTGGGGGAAGACCATCTTCAGCGCGATGAGGAAGAGGATCACGCCGCCCGCGATGCCCAGCGACGTGTCCGTGAGGTGCATGAGGCGCAGCACCCGCTGCCCGAAGAACGCGAAGAAGAGAAGGATGACGAAGGCGAACAGCACTTCCCGGATGATGATCCGCTGGCGCCGGGCCGGATCCACCTGGCGCAGCAGCCCGACGAAGAGCGGGATGTTGCCCAGAGGATCCGTCACCAGCACCAGCAGGACGATCGCGGAGACGAACGAGGACGAGTCCATGCAGGGCTACTTCAGTTCGATCTCGAAGGGCAGCCTGGCGTAGACGCCCCTGGGGTCGTTCAGCGAGGTCAGCACGTCCAGCTGGCGGAGGAGCCCGCCCGCCAGCGCGTCCACCGGGCCGGGCTTGGCCAGCTTCCGGGGCTTGCCGCCCAGGTTCTTGAGGATCTCCTTCAGGGCGTCAGGCTCGTGCTCGGGCCCCACCACCTGGTAGTCATCGCCCGCCTTGATCCGCTCGGCGGCATGCTTCACCGCCGCCCCGAGGCCGCCGAGCTCGTCCACAAGGCCCAGCTTCACGGCCTCCTGGCCCGACCAGACGCGGCCCTGGGCGATCTCCTTGACGGCTTCCGGCTTCATCTTCCGGCTGTCGGCCACCTTGGCCACGAACTGTTCGTAGATGCGGTCCACCAGGCCCTGGATGCGGGCCAGTTCCAGATCGTTCTTGGGACGCGTCAGGGTCATGGGGTTGGCCAGCCTGGCGGTCTGCACACTGTCCCAGGTGATGCCGTGGCCATTGGCCAGCTTCTTCACGTTCGGCAGCAGGCCGAAGACGCCGATGGACCCCGTGATGGTGCTGGGTTCGGCAAAGATGCGGTCGCCGTAGGTGCTGATCCAGTAGCCGCCGGAGGCCGCCAGATGGCCCATGGAGACCACCACCGGCTTCACTTTCTTCGTGAGAATGACTTCGCGCTGGATGAGCTCCGAAGCCGACGCGCTGCCTCCGGGGCTGTTCACCCGCAGGACCACGGCCTTGATGCGATCGTCAAGGCGCAGGCGGCGCAGCTCGCGGCTGAGTCGCTCGCCACCCACCTGGCTGGACTTGCCCTCGCCATCCACGATCTCGCCTTCCGCCACCACCACGGCGATGCGGGCCTTGCCCGTCTTCGCCTCGCCGGGGATACCGGCGTAGGTGGCCAGGGTGATCTGGGGGAAATCCTTGTCCTTCGCTTGCTTGCCCGCCAGCTTCTTCAGCTCGTCGAGCACTTCGTCGTAGGGCGCGATGCGGTCCACCAGACCCAGCGCCTTGGCCTCCTCCGCCTCCACCAGCCCCTTGTCGTCGGCGATGGCCTGCAGATCCGCCGGGGCCTTCTTCCGGTCCTTCGCCACCGTGTCCTTCCACTCGGACCAGATGTCGTTCAGCAGTTTCTGGATCTGCTCACGGTTGGGCTCGCTCATGCGATCGGTGATGAAGGGCTCCACGGCGCTCTTGTACTTGCCGACGCGCGTGACCTGCACTTCCACGCCGTACTTCTTGAAGGCCTCACCGAAGAACATGGGCTCGCTGGCCAGGCCGTTCACTTCCATCTCGCCGAAGGGATTGATGAACACGGTGGTGGCGCCGGCGGCCAGGTAGTAGTCCCGCTTGCTCCACCCCAGGTTGTAGGCCAGCACAGGCTTCTTCGCCTTGAAGCGCTGGATGGCCTCGCGCAGCTCGCGCAGCTGGGCGGGTCCAGCGTTCTGCAGGCTGCCCGTGAGGAACAGCGCGGTGATGCGGCTGTCGGCGGCAGCCCGGTCCAGGGCCTCGATGGCCAGGGGAAGGGCCTGAGTGCGCGGCACGCCACCCGCCAGCGCATCGCTGAGGGCCTCGCTGGGCTCGGGATCGCGCTCCCCGTCGGACAGGCTGGTGTCCAGATCGAAGACCAGCACCGCCTTGCCCGGCACCGTGGGCTTGCCCGAGGAGCCGATGGCCGCCAGCATCCCGAAGAACAGGATGAAGGCCAGCCCGCCGGCCACCATCAGGGCCAGCAGGGTGGCGAAGAAGCTCTTGAAGAAGGACTTCATGGGGGCTCCGGAAAGACTCTCCAGGATCGCATACCTCAAGGGCTAGGAGCGCAGCCGGGCCGCCAGCGACAGGAAACCGTCGAGGACCTTCGGCAGGGCCGAAGCCGTGCGGGCATCCGTGGGCGCCCCCTGGGCATCCAGCTGCTGGTCCGCGTGCGGCACCGTGAGCGCCTCCGGCAGGGCCAGGGCCCCCATGTTCGCCAGGGTGGCCCGCCAGGCCATGAGCCCCCGGGCACCGCCGAAGGCGCCGGGGCTCGCGGCGCATAGCAGCACCGGCAGGCCGGGCCAGGGGCTGGGTTTCAGGGTGCTCAGCCAGTCCACGGCGTTCTTCAGGTGCCCCGGGATGCCCGCGTTGTACTCCGGCGATACGATCACCAGGCCCTGGGCCCCGAGGAGGGCCCCGTGGAGGGCCAGGATCTCGGCCGAAGCCGCCAGGCCGTCCTCGTAGAGCGGCAGGCGCAGGGCTTCGCCCGCGAAGGCCGGCACCTCGTGGCCGCGCGCTTCCAGTTGGCTCGCGAGATGGCGCAGCAGGCGGGTGTTCAGGGAACCGGGTCTGAGGCTTCCGCCCATCAAAGCCACGCGCATCGCTCCTCCTCGCATCTGAGGAAAGTGTGACCTGGATCAATCTCGACTTGATTGGTAAACTTTTCTCCCCTGAGGAGGATCCCGTGTCCAACTACCCCGAGCCCATGGTTGCCCCGATGCGCGAGGAACTGACCCAGGTGGGTTTCCAGCAGCTCCTCACGCCGGCCCAGGTGGATGCGGCCCTCCAGCGGCCCGGCACCACCCTGCTGGTGGTGAACAGCGTCTGCGGCTGCGCCGCGGCGGGCGCCCGGCCCGGCGTCGCCGAGGCTCTGAGGTCCCAGGGCCTGCGCTTCGACCACCTGGTGACGGTCTTCGCCGGCATGGAGAAGGAGGCCACCGCCCAGGCCCGGGAGTACTTCGAGGGCGCCATGCCCACCAGCCCGCAGGCCGCCATCCTCAAGGACGGGCAGCTGGTCCACCTCATGCAGCGCCAGGATTTCCTGGGTCACAGCCCCGAGGAGATCGCCGCCACCCTGACCGCCGCCTACCGGCAGACCATCGCCGCCAGCTGATCCGTTCCAGTAGGCTGGACATCGGAGAATCCGATGCCCAAGCCCCTGTCCCACTTCAGGATCGTGGATCTGTCCTGCGTGCTGGCAGGTCCCTTCTCCACCCAGCTGCTGGCGGACTTCGGAGCCGAGGTCCAGAAGCTCGAGCCCCCCGAGGGCGATCCCACCCGGGGCTGGGGGCCCCCCTTCGAGGACGGCGATGCTGGCCAAAGCGCCTACTTCCGCTGCGCCAACCGGGGCAAGCGCAGCCGTCCCATCGACCTCCACACGGAGGAAGGCCGGGCGGACCTCTTCGACCTGCTGAAGGACGCCGATGTGCTGGTGGAGAACTTCCGCGCCGATTCCGCCGACCGCCTGGGCCTGGGCTGGAAACGGCTGCACGCGAAGTTCCCGAAACTCATCCTGGCCTCCATCCGCGGCTTCGCCTCGGACGTCACCGCCTCCCGGCGGGCGGGCTATGACTTCATCATCCAGGCCGAAAGCGGCTGGATGGCCATCACCGGCGAGCCCGAGGGCCGCCCCATGAAGGTGGGCGTGGCGCTGGTGGACGTGCTGGCGGGCCTCTACTGCGCCAACGGCATCCAGGCGGCCCTGCTGCACCGCGAGCGCACCGGCGAGGCCATCCACATCGAGGTGCCCCTCATGGAGGCGGCCCTGGCGGGCCTGGTGAACGTCGCCGCGGGCTCCCTCATGACCGGCAAGCCCCCGCAGCGCTGGGGCAACGCCCATCCCCAGATCGTGCCCTACCAGTCCTTCCGCTGCAGCGACGGCGACGTGGCCATCGGCGTGGGCAGCGACCGCCAGTTCGAGGTGCTGGCCATGTGGCTGGGCCTGGATCTCGAGGCCCGCCCCGAATGGCGGAAGAACCGCGGCCGGGTGAAGGACCGGGAGGAACTGGTCGCCCTCATCGAAGCCCGCACCCAGACCAGCACCGTGGCCGGCGTGCTGGCCTTCTGCGAATCCAACGCCATCCCCGCCAGCCCCGTGCGCAGCGTGGACGACGTGCTGTTCCGCCACGGCGGCGGGCTCCACAACCTGCTCCAGCCCCTCTTCGACACCGAGACCAACACCATGGTCCCCACCCTCGCCTCCCCCGTGCTGCTCAACGGCGAGCGGGCCTGCGCCGTCCTTCCCCCACCCCGCTGGAGGTCCTGATGCCCAGCCGCCGGCGCATGCCGCGTCTCGTGCCCCTGGGCGCGCGCCTCCCGGACCAGAAGGCCCTGGCCCGTCTTTCCCGCGCCTGGGGCTTCGTCGTGGGCCCCGCCCTGGCCGACCGCACCCGCCCCCTGCGCGTGGAACGGGATGTCCTCGTCATGGGCTGCTGGGAACTGGCCCGCATCGCGACCCTGCGCGAAGCCGCCGCCGCCGTGTGGCCCCAGATCCGCGACCGCATCCACCGGGCCCTGGGCCTCCGCCTGTCCGGCCTCCAGATCGCCCCCTGCGATCCGCCCACCGAGGCCGCCGCCCCTCCCCAGGATCCCGACCCCCTGCGCCGCGCCCTGCACCTCCTGGAAGCCCGCCGCAAGGAACGCATCCGCCTCGGACTCGAGAAGGAATAGCCCCCGACTGGACGCCCCCGGCCGTTTCCAGTAGAGTCAAACCTTCGTCGGGGCGTGGCTCAGCCTGGTAGAGCGCTCGGTTCGGGACCGAGAGGTCGGAGGTTCGAATCCTCTCGCCCCGACCAGATAGGCAAAGGGGGGTGCCCGCGGGCACCCCCCTTTGCCTATCTGGATGAAACGAAAAGGAGATTCGAACCTCCGAGTGGGATTTCGAAGGCGCCACCCTCCACCTGACGCCCCCTCCCCCGGAGGGGGCTCCCGCTCGTGCCTCGCGGAGGCGGAGCCTCTGTGGCGCCGTAGAAAGACCGGCACACGGCGAAGCCGGGTGCGTTCGAATCCGGGGCCTTGGTGGGTCGACGCCAAATACAGAGAACGGCCGACCTCCGAGTGGGACCGCCGAGCCGGGCCACCCCTCCAACCCTCACCCTGGTCAGACCACGCCGATCCCCCACCCCCGCCTTTCGTGATCCGCGCTATCCCCGCTCCCAAGCTACAATGACCGGTTCCGCCCGCCGGACGGGGAGCCCACCTGATGAGCGATGCCTGCACCATCCTGACCACCTGTGGCAGCGAAGAAACCGCCCTGACCATCGCGGCGGCCCTGGTGGATCAGGCCTACGCCGCCTGCGTGAACATCGTCCCCAGCATCAAGAGCTACTACTACTTCAAGGGCGAAACCCACCTCGATGAAGAGGTTCTGCTCATCATCAAGACCACCCGGGAGCTCTTCCCCCAGGTGTCCGAGGTCATCACGGACCTGCACACCTACGAAGTCCCCGAGATCCTGATGTTCCCCGTGGAGGCCGGCTCCGAGCCCTTCCTCGACTGGATCCGCCAGAGCGTGAACCGCCTCGCCTGACCCTTCCTCGACCAGCCTTCCCGGGAGCGACCCCATGGAACAGACTCTGTCCCTCGAATTCCTGCGGGTGGTCGAACAGGCCGCCATCGCCTGCGCCACCTCCATCGGCCACGGCCGCCGCAAGCACAGCGACAAGCTGGCGGTGGAAGCCATGCGCCACACCATGGAGAACGTCCGCATGGACGGCACCATCGTCATCGGCGAAGGCGAGCGGGACGAGGCCCCCATGCTCTACATCGGGGAGAAGGTGGGCATGGGCGCCGACCTGGACGGGGACCACCCGGCCGTGGACATCGCCGTGGACCCCCTGGAAGGCACGAACCTGTGCGCCACCGGCGCCCCCAATGCCATCGCCGTGCTGGCGGCCACGGAAAAGGGCGGCCTGCTCCACGCCCCCGACCTCTACATGGAGAAGCTGGTGGTGGGCCCCGCCGCCAAGGGCAAGGTGAGTCTCGACGCGCCCGTGCAGGAGAACCTCGAGATCATCGCCCGGTCCCTGGACCGCAAGGTGGAGGAGATCACGGTCAGCGTGCTGGACCGCGATCGCCACGCCCAGCTCATCGAGGACATCCGCAAGGCCGGTGCCCGCATCCAGCTCATCGGCGATGGCGACCTCAGCGCGGCCATCAGCGCCGCCGTCAGCGGCACGGGCATCCACGCGGTCATGGGCACCGGCGGGGCCCCCGAGGGCGTCCTCTCCGCCGCCGCCCTGAAATGCCTCAACGGCGAGATCCAGGGCCGCCTCAAGGTGGACACCAACACCGCCAGCCGCGAGAAGGCCGAGGCCATGGGCGTGGACTTCAACCGCATCTACTTCACGGACGACCTCTGCCCCGGCAAGCAGATCGTGTTCGCCGCCTGCGGCGTCACCCACGGCAACCTGCTCAAGGGCGTGCTGCACTTCGGCCACGGCGTCCGCACCTCCAGCCTCATCCTCACCTACGGCGCCCGCCAGGTGCGCTTCATCGATACCGTGCACATGAAGGAAGGCGAGCAGGTCACGGTCCGCTTCTAGACCTGCCCGTGCGCGAATCCCTCCGCACCCGCCTCTTCCGCTGGGCGTTCAATGTCTGGCCCTGCTTCCGGGGCACGGGCGCCCGGGTGGCCTTCATCGCTTCGGACTGGTCCGAGGTCCGGGTGCGGCTGCCCCTGTCCTGGCGGACCCGCAACTACGTGGGCACCATTTTCGGCGGCAGCCTGTATGCGGGCGTCGATCCCTTCTACATGCTCATGCTGATCCACCGCCTGGGCCCGGAGTACGTGGTCTGGGACAAAGCGGCCGCCATCCGCTTCCGCAAACCCGGCCGGGGCACCCTCTTCGCCACTTTCCGGGTGGATGAGGCCGAGGTGGCCGAGATCCGGCGCCTCCTCCAGGACCAGCCCAAGGTGGACCGCGACTACGCCGTGGAATGGCGCGATGCCGAGGGCGTCATCCATGTGGAATTACAGAAAGTGATTCACATCTCCCACCGCAAGCCTTCCTGATAGGCTTTTATCCTCATCTTACGAGGTAATTCATGGCATCCCCCCTGCGCACCTCCCTCGGCCTCTGCCTGAGCCTCGCGGCCTTCACCCTGGCCGCCCAGTCCAAGCCCGGCATGGATCCCGTCCATCTGGACACCACCGTGAAGCCCTGCGAGGACTTCTACCAGTTCGCCAACGGCGGCTGGCTCAAATCCCACAGCCTCCCCGCGGACAAGGCCCGCTTCGGCGCCTTCGAGGAAGTCAGCGAACGGAACCGCGCCATCCTCCAGCAGATCCTGACCGGGACCAGCGCCAAGACGAGCTGGGCCAAGGGCAGCATCCAGCAGAAAGTGGGAGATTTCTACGCCTCCGGCATGAACGAGGCCGCCATCGAGAAGCGCGGCCTGGCCCCGCTCAAGCCCATCTTCGCCGCCATCGAAGGCCTGAAGGATGCGAAGCAGCTCCCCGCCCTCCTGGCGAAGCTGCACACCCAGGGCCTGCCCGGTGGCTTCGGCTTTTTCGTCCGCCAGGACGCCAAGGCCTCCACGCAGTACCTCGCCTATCTGGGCCAGGGCGGCACGGGGCTGCCGGATCGCGACTACTACCTGAAGGACGATGCCCGCAGCCGGGACATCCGCGCCAAGTACGAAGGCCACATCGCGAAGATGCTCGAACTCGCCGGTGATGCCCCCGGCCTGGCCAAGGCCCGCGCCCGGGTGGTGGTGGACCTGGAAACCCGCATGGCCCAGGCCCAGTGGAGCCGCGTGGAGATGCGCAACCCCCAGAAGACCTACAACAAGCGAACCCTCGACCAGGTGGCTGCCGAGGCCCCGGGCTTCGACTGGAAGGGCTACTTCAAGGCCCGCGGCGTGAAGGTGGCCGACCTGAACCTGAGCCAGCCTCCCTACTTCCAGGCCTTCGGCAAGCTGGCTTCGGAAGTGCCCGCCCCCCAGTGGCGCACCTACCTGCGCTGGCACGCCCTGAGCACCACCGCCAGCCTGCTNNCGCATCGAAGCCATGGCCGACGGCACCCTGGGCGAGGCCCTGGGCCAGCTCTACGTGAAGGTGGCCTTCCCGCCCGAGTCCAAGAAGAAGGTGCTCGAGATGGTGGAGAACCTCCGCGTGGCCCTGCGGGAGCGCATCACCAACCTGGACTGGATGGGCGCCGAAACCAAGCAGCAGGCCATCACCAAGCTCAACGCCTTCGGCGTGAAGATCGGCTACCCGGACAAGTGGAAGACCTACGCCTTCGACGTGAAGCGGGATGACTACTTCGGCAACGTCCGCCGCGCCGCGGCCTTCCGCATCCAGGAGAACCTGGCCAAGCTCGGCAAGCCCATCGACCGCACGGAGTGGGGCATGACGCCCTCCACCGTGAATGCCTACTACAGCCCCACCATGAACGAGATCGTCTTCCCGGCCGGCATCCTGCAGCCGCCCTTCTTCGACCCGAAGGCCGATGATGCCGTGAACTACGGCTCCCTGGGCTTCGTCATCGGCCACGAGATGACCCACGGCTTCGACGACAGCGGAAGCCAGTTCGACGCCGAGGGCAACCTCAAGAACTGGTGGACCGATGCGGACAAGAAGGCCTACCAGTCCCGCACCGACCTCGTCGTCAAGCAGTACGACGCCTACGAACCCCTCAAGGGCGAGCATGTGAACGGCAAGCTGACCCTCGGCGAGAACATCGCCGACATCGGCGGCCTGAAAATCGCCTTCGCCGCCTACCAGAACAGCCTGAAGGGCAAGCCCGCCCCGGCGCCCATCGACGGGTTCACCGGCCCCCAGCGCTTCTTCCTGGGCGCAGCCGCCGTCTGGCGCAACCACATCCGCGAAGCGGCCCTGTCCCTGCGCCTGAAGACCGATCCCCACAGCCCGGGCCGGGAGCGCGTCAACGGCCCCCTGTCCAACCTGCCGGAGTTCTACGAGGCCTTCGGCTGTGCCGACGGCCAGCCCATGAAGCGCGACGCGCAGGTGCGCCCCGCCATCTGGTGATCCACGCTCCGGAAGGCGGCGCCTTCCGGAGATAGAAAAGAGGAAACAGCTTGAAGATTCGATCCGCCTTCACCGTTCTCGCGCTGGCTGCGTCCCTGGTGGCGCGCGTCCCAGCCACCCGGCCGATCCTCGGTGTGGACCCCATCCACATCGAGGCCTCGGCCTCGCCCTGCCGGGACTTCTACGGCTACGCCAACGGCGCCTTCGACCGGAAGCCCATCCCCGGCGAATACGCCTCCTACGGCGTGAACCAGGAGATCGACGAACGCAATTTCGCGGTCCTGAAGGGGATCCTCGAAACGGCGGCGCGCAAGGGCGGCCCCAAGGGGAGCCTGACCCGGCGGGTGGGGGACTTCTACGCCGCCGGCATGGACGAGGCGCGCATCGAGAAGGCCGGGGTCCGGCCCCTGGCGCCCCTCTTCGCCGCCATCCAGGCCCTGAAGACGCCCACCGACCTCATGGCCGTGCTGGGGCGGCTCCACGCCACCGGCATTCCCGCCGGATTCGGATTCGGCATCCAGGTGGACGACAAAGACAGCAGCGCCATGATCGCCAGCTTCACCCAGGGCGGCCTCGGCCTTCCGGAGCGCGACTACTATCTCCGGCCCGGCCAGGATGCCGACGGGATCCGCCAGGCCTACGAGGGCCATGTGGTGCGGATCTTCGCCCTCGCCGGCGATTCCGCTGATTCCGCCAAGGCCCAGGCCCGCACCGTGATGACCCTGGAGACGAAGCTGGCAGAAGCCTCCCGCACCCTCGTGGCCCTGCGGGATCCCGAGGCCAACTACCACAAGGTGGCCCGGGCAGACCTTCCCGCCCTCGCCAGCCTGGACTGGAACGCCTACTTCGCCGCCGTGGCCCTGCCCCCCGGGGAATCCCATGTACTGGTGGGCCAGCCCGAGTTCTACAAGGCCCTGGCCGGCCTCATGGCCGCCGAGCCCATGGCGGCCTGGCAGGTCTACCTCCGCTGGCATGCCCTGCGCAGCGCCGCGCCCCACCTGGGCGCCGCCTTCGTGGACGAGAACTTCGCCTTCTATGGGAAGACTCTCTCCGGCGCCACGGAGCTGCGCCCCCGCTGGAAGCGCATCCTCGCCGCCGCAGATCGCGCCCTGGGCGAAGACCTGGGCCAGCTCTTCGTCAAGACCGCCTTCAGCCCCGCCGCCAAGGCCCGGGCCCTGGAGATGGTCCACTTCCACAAGGAGGCCATGCGCGCCCGCATCCTCGCCGCGGACTGGATGGGCCAGGCCACCAAGGCCCAGGCCATCCGGAAGCTCGACACCATGCGCAGCAAGGTGGGCTATCCGGACCGGTGGCGCGACTACCGCAGCCTGGCCGTGTCCCGCCGCTCCCACGCGCTCAACGTGCAGGCCGCGGCGGCCTTCGACTTCAAGCGCCGCATGGCCAAGCTGGGCCGGCCCGCGGACCGGGACGAGTGGCACATGACGCCCCAGACCAACAACGCCTACTACGACCCCAGCATGAACGAGATGTGCTTCCCCGCTGGCATTCTCCAGCCCCCCTTCTTCGACGAGAAGGCGGACGACGCCGCCAACTACGGGGCCCTGGCCTCCACCATCGGCCACGAGCTGACCCACGGCTTCGACGACCAGGGCCGCCAGTACGACTGGCAGGGCAACCTGAAGGCCTGGTGGACCAGCGAGGATGCCCAGCGGTTCGAGGCCCGGGCCCACCACATCGTGAAGCAGTACGACGCCTTCGAAGTGCTGCCCGGCCTGCGCATCAACGGCAAGCTGACCCTGGGCGAGAACATCGCCGACATCGGCGGGCTCCGCATATCTTTTGAAGCCTTCAAGCTGGCCACCCAGGGCAAGGATCTGAAGCCCATCGGCGGGTTCACGCCGGAGCAGCGGTTCTTCATCGCCTTCGCCCAGGGCTGGCGCACCAACCAGCGCCCCGAGGCCCTGCGCCTGCAGGTGGCCTCCGATGTCCACGCCCCCGTGCGGTGGCGTGTGCTGGGCCCCGTGGCCGATTTCCCCGAGTTCCGGAAGGCCTTCGGCTGCGAGCCCCCTCCCGCCGGCCAGTCTCCCACGGCCATCTGGTAGCATCCCTGATCCCCGCCCCACCAAGGAGTCCCATGCGCCTGCGCCCCCTCGTCCTCCTCGCCACCCTCCTCGCCGCCGGCGCGGCCCTGGAGGCCTGCACCAACCTGCTCGTGACCAAGGGCGCGAGCAAGGACGGCTCGACCATGATCACCTACGCCGCCGACAGCCACACGCTCTACGGCGAGCTCTACTTCAAGCGCGGGGGCCGCCACCTGCCAGGTGAGATGCGCGACATCCGCGAGTGGGACAGCGGCTATACCTTCGACACCGGCAAGCTCCTGGGCCGCATCCCCGAAGCGCCCGTCACCTATACCCGCGTGGGCAACATGAACGAGCACCAGCTCGCCATCGCCGAGACCACCTTCGGCGGGCGCAAGGACCTGGCCGCCCCCACCGGTATCATCGACTACGGCAGCCTCATCTACATCGCCCTGGAGCGCGCCAAGACCGCCCGCGAGGCCATCGAGGTGATGACGAAGCTGGTGGACGAGTTCGGCTACGCCAGCAGCGGCGAGAGCTTCTCCATCGCCGATCCCAACGAGGTCTGGATCCTCGAGATGATCGGCAAGGGCCAGGGCCAGAAGGGCGCCGTGTGGGTGGCCTACAAGCTGCCGGACGGCACCATCAGCGCCCACGCCAACCAGGCCCGCATCCGCCAGTTCCCCCTGAATGATCCCAAGACCGCCCTCTACAGCAAGGACGTCATCTCCTTCGCCCGCGAGAAGGGCTGGTTCAAGGGCGAGGACAGGTCCTTCAGCTTCGCCGACACCTACGCGCCGCTGAGCTTCGGCGCCCTGCGGGGCTGCGAAGCCCGGGTGTGGAGCATCTTCAACC
>DPRT01000055.1 GCA_003538615.1 Holophagaceae bacterium | reverse complement strand
CTCCGGCCCAACCTCGCCATCCTGGTTATGGCCTCGCTCTTCCTGGTTTATTTCATCCAGCTCATTCTGCGCGATGTGCAGCAGCCCCTGATCCTGCTGAGCCGCAACGCCCAGCGGGTCGGGGAGGGCCGCATCGACAGCCTGGAGACGGTCTACAGCGACGACGAGGTGGCGACGCTGGCGCAGGGATTCGGCCGCATGGTGGGGAGCTTGCGGGGCATGGTGGTCCAGATCCGCTCCGCCAGCCGAGACCTGGCCAAGGCCTCCAGCGCGATCCGGGAGTCCGCCGACGGGGTCCGCCAGTCCAGCCACGGCCAGCGGGAGCTCATCGAGTCCTTCCACCAGGAGATCAACGAGCTGACGGATACCTCCATCAGCATCAGCGCGAGTTCCATGGAGCTGAGCCTGGCCTCAGAGAGCACCAACGCCACCATCGTGGAGATGGCCGCCTCCGTGCAGCAAATCAACCAGAGCATGGACGAGCTGCTGATGGTGGTGGAGGGCATCACCTCCGCCATCCGCGATTTCGACATCGCCATCAAGAACGTGGGCAAGAACGTGGACCACCTGGCGGGGCACGCCGAGCACACCAAGGAGTTCGCGGAGAACCTCGAACAGAGCACCTCCGCCATCGACGACAGCGTGAAGATCGCCCAGCGCTACGCCAAGCGGGTGATCCACACGGCGGCCCGGGGCATGGAACTGGTGGCCCGGAACCGGGACAAGATCCAGGTCATCGACCGGGTCGTCCAGGATTTCCACGGGACCACGCGGACCCTCCTCCAGCAGGGTGCGGACATCACCAAGATCCTCGACTACATCGGAGCCCAGGCCCAGCAGACGAACCTCCTCGCGCTGAATGCGGCCATCATCGCCTCCCAGGGTGGGAGTGGCGACGGGCAGTCCAAGGGGTTCTCGGTGGTGGCGGACGAAATCAAGCAGCTGGCCGAGCAGACCGGGCGCTCCACCCAGGAGATCCAGCAGATCATTCGGACACTCCTGGCCGAGATCCGGAAGGCCTACCAGCAGGTGGAGCTGGGCATCGATGCGGTGCGGGACGGCGCCGAATCCGTGGCCCAGAGCGAAGAGGCCCTCCAGGCGATCCTCGAATCCGTGGGCGAGATGGACAGCGTGGTGGAGAGCATCCTCAGCGAGACCCTCCAGCAGGGCGGCCAGGCGTCCCTCATCCACGAGGCCAACCGCAACATCCACCACCAGGTGGAGACCATCCGCTCGGTCATGGCAGAGCAGCAGCAGACCAGCAACTACATCCTGTCGCTGGCCATGAATGTCCAGGAGGCCACCAGTGTGGTCCGGGATTCCACCCGGGAGCAGAGCACGGGCAGCGACGAGATCGCCCGGGCCACGGAGCAGGTCCGGGCCCTGGCCAGCAGCCTGCACGAGATCCTGGCCCGCCAGGAGAATCATGTGCTGTCTCTGAAGGAGACCATGAACCGGGTGCTGGGGAAGGCCCTGGAAGGCGAGCGGGCCATCGGCGCCTCCAGCGGCGCCGTGGAGCAGCTGGGTGTCCAGGTCCACATGCTCAATCGGGAAGTGAACCTCTTCAAGCTGTAGCGCTACTGCTAGGCTGGAGCCGATCCCGGACTTCCCCCTATGTATCGCTTGTCCATCAAGACCAAGCTGAGCGCCGTCATCAGCATCCTGGTCCTTTCGTTCATCGCCTTCAACCTGCTGTACTACCCGCGGTGGGTGGAACGGCAGATCCGCACCCAGGCTGAACTGAGCGCCCGCCAGGTGGCCGAGACGGCCAGCTATGCCCTGGGCCCGGCGGTGAGCGCCGGCAACACCCGGGACATCGCCAAGGTGCTCCAGGGCGTGCAGAACATCCCCTCTTTCCGGTTCAGCGCCGTCTACGGGGCGGGTGGGGAGGCCCTGGACAGCACCCCCACGACGCCGGACTGGGCCACAGGCCAGGTGCTGAAGGAGGGCATCTCCCACACCTACACCCACCGGGAAAGCAGCATGCTGGTGGCCGTGGCCCCGGTCTTCTACGAAGAACCAAGGGCCGACCAGGTGGGTACCCTGATCATCGGATTCACCACCGAAAGCACCCAGCGGGCCGTGCGGGAGAACATCCGCGCCAGCCTTGCGGTGGGCTTCGTGACCCTGGTCCTGGGCATCCTCGTGGCGATCTTCTTGTCGAACCGCTATCTGCGTCCCGTGATCCAGCTCACGGAGGCCGCCCAGAAGGTGGCCCAGGGAAACCTGGAGGCGGTATCGGTGACGGTCTCCACCCGGGACGAGATCCAGGACCTGAGCCACTCCTTCGAGGTCATGACGGACAAGCTCCGGGTCTCCCGGGACGAAATCGAGCGCCAGAACCGGCTGCTGGAGTACCGGGTCCAGGAACGCACGCGGCAGCTCATGGAGACCATCTGGGAACTGGAGGAGATCCGGGCCAACCTGGAGCAGCTCGTCCAGGAGCGCACCCGGGGTCTGGAGCAGAGCCGGGTGGAGCTCAAGGCCTGGGCGGGCACCCTGGAGCAGAAAGTCCAGGAGAAGACCCAGGAGCTGCGGGAACTGAACGAGAGCCTGCTCACGAGCTACCAGAAGCTGAAGGAAGTCGACCGCCTCAAGGATGAGTTCCTGGCGAACATGAGCCATGAACTGCGGACCCCGCTGAACTCCATCATCGGATTCTCGGGCATGCTCATGCAGGATCTGGAGGGAAGGCTGGGGCTGGAGGCTCGGGAGGATCTTCAGATCATCTACCAGAACGGACGGTCCTTGCTGGGGCTCATCGACTCCATCCTGGATCTTTCGAAGATCGAGGCGGGCAAGATGGAGCTGGAGCTGGAGGAGGTGGATCCCGTGCCGCTGCTGGACGATGTGAAGGCCATGGCCGCCGGGCTCATCCACGACCGCCCCATCGCCATCGAATACCAGCGCCCGCAAGGTTTCCTGCGGGTCATGGGGGACCGGGACCGCCTCCGGCAGGTCTTCACGAACCTGGTGGGCAACGCCATCAAGTTCACGGAGGCCGGGTCCGTGCGCATCTCCGCGGAAACCGCCCCGGGCCGCTTCCGCGTCCGCATCGAGGACACGGGCATCGGCATGTCCGGGGAGGAACTGGAGCGCCTCTTCAAGCCCTTCCAGCAGGTGGACGGAAGCATCACCCGGCGCTTCGGCGGCACCGGCCTGGGCCTGGCCATCAGCCAGCGGTTCATGGGACTCATGAACGGCCGGATTTCCGCCAGCAGCCGCAAGGGTGAAGGCAGCATCTTCGTGGTGGACATGCCTCTCGCCCCCGTGGAGCCGGCATGAGCAGCGCGCCCCAGAAGATCCTTTGCATCGAGGACAACGCCATGAACTGGCGGCTGGTCCAGCGGCTGCTCTCCCAGGCCGGTTTCGAGGCCCACTGGGCCGATGACGGGCTGAAGGGCTATGAGATGGCCGTCCAGCTGAAGCCTGCCCTGATCCTCCTGGACATCAACCTGCCCGGACTGTCGGGTTTCGAGGTGGCCACCAAGCTCCGCCAGAACCTGGAAATGGATGGAACGCTGATCGTGGCGCTCACCGCCAAGACCATGCGCAGCGACCGGGAAACGGCGCTGGTGACGGGCTGTGACGGCTTCATCTCCAAGCCCATCGATCCCTTCCTCTTCGTGGGCCAGGTGGAATCCTATCTGGGCGGCCAGCGGGACAGGCTTGAACAGGGCCGGGAAGGGGCGGCGCTCCGGCAGTTCACCCATCAGGTGGTGGAGCACCTCGAGGCCCAGCTCCGGGAGGCCCAGGAGGGCAACCGGAAGCTCCTGGAGGCCCAGGGCGCGCTGGAACAGCGCAGCCACCACCTGTCCCGCCTGCTGGCCCTGAGCAAGGACCTCATCTCCCTCCGGGATGCGGACGAGATCCTGTCGCGGGTGCTCGACCGGCTCCGTGAGGAACTCCGATTGGACCACCTGTCAGCCTACCGCCTCCACGGGAGCGGCGCCTATTTCCAGGGGCGCGCCTGGGGGGCCGCGGGGTTCCAGGACATGCCAGTGCTGCCGAAGGAACACCCCATGGCCGCAGGGTCGGAGGCCCTTCCGGGAGACGCGGTGCTCATGAACGCAGAGCTCCGGCAGACCCCCGCCTGGGAGCAGGGCATCGATCTCGGCCTCTGGGATCCCAAGGCCCAGGCGCTGCTGCTGCCGCTGCGCAGCCGCTCCGGAGAGGACTGCCTGTGGGGGATCCTCGCCGCGGACCGCGCTGAGCAGGCCTTCCTGCCTTTCGAGCAGGAACTGGCCGCCCTCTATGCCGGTACGCTCCAGGTGAGCCTGGAGAACGCCGAGCTCATCGCGCACCTGGATGAGACCAGCCGCGCCCTTGGCACGAGCTACGAGGGGCTCGAATCCACCTACGTGGCCCTGAAGGAGGCCCAGCGGGCCCTGGGGGCCCAGGACCGGAAAACCGCCCTGGGCGGGCTTTTCCAGCAGATGGCCCAGCGCCTCCAGGTGCCGGTGAAAGTGCTCAAAGTGGAGAGCCACAATCTGTCCGTCCACATGGAGCGGGCCGATGTCCCGCCTCCCGAGGAGCGGGAGGTCTGCCACCGGTCCATGGAGACGATCCGGCGATCCATCTCCCAGGTGGATGACCTGGTGCGCGCGCTGTTGCGGCGGGCTGGCCAGGCTGAAGCCAGCGCCCCGGAATGGATCCATCTGCACGACCTGATGCGACAGGAACTGGAGATCTTCCAGGCGGACGGAACCCTGCCCGGGGAGCTTCCCCTGGAGCTCAACCTCCAGGCCCCCAGGGATCTGATCTACTGCGTGTACACGGACTTCTCCGAGCTGCTGGGGCACCTGGTGTCCCACGCCCAGGGAGGCGGCCCGGGCCGGATCCGGATCCGCTCCTGGGGCGGGAAGCGGCACTTCCGGCTGGAACTGGAAGACGAGGGCGGTTCCATCCCGCCAGAGCGCATCGAGCACGCCTTCGAGCCGTTTTCCGGCTTGCGGCCCGAGGATCCGGACCTGGGCCGGAGGCCCGGGGCGGGCCTGCCAGCCTGCGCGCAGCTCATGACCGCCTACGGGGGGACCCTCCAGCTCCTGCCGACCCCCCAGGGATCACTGGTCCGGCTCAGCCTTCCGATAGGGATGAGCTGAGAGACCGCGTCACCACCTTCTCGATGCGCTTCTCATAGGCCATCCCCAGCACCAGCCGGTGGACGAAGATGCCCGGTGTGTGGATGGCGTCGGGCTCCAGTTCGCCCACCTCCACGATCTCCTCCACCTCGGCGATGCAGACCTTGCCGCAGGTGGCCGCCATGGGGTTGAAGTTCCGGGCGGTCTTCCTGAACACCAGATTGCCCAGCCGGTCGGCCTTCCATGCTTTCACCAGGGCGAAATCGGCGAAGATGCCCGCTTCCAGCACGCAGTCCCGGCCCTGGAAGGCGCGGATCTCCTTGCCTTCAGCGACCTTCGTGCCGGCGCCGGTGGGTGTGAAGAAGGCCGGAATGCCCGCGCCGCCGGCCCGCATGCGCTCGGCCAGGGTGCCCTGGGGCACCAGCTCCACCTCCAGCTCGCCGCTGAGGAACTGCCGGGCGAATTCGGCGTTTTCGCCCACGTAGCTGCTGACCATCTTCCGGATCTGGCGCTTCCGGAGCAGGATCCCCAGGCCGAAATCGTCGACTCCGGCATTGTTGGAATAGCAGGTGAGGTCCTTGACGCCGGTCTGGGCCAGGGCCGCGATGAGGTGCTCGGGAATGCCGCAGAGGCCGAATCCGCCCACGGCGAGGTGGGCCCCGTCGGGAATGTCCTTGACGGCTTCCAGGGCGGTGCTGATGCGCTTGTCGATCATGAAGGACCTCGGGAGGGCCCCACAGTGTGCCATCTCTGGCATCCTGCTTGGCATGACCCGGAAGCAGCCGACCATGAAACCGACCCTCCTCGCCGCCCTCTGTCCGTTGCTGCTCCAGGCCCAGCCCGCCGCGCCGGCCCATGCCAGCGGCCCGGTGGAGGCGCGGATGCATGGGGACGAGCTGCGGGATGTCCGCGAGACCCACCTCCGGAACGTGAGGAAGCTCACCAGCACCGGCTCCAATGCCGAAGCCTACTGGTCCCACGACGGCAGGCGGATCGTCTTCCAGAGCACGCGGGACGGCCACCCCTGCGATCAGCTCTACACGATGAATGCCGACGGCAGCGACCAGAGACGGGTGAGCACGGGGCAGGGCCGCGTCACCTGCGGCTGGTTCCTCCCCGGCGACCGGCAGGTTCTCTACGCCAGCACCCACGGGGACGGAGCGGGATGCCCCCAGGCCCCTCCTTTCACGCCGGGCAAGTACCAGTGGCCGGTCTTCCAGGGCTATGACCTCTACTTCGCCGCCGCCGACGGCAAGGACGCGAAACCCTTCCTGCCCTCGCCGGGCTACGACGCGGAGGCGACCGTGTCCCCGGACGGCCGGTGGGTCGTCTTCACCAGCGAGCGGGGCGGAGATGTGGACCTCTGGCGGGCGGATCTGGACGGGAAGAACCTGCTCCGCCTGACGGACGGCGTGGGCTACGACGGCGGGGCCGTGTTCAGCCCCGATTCGAAACTCATCGCCTGGCGCACGAACTACCCCAAGGGCGAGGCCGCCACGGCGAAGTACAGGGACCTACTCAAGCAGCACCTGGTGGAGCCCATGGACATGGACATCTGGGTGATGAACGCCGACGGCACCGGCAAGCGGCAGCTCACGAAGCTGCCGGGCGCGGCCTTCGCGCCCATCTTCGCGCCGGATGGCCGGGGCCTCGTCTTCGCCACCAACCATCACGACCAGGAGGGCCGGGGCCGGAGCTTCGACCTCTTCCGCATCAACCTCGACGGCACGGGACTCGAGCGGCTCACCTGGACGGGCGTGTTCAACTCCTTCCCCCACTTCAGCCCTGACGGTAGGAAGCTGCTATGGGTGAGCGGCCGGAATCCGCGCGGATCCCGCCAGTTCGACGTGTGCGTGGCCGAGTGGATCCCGTGACGCGGCGGCCCGCCGTTTTCCTCGACCGGGACGGCACCCTGAACGAGGAAGTGGACTACCTCAGCGATCCGGAACAGCTGATGCTGGTCCCCGGCGCCGCGGCCGCCGTGGCGAAGCTGAATGCCAGGGGCATCCCCGTGGTGGTGGTCACGAACCAGAGCGGCATCGGCCGGGGCAAGTACGGCTGGCAGGAGTTCGCCGCCGTCATGCACCGCATGGGCACGCTGCTGGCCCTGGAACACGCCCACATCGACGCGGTCTACGCCTCGCCCCACCATGAGCAGGGGCAGGGGGAGTACGCCGTGGCCGACCACCCGGACCGCAAGCCGAATCCCGGCATGCTGCTCCGGGCGGCGGAGGAGCATGGGCTCCACCTGCCGGGTTCGTGGATGGTGGGCGACAAGGCCATTGATCTGGAGGCGGGACGCCGGGCCGGGTGCCGCGTGGCCCTGGTGCGCACGGGCTACGGAACCCAGGTGGATGGGACCGCCGCCGACCTGGTGGCCGCGGACCTGGCCGAAGCGGTGGACCGCATCCTGGCCCAGTGGCCATGATCCTGGCGGAGAAGGCCGGCCTGATGGCGGGCACGCTGCTCCAGCGCTACAAGCGCTTCCTGGCGGACGTGAGGCTGGCGGATGGTTCCGTCGTCACGGCCCACACCACCAACACGGGCTCCATGAAGACCTGCTGGGAGCCCGGCGACCGGGTGCTCCTGGAACCGGCGGCCAATCCGGCCCGCAAGCTGAAGTTCACCTGGCTGGCGGTGGAGCGGCCCGGAGGCTGGGTGGGCGTCGAGACGGGCATGCCCAACCGCGTGGTGGCCGAAGCGGCCCGGCGGGATGCGCTGCCCGGCTTGCCGGGCCTGCACAGCGTCCGCACCGAGGTGAAATACGGCGCCGAGAACAGCCGCATCGATGTGCTGGCCCTGGATGGGGAGGGCCGCCAGGTGTTCATCGAGGTGAAGAACACCACCCTGAAGGAGGGACCCTGGGCCCTGTTCCCGGATGCGGTCACAGCGCGGGGCACCAAGCACCTGCGGGAACTCCAGGCCATGGTGCGCGAGGGCCACCGGGCGGCCATCGCCCTGTTCGTCCACCGCACCGACGTGGACCGCTTCGACGCGGCCCGGGACATCGATCCGGCCTATGCCGCCGAGCTGGATCGCGCGGCCCAGACCGGGGTTCTCGTCCTGCCCCTCGCTGTGAGGCTCATCACAAGCGAGGGCCCGGGTGGTCTGTGGAGCCTCGGCTGGGAAGTTCCAGGCCTTCTGCCCTGGGTTCCCAGGCGATAGACTGGGGTTTCCCGCAGGAGATCCCCATGTCCGTTTCCGTGTCCGAACTCATGAAGACGCCGCTGAACGCCGCCCATCGCGCCCTGAACGCCAAGATGGTGGACTTCGGCGGGTGGGACATGCCCGTGCAGTACCCCGCGGGCATCCTCGCGGAGCATGAGGCCGTGCGGACCAGGGCCGGCCTCTTCGACGTGAGCCACATGGGCGAGATCCGCGTGAAGGGCCCCGGCGCCCTGGCCCTGGTGGAGCACCTGACCCCCAATGCCGTCTCCAAGCTGGCCATCGGCCAGGTCCACTACACGGCCTTCCTCTACGAGAACGGCACCTTCGTGGATGACCTGCTGGTGTACCGCGAGGGCGAGGAGGAGTTCCTGCTGGTGGTGAACGCGGGCAACTCCGACAAGGACTTCGCGTGGGTGCAGCAGCACGCGCCCGCCTTTGATTGCACGGTGGTGAACGAAAGCCCCGCCACCGGCCAGATCGCGCTGCAGGGTCCCCTGTCCCTGGATATCCTCCAGCCCCTCACGAAGACCCCGCTGGATCCCATCGGCTACTACTTCTTCACCCACGGCGAAGTGGCCGGGCTCAAGTGCCTCATCAGCCGCACCGGCTACACCGGCGAGGACGGCTTCGAGCTCTACTGCGCCGCCGGCGACACGGAAAAGCTCTGGAACGCCGTCATGGCCGCGGGCACCCCGAAGGGCCTGCTGCCCGCGGGGCTGGGCTGCCGCAACACCCTGCGCCTGGAATGCAAGATGGCCCTCTACGGCCACGAGATCGACGACACCATCCACGCCCTGGAAGCCGGGCTCGGCTGGATCGTGAAGCTGGACAAGGGCGATTTCATGGGCCGCGATGCCCTGCTGGCCGCCAAAGCCGCACCTGCGCCCCGCAAGCTGGTGGGGTTCAAGACTCTGGAGAAGCGCGATATCGCCCGCGACCACATGCCCGTGGTGCAGGACGGCAAGCAGATCGGCTTCGTCACCAGCGCCGCCCCCTCGCCCACCTGCGGCATCAATCTCGGCCTGGCCTACGTCCCCACGGAACTGGCCAAGGTGGGCGGCCGCATCCAGATCGAGATCCGCGGCCGGGCCGTGGACGCCGACATCATCCCCACGCCGTTCTACAAGCGCGCGAAGTAGCCCTCGACCATCCGTCAACCAAGGCCCCACTGGAGGATCCATGTTCCCTGCCGACCTGAAGTACACCAAGGACCACGAATGGCTGAAGCCCGCGGGCGACGGCACCGCGCTGGTGGGCATCACCCACTATGCGCAGGACGCCCTGGGCGACGTGGTGTTCGTGGATCTGCCCGAGGTGGGCGAGACCTTCGAGGCCGGTGAGGAATTCGGCACGGTGGAATCCGTGAAGACCGTTTCCGAGCTCAACATGCCGGTCGGCGGCGAAGTCCTCGAAGCCAATGCGACCCTGGCCGACCATCCGGAAGCCGTGAACGAGGATCCCTACGGCAAGGGCTGGATGGTGAAGATCAAGCTGGCGGGCGACCTTTCCGGCCTTCTCGACGCCAAGGCCTACGAGGCCCTGGTGGGCGCCGAAAGCCACTAGGCCCGTGCCGTTTCCCATCCTGGCCACGCTCCTCTGGGGGACGATGCCGGCCCAAGCGCCGGCACCGTCCCCCCAGACGCATCTGAGGGCAGTTCCCCCTGCGAGGGCAGTCGAATCGGACGGGGTCCGTCTGGCTCGGCTCCGCGCCCTCGTGGAGGCCGCGGAGAAGGCCATGGAAGCGGAGGATGAGGACGCGGCGGAGGATCGCGCCGACGAGGCTGATGTCCTCACCGCCGACTGGTCCGCCGAGCTGCTCCGGAACCCGGAAGTCCAGGCTCTGCTCCAGCGCCTGAAGGACGTCCAGGACCAGCTCCTGGCGGAGGCTCCGCAGGATGCCGAACCGGGTCTCAAGGCCCCGGAGGAAATCGTCTCCATCAGCGGGGAGGAGCTGCGGATCGAGCTTGAGAAAGTCCGCGACGCGGAAAAGGGCGCCACCTACGATTTCCCCATCGACTTGAACGACAAGGTGCTCACCTGGGTGAGCCTCTTCACGACCACCAAGCGCGGCTTCATGGAGAACGCCCTCGGGCGGGCGGCCACGTACATGCCCATGGTGCGCCAGGTTTTCGCGGAAGAGGGCGTGCCCCAGGACCTGGCTTTCCTGGCCGTCATCGAATCGGGCTTCCGCAACGAGGCCAAGAGCCGCGCCAAGGCTGTCGGCATGTGGCAGTTCATCCGCTCCACGGGCCGCATCTACGGCCTCACGGCCAACGCCTGGGTGGAGGAGCGCCGGGACCCGGTGAAATCCACCCGCGCCGCCGCCCGCTACCTGAAGCGGCTCTACGAGTCCTCTGGCGACTGGTACCTGGCGGTCTCGGGCTACAACGCGGGCCCCATGACACTGGAGCGCGCCGCCCAGAACCTCGGCACCCGGAACTTCTGGGACATGGCGCGGTCCCGCTGGCTCCGCACCGAGACCAAGAACTACGTGCCCGAGCTCTGCGCAGCCATCCTGGTGGGCCGTAATCCCGAGCGCTATGGCCTGCGCATCGTGCCTCTGCCGCCCTACACGTACGAGACCGTGGCCGTGCCGAGCATGACCAGCCTCGCGGTGCTGGCCCGCTGCGCCGGGACGGACACAGCCACTCTGAAGGCCCTGAATCCCGAGTTGCTCCGGGGTTCCACGCCGCCCGGGAGCTATACCCTCCGCGTGCCGCCAGGCAAAGCGCTGGAATGCCTGCGCCAGCTGGCCCGCATGACGGGCGGCAAACAGCCCATCTTCCGGCACTACACCGTGCGCAAGGGAGATACCCCCGCCAAGGTGGCCCGGCGGTTCAAGCTGGAACCCAACGATCTGCTGGATGCCAACGACATCACCGCCAAGCAGTTCAAGGCCGGAAAGCGGCTGCTGGTGCCGCCTTCCTCGGGCCCCAGCCCGGAGACCCGCGACCGGGCTCCCCGGATCGAACGCGTGAAGCTGCTGGGAGACCAGCCCCTGACTCCCCTTCCGGCCCTGCCCGCCGATCCGGCCCCCGCGCCCGCTCCGGCGAACGTGGCTCCACCTGTCGCTGGCGGGCCTGCGGATGAGCCTGCTGGCGCCATCTACCGCGCCAAGCCCGGCGACACCCTGGCCAAGATCGCGCGGGCGCGGCAGCTGTCCCTCGGTGAGCTCATGCGCCTCAATCCGGAAGCGGTGAAGGTCCTGCGTCCCGGGGATGCCGTCCGGTTGCCGGGCGCCGCGGCCCCATCGAAGACTGCTGGCACCGCGATTCCCCAGCGCCATGTGGTCCGGCGGGGCGAAACCCTGGCCGCCATCGGCCGGAAGTACGGTGTGGCGCCCAGCGATCTCAGGGCCTGGAATGGCCTCAAGGGCGACCGCATCCAGGCCGGCCAGCGGTTGCGGCTCACGCCCCGCTAGATCTGTGCTTGCAGAAGCGGAGAAGGGGTGTGATACTGGGTTTTCCCCATTGGGGCCATAGCTCAGCTGGGAGAGCGCTTGCATGGCATGCAAGAGGTCGTCGGTTCGATCCCGATTGGCTCCACCAAACAGAAGGCCACCGAAAGGTGGCCTTCTTGCTTCAAGCTGAAGGCCTCCGGACATGCTTGCATCCCTCAATCACGTCGACTTGCGCTTCGGCCCCCAGGAGGTGCTGAAGGATGTCACCTGGGCCATCCAGGAGGGCGAGTGCTGGGGCGTCATCGGCCGCAACGGCGCGGGCAAGAGCACGGTCTTCAAGTTGCTGCTGGGCCAGCTGGACGCCGACAGCGGCACCGTGGTGAAACCTACGAAGGAGCGCGGCATCCGCATGGGCCACTACGCCCAGGACCTGGTGCCGGATACGCAGGGCAGCGTGCTGGAAGAGGCCCTGGCGGCCTTCGGCGACGTGGAGAAGCTGCAGCACGAGATGCGTGAGCTGGAACACCGCATGGGCGAGGCCGGCGCCGATCTCGACCTGGTGATGGAGCGCTACCAGAAGGTCACGGAGGCCTTCGAGCACCTGGACGGCTTCACCATCCGCGCCCGCGCGGAGAGCATCCTCCANNGATCTGCTGCTGCTGGACGAGCCCACGAACCACCTGGATCTGCCCAGCCTGCGCTGGCTGGAGTCCTTCATCCAGGACACGGATGCCACCGTGGCGGTCATCAGCCACGACCGCTACTTCCTGGACAAGATCGCCACCGAGATCCTGGAGCTGGAACTGGGCCGGTCACGGGCCTACGACGGCAACTACTCCGAGTTCATGGAGAAGAAGGAACAGGAACTGGAGCTGCTGGAGCGCCACTACGAGCAGCAGCAGGCCTACATCAAGAACCAGGAAGAGTACATCCGCCGCAACATCGCGGGCCAGAACACCAAGCAGGCCCGGGGCCGCCGCACCCACCTTTCCAAGCTGGACCGCATCCAGAAGCCCCTGAAGGACCGCCGCAAGGTGAAATTCACCTTCCCGGAAACCCAGCGCAGCGGCGACGTGGCGCTGGTGCTGGAAAACGCCAGCGTGGGCTGGGGCGGAAAGGCCCTCTACGCCCCCCTGGAGCAGCTCCAGATCAAGCGCGGCCAGAAGATGGGCATCGTGGGCCTTAACGGCACCGGCAAGTCCACGCTGCTGAAGGCCATCTCGGAGGAGATCCCCTTCATCACCGGCCAGGCCCGCCTGGGCAGCCAGGTGAAGCTGGGCTACTTCGACCAGCACCACCGGAACCTGGATCCGCGGAACACCGTGTTCCAGCAGATCCACGGCGTGACCCCCCAGGCCATGAAGCAGGACGTGCTGGGCTTCCTGGCCAAGTTCCAGTTCCGCGGCGATGAGGTGGACAAGCCCGTGACGGCCCTCTCCGGCGGCGAGCGGGCCCGCCTCAGCATCGCCACCCTCATCCGCCAGGGCGTGAACCTGCTGCTGCTGGACGAACCCACCAACCACATGGACATCCCCAGCATGGAGGCCATGGAGGACACGATCCTCAGCTTCACGGGCGCCGCCATCGTCGTGACCCACGACCGCTACCTGCTGGGCCGCGTGGCGGACTCTCTGCTGCGCATCCACGAAGGCAGGGCCGAGTTCCGCGAGGGCGGCTACGAGGACCACCAGGCCTGGGTGGACCTGGATCTGGGCGCCGAGGATGAAGCGGGCAGCGCAGAACCCGAGCCTCCGAGGAAAACAGCCTCGCCGCAGGCGAAACCCGCATCTGCGGTGAAGCCGCAGAGCCCCGCCACCGCGCCCACCAAGCCTGCCAAACCCGCTCCCATCGACAAGGACAAGCAGCGGGCCGTGAAGCGCTTCGAAAAGCAGGTGGCCGAGGCCGAGGCCAAGGTGGCCGAACTGGAGGCCCAGCTGGCGGGCATCCAGAAGGAGATGGCGGCCATGGACCCCACGGACTGGCAGGCCTTCAACGCGAAGCTGGATGCGCAGAAGGGCCTGGAGGCCGATCTGGCCTATGCCATGAGCGACTGGGAGGCGGCCCAGGGCGCCCTGGAGGATGCGCAGCGCTGAGGTCCTGGGTAGGATCGGGGAATCATCCCGAGGCCACCATGACCGATTTCCGCGGCGCCCACGTCCTCATCACCGGTGCGGCCAGCGGCCTGGGCCGGCTCATGGCCCTGGACGCCGTCCTCCGGGGCGCCCGGGTGAGCCTGCTGGACCGGGATGGTCTGGGGTTGGCCGAGGTCTGCAAGGCCATCCACGCCGCCAGAGGTGATGCCGAGGGNNGGCGTGGACATCCTCATCAACAACGCGGGCATCGTGTCCGGCAAGCCCCTGCTGGACTGCGGCGACGAGGCCATCGAGCGCACCTTCCAGGTGAATGTCCTGGCCGGCTTCTGGACGGTGCGGGCCTTCCTGCCGGGCATGCTGGCGGCGGGGAAGGGGCACATCGTCACGGTGGCATCCGCAGCTGGACTGGCAGGCACCTCGCGGCTGGTGGACTACTCCGCCTCGAAGTTCGCCGCCGTGGGCTTCGACGAGTCCCTGCGCATGGAGCTGAAGCGCCTGGGCAGTCCGGTCCGCACCACCGTGGTCTGCCCCTTCTTCATCGACACGGGCATGTTCGAAGGCGTCAAGACCCGCTTTCCCTGGCTCTTGCCCATCCTCCAGCCGGACTACGTGGTCCGCCGCATCATGAAGGCCATTGAAGGGAACCGTTCAAGGCTGATCATGCCCCGCTTCGTGCTGACGGTCCCCGTGGTGCGTGTGCTGCCGCCCTTCCTCTTCGACGCGGTGCTGGGCTTCTTCGGCGTGAACCGGAGCATGGACGAGTTCGTGGGGCGGGCTCAGAAATAGCGCAGCGTCAGGTCGATCATCCGCCGCACGAAGCCGGTGTAGGGCGGGTACATGAGCTGGATGGCGGAGAACCTCGTGCGCTGGCGCAGGACGCCGCGGGCGTTGGAGAAGGCATTGAAGCCGTGGATGCCGTGGGCCTTGCCGAAGCCGGAGCTGTTCACGCCCCCCGTGGGCAGGCCCGTATGGGCGAAGTGCAGCACCGTGTCGTTGATGCAGCCGCCGCCCGCCGTGGTGCGGGCGAGGAGGCTTTCGGCGTTCCGCCGGCTGCCGCTGAAGACATAGAGGGCCAGGGGCTTGGGCCGGGCGTTCACGAAGGCCACGGCTTCGTCCATGTCCTTCACCTTCAGGACCGGCAGCAGAGGCCCGAAAATCTCCTCCTGCATGACGGGCGCATCGGGGGAGACTGCCGTCAGGATCGTGGGGCCGATGTAGCGGGTGCCGGCGTCCGTCTCGCCGCCGAAGGCGATCTCGGCGGAGGATCCGCGCAGCAGGGCGAGGATGCGGTCGAAGTGGCGGTCATTGATGATGCGGGCCAGGTCCGGGCTGGCCTTCCGTGCGGCGGGTTCCGTCCCGTAGAAGTCCCGGAAGGCCTGCTTCAGCGCCTCCACCAGGGCATCGTGGACCCGCTCGTGGACCAGGACGTAGTCCGGGGCCACGCAGGTCTGGCCGCCATTGAGCCCCTTGCCCCAGGCGATCTTGCGGGCGGCTTCGCGCAGGTTGGCATCCGCATCCACCAGCACCGGGGACTTCCCGCCCAGCTCCAGGGTCACCGAGGCCAGGTGCTCTGCGGCCGCCTTCATCACGGCCTTGCCCACGGCGGGGCTGCCGGTGAAGAAGACATGGTCGAAGGGCAGGGCCAGCAGGGCCTGGGCGGTTTCCGCATCGCCCTCCACCAGGGCCACTTCTTCTTCCGGAAAGAGGCCTGCCAGCAGCTTCCGGAGGAAGGCCGTGGTGTGGGGCGTGAACTCCGAGGGCTTGATCACGGCGCAGTTGCCCGCGGCGAGGGCGGACACCAGCGGCCCCAGCGTGAGGTAGATGGGGTAGTTCCAGGGGCTGATGATCAGCGCCACGCCCTTGGGTTCCTGGCGGATGGTGCCTGCGCTGCCGAAGAGGCCNNCGATGGGCCATGAGAGCCTCAAGCAGGGCCCGCAGCTTGGCCCTGCGCTGGTCCGCGGACGTGGCCGCCACCCGCCAGCGGGCCGCCTGCTGGCGGGCGAAGAGGGCTTCCAGATCGGGCTGGGGCACGGGCACTCCTGGCGGACGGGGTCCGCCCATCTTACGCCCGCGGGGAAGCCGCCGAGGTCAGGCCCAGGCCATCTCGGCGGTGAAGTGCCGCAGATACTTGCTCTGCTTGACGATCTTCACGCCGCGGATCTCCCGGGCCTTGGCCTTCACTTCNNGTGCCGTCGTCCAGGTGCTTGCCGAACATGACGGAGCCGATCTCCACGCCCCGGATGCCGCCTTCGAGGTACAGGGCGTTGCAGAGGGCCCAGGCCGGGTACTGGGCCACGGGCATGTCCGGCAGCACGGTCTTGGCGTCGATGTAGACCGCGTGGCCGCCCGTGGGCTTCACGAAGCCCACGCCCGCGGCCTCCAGCTTCTCGCCCAGGTATTCGGCGGTGCGGAGGCGGTAGCGCAGGTAGTCCTCCTGCATGCCCTCCTCCAGGCCCACGGCCATGGCCTCCAGGTCGCGCCCGGCCAGGCCGCCGTAGGTGGGGAAGCCCTCGGTGAGGATGAGCATGTTGCGGACGGGATCCAGCCATTCGTCGCTGCGCAGCATGATGAAGCCGCCCATGTTCACCAGGGCGTCCTTCTTGGCGCTCATGGTGCAGCCGTCGGCGTAGCTGAACATCTCCTGGCAGATGGCCTTGATGGACGTGTTCTCGTAGCCGGGCTCGCGCAGCTTGATGAACATGGCGTTCTCGGCGAAGCGGCAGACGTCCATGACGAAGGGCTTGCCGTGCTTCTTGAGCAGCGCGGCGTAGGCGCGGATGTTCGCCATGGAGACGGGCTGGCCGCCGCCGGTGTTGTTGGTGACGGTGATCATGCCGAAGGGGATGCGGTGGCCNNTCCACCGCCTCCACGCCGTTGAACTCCAGGTTGGCGCGGGTGGTGTCGAAGTGGCAGTTGTTGGGCACCAGGTCGCCCTTTTTGCACACGGCGCTGAAGAGCACCTTCTCGGCGGCCCGGCCCTGGTGGGTGGGGATGAAGTGGGCCATGCCCGTGATGTCCTTCAGCACCGCCTCCAGGCGGTAGAAGCTCTTGGCGCCGGCGTAGCTCTCGTCGCCCACCATGATGGCGCCCCACTGGGCGGAGCTCATGGCGCCCGTGCCGGAATCCGTGAGCCAGTCCAGCAGCACATCCTCGGCCCGCAGCTTGAACACGTTCAGCTTGGCGGCCTCCAGCAGCTCCAGGCGCTCCCGGGGGCTGGTCATGCGGATGGGTTCCACGGACTTGATGCGGAAGGGCTCGATCATGGTGCGGGGCATGGCGACTCCAGGCGGAACCCCCAGGGTAATGGAGGCAGGCGGGATGGGCATCACAAGAGGGTGGCGGGCGGGGACCGGTCAGGCGATCCTGGATGGCTTGGAGTGCGCATGAGTCTGCTGCTGGCCATCGACGTGGGCAACACCAACGTGGTGCTGGGAATCTACGATCTGTCAAAGGGACCGGACTCGCCCCTCGTCTGCTCCTGGCGCCTGGCCACCAGCCGGGAGCGGACCATCGACGAGTACGGCCTCTCCACCCTGGCTCTCATACGCCACCAGGGCATCGAGGCCGGCCAGATCAAGCACGTGGCCATCTCCTGCGTGGTGCCGCCCCTCCATCCCGTGCTCATGAGCCTGTCGAAGACGTACTTCGGGGTGGACGCCTTCTACATCGAGCCCGGCGTGAAGACCGGCGTGAAGGTCCTCATCGACAATCCCNNCTGGGCGGCCTCATCTGCCCGGGCCTGAAGATCAGCGCCGACGCCCTGTTCCAGCGGGCCAGCCGCCTGCCGCGGGTGGAGATCGCCGAGCCCGAACGGCTGGTGGGCCGGAACACCGTGCAGGCCATGCAGTCCGGCATCTTCTACGGCTACGTGGGCATGGTGGACGGCATCCTGGACCGCCTGCTGGCGGAATGCCCGGAGGCCAAGGTCGCCGCCACCGGCGGGCTGGGTCAGGTGATCGCGCCCCATACGAAGCACATCCGCCAGATCGCGCCGGACCTCACCCTGGATGGCCTGCGCATCCTCTGGTTCCGCAACCAGGGCTCGGGACGCAAGTAGTCCATGGATCTGCCGCTGATCCGCCTGGCCGAGGTGGATTCCACCCAGGCCTTCCTGCGGCGGAACGCCCACCTGGGCTTCTGCGCCGTGCTGGCAGACCGGCAGCTGGAGGGCCGGGGCCGCCAGGGCAATCGCTGGGAGAGCGCCGCCGGGGCCGGGCTCTGGCTGTCCGCGGCGCTGCCGTCCCCCTCCGGCGTGGCCCCGGGGCTGGTGCTCCAGCGGGCCATGGCCGCCGCCGCCCGGGTGCTCGATCCGGAAGGGGCGGCGCTCGGCCTGAAGTGGCCCAACGACCTGGTGGCCTGGAAGGAAGGCCGCCTGGTGAAGCTGGGGGGCATCCTCGGTGAGCAGGTGGGCGGCCGCCTCATCCTGGGCCTGGGGGTGAACCTGACCTCGGCCCCGGTCATTCCGGGCCGGGCCATCCGCCCAGCCTGCCTGGCCGAACTGGGGCTGCCGGTCCCATCCACTCCTGAGCTGGCCGCTCGCATCACCAAAGCATGGAACGCTTTGGCGGAGGATCTTCAACCAGCCTTCCGCTGGCCCGAGGCCGGAGCCGCTCTCCGGTGGGAGGATGGCCAGGGCACCTGTCTGGGCTGGGAATCGGACGGCCGCCTGAAGGTGGCGACCGCCCAGGGCATCCGGCGCCTCAGCGCGGGGGACGTGGTGGGGCTGGGCTGATCACAGCGCCGCCCGGATCTCCGCCTCGGTGAGGATCCTCGGGCTGTTCTTGGCGGCCTGGAGGATGTGGTCCACCCGGTCGGCGCTGGGGTCGTAGCCGTTCATCTCGAGCCAGTAGACGACGTTGCTGTGGCCGGCCATGGGGCCGATCTCGATCTCCTGGCGTCGCCCCACCAGGGCGGCGGGGACGCCGGAGTAGACGGCATCCGCCAGTTCCACGTCGCCGCGGTGCAGGGCCTTCACGATGGCGGCGGCATGGACGCCGGTGCCGGTGCGGAAGGCGTCGCGGCCCAGCACGGGGTAGTTGGCGGGGATCTCCACGTCGCACAGTTCGGCCACGCGTTCGGCCAGGGCGGGCAGATCCGACAGGTCGCCCTTGGGGAAGCCCATGAGGTGCAGATTGATCATGAGCTGGTCCAGGGCCACGTTGCCGCAGCGCTCCCCGATGCCCAGGACGCTGCCGTGCAGGCGGTCGGCCCCGGCCTCGAAGGCGGCGATGGCGTTGGCCACGCCCAGGCCGCGGTCATTGTGGCCGTGCCAGTCGATGCGCACGGAGCGGTCCTTCACCACCTCCTCCTTGATGAAGCGCACCAGGCGCCGGGCGCCAGCGGGCGTGGCGTGGCCGCAGGTGTCCGAGAGGCAGATGGACTGGGCGCCCTCGTCCAGCGCGGCGGTGTAGATGGCCTTGAGCACCTCCGGCTGGGCCCGGGTGCTGTCCTCGGTCACCATCATCACGGGCACTTCCTGGCGGCGGCAGAAAGCCACGGCCTTCCGGGCCGTGGCCACCAGGAAGGCCAGGTCCCAGCCTTCGACGTCCATGCGCACGGGGCTGGAGCCGATGAAGGCGCCCGCTTCCAGGGGGACGCCTGCCCGCTGCTGGATCTCGGCCACCTGGGCCAGATCCGACTCCAGGGTGCGCACGGCCACGTTGGGGCTGAGGGGCAGGCGGTGGTCGCGGATCTCCACCATGAGCGCCCGCACGGCCGCCAGGGCCTTGGGCCCCGCGCCGGGCATGCCCAGATCCATGGCATCCACCCCCAGGCGGGCCATGCGGTGGACCAGGTCGCGCTTGGCGGCGATGTCGGGATCCCGGACGGAGGGGCTCTGCAGCCCGTCCCGCAGAGTCTCGTCATTGAGCTGGGGGATGCGGCCGCCCTTTGGCAGGGGGCCATTCCAGTCATTGATCAGCTCATCCAGGGTCATGAGCGTTCAGCTTACGGCGACTTCGATCCGGCGGTCCAGCAGGGTGCCGAGAAGCGCCCCCTTGTCCCGGAAGGCCTCCATCTCCGCCTCCACGTCCCCCACGGCCTCCAGCCGCACCCGCAGGGTCTGGTCGTCAAGCTCCACGGACAGGTCCCGCACGGCTTGGCGGCGGCGGCGGTCGAGGGCATCGGCGCCCCGCACCAGGGCCGCCAGCTTGCGCACCACCTGGCGGTGCCAGGGCGCCAGGGCGCGGAAGGCCTCGTGCCTGGCGTGGTGGGGGGCTTTTCCCCGGTGGAACCGCACCACCTGGGCCAGCAGGTCCACCTCCTCGGGCCAGAAGCCTGGGAGGGTGGCGTTGCGCACCAGGTACTCACCGTGCTTGTGGTGTCCCTTCTCGGAGATGGAAAAGCCGATGTCGTGCAGCCTGGCCGCGAAGGCCAGCCACTGCCGCTCGGTATCGCCCAACTCGAAGTGGGGCTGGAGGGCGAGGAACAGCTGATCCGCCAGCCGGGCCACATGGCGGCTGTGGCCGGGGTCCGGGTCCAGGCGGGCGGCCAGCTGTTCGATGGAGGCCCGGCGGCGGTCCGCCAGGGGCGGGATGGCCGCACCGCCGTGCTTGAGGGCCTCCCAGATCATGCCTTCGCGCAGGCCCACGGGCAGGTGCCGGAGGGGCGGGGTGCCCAGCCATTCCATGAGCGACAGGGCCCAGATGGCCCCCACGTGCAGCACCTCGGCGCGCTTGGGATCCACGCCCAGGCGATCGATCCGCTGCTGGGCGTCCGTCCGCCACAGCCTCAGCGCGTAGGCCCGGAGCTGCTGCGCCGTGAAGGCGCGGCCCTCGGCGGCGCCCTTGGCCAGATCCTCCAGGGTGCCGGAGGTGCCGAGGATCAGGGTGGGCTCCGGCAGCTCCGTGGGCAGGTCCTTGCGGGCCTGCTTGAGGATCTTCCGGATCATGCGCCGCAGCCGCTTGAGGTCATGGGCGGAGGGCGGATCGGCGGTCTGGGCCGCATCCGCCAGGCGCTGGAGCCCCCAGGGCAGGGAGATGCTGGCCGCCACCCGGCCGGCCTGCACCCAGGTCAGCTCCGTGCTGCCTCCGCCGATGTCCACCAGGGCCACGGGCTCGGGGGGGAAGGGGATGGCGTGGGAGACCGCCTGGTGGATGAGCCGGGCCTCCTCCTCGCCGGAGATCACCTGGATGGGAATACCCAGGGACTCGGCCTCCAGGACGAAGGCCTGGGCGTTCTTCGCGTCGCGCAGGGCGGCCGTGCCACAGGCCATGACGGTCCCGCACTCGAAGCCCTGGATGACCTTGGCCATCTGGGCCAGGGCCTCCAGGCCCGCCCGGAAGGCGGCCGGGCCGATCTCCCCAGTGGTGGCCTCACCCTGGGCCAGACGCACCATGGCCTTCTCCCGGGCCAGCACATGCTGGCCGCCCATGGCATCCGCCTCCACCACCACCAGGTGGATGGAATTTGATCCGACATCGATGGCCGCGATCCGCATGGGACGATTGTGGCCAGGGATGGCCGCCTGGTCCCAGGAATCTTGGGTGGAGGCCACACAGCGCGCCTCGACCGAGGGGGGCTGGGCAACGGGAGCGCCGCGTGGTGCAATGGGGATCTTCCAATCCTCAAAGCAAGGAGCCTCGCATGTTCCACCGCTGGTGCATCGGATTGATCCTCGGAGCGGGCCTCGCCGCAGGCCAGCCCAGCCCCGCGCGCACGCAGGCCTGGGTGCTGGCCCTGGATGCCCGGGGAGGACTGGTGGGAGACCTGAAGCCCGCGGAGCTGACGGTGAAGGCCGGCGGGAAGGTCCGCCCGATCTCCTTCCTGAAGACCCCCGCCGAGACCGCGGCGGCCTTCCAGTCCTGGGTGCTGGTGTTCGAGCCCATCCGCGATACGGGACTGCGGGCCGGCGCCTTTACGGCGGCGGCGGATTTCCTCACGAAGGTGCCCGAGGGGGACCGTGTGCTGATCGTGGCCCGGGGGAAGGACTCCCTGGAATCGCTGATGCCCGGGTTCTCCGTCCAGCGCAGCCAGTGGGCCAGGGCCCTGGCCAAGGTGCCGGACATGCTGCCCGAGGGGCTGGTGGGGTCCCCGAAGGAGACCCTCCAGGGGATGGGATTCCAGGCCGCCTTCACCGACACGCCGGAAGGGCCCGAGGGCCAGGAGGCGCTCAACGCGCTCCTCGCCCGCTTCCAGGCCGGCGCCCCAGGCTGGGCCAAGGGCACCCATGACCAGCGGGGCGTCAGCGTCCTTGATCGCCTCAACCTGAACAGCCCGACCTTCATCACCGGCCTCATCGCCACGGTCACCCGGGAGTCCAAGGCCCTGGGTTCGCTCATCGAGGCCCTGACCTCCGTGCCGGGCCAGAAACACCTCGTGGTGTTCTCCCGCTGTGAATCCGATGACATGGCCCACCCCAGCATCAAGCGGGCCATGACCCAGTTCTTCAAGCGGGAGCGCGGAGACCTCGGCGGCCCTGCGGAATCCGCCGGCCTCATCACCCGGGACTTGACCCTGATCCAGTCGCAAACGAAGGCGCGAGCGGTGGCCGCCGGCGTCACGATCTATTCCGTAGCCGGGGCCGGCCAGAATGTTCAGGGGCTTCTGGGCACCGTCGCGCCTGCTACGGGAGGATACGTCTTCCCGCTGGGGACGGGCCTGGAATCCCGGTTCGGGCAGGCCATCCAGGTGTTCGGCTCGCGCCACCTCGTGGCCTGGGTCGAGGAAGCCATCCCCGCCGAACCCGGCAACCTGGAGATCACGACCACCCGGAAGGACGTCAAGGTGTTCGTCCAGTCGATGCGGTAGGGACAAATAGTACGAATCAATTCGTTGACAACTTACGAATGGGTTCGTATGTTCTCTCCAGACCTCCTGGAGCTGCCATGTCCGCCACGCCCATCCGCCCGTCCGATGGTGAGCTCGCCATCCTGCGGGTGCTCTGGTCGCGAGGCCCCTCGACCGTCCGTGACGTGCATACCGAACTGTCGAAGGACCGGGACATGGGCTACACCACCGTGCTGAAGCTCATGCAGATCATGGTGGAGAAGGGTCTGGTGGCGCGGGACGAACGTACGCGTTCCCACACCTACAGACCCCTCCAGGGGGAGGCCGAAACCCAGCGTTGCTTGCTGAAGGAACTTCTGCAGAAGGCCTTCGCGGGCAGCCGCCGGGAACTCGTGCTCCAGGCCCTTGAAGCCGAACCTGCCTCGGCCGAGGAACTGGAGGACATCCGCAAGCTGTTGAACGAAGTCAAAGGGAGGGTCCGATGACCGGTCTCTCAACCTTCCCACTGCTGCAACCCATCGGTTGGGCCCTGCTCCACAGCCTCTGGCAGGGCGCGGCGCTGGCCCTGCTGGCTGCGGCGATGCTTTGGCTGGCGCGGCGCCGTTCCGCGGAATTCCGCTACGCCATCGCGTCGACGACCCTCGGCCTGCTGGTCCTCGCCTTCGCCGGAACCCTGGCCTGGGTCTCGGCCGGCGGCGATCCGCTGTCCACGGCTGATGCGGTCTTGATCACCCCCTTGGGCGAGGGAAGGGGCTTCGGGGGCTGGGTATTCCGGCTGCACGTTGTGCTCGGCCCTTGGATTCCCTGGCTGTTCCTGGCCTGGATCCTGGGTTTCAGCCTCCGGCTCGTGCAGGTGGGCCAGGCCATGGCCTGGCTTTACGGGCCCTGCCTTGGCAGCCTCCAGCCGCCTCCGGCTGAGTGGCTGGCGCGGTTCGAGGCATTGAGGGTCCACGCCCGCGTGATGATTCCCGTTCGACTGGGGCTTTCAAACCAGGTGGATTCTCTTGTGGTGTTGGGCTGGCTGAAGCCCGTGGTGCTCGTCCCGACCGCGGCCCTGCTGGCCCTGTCTCCCGAGGCTCTGGAAGCTCTTCTGGCCCATGAGTTGGCTCATGTCCGACGAGGCGATTTCCTCGCGAACCTTGTTCAGACCTTTGCAGAAGCCGTGCTGTTCTACCACCCCGCCGTCTGGTGGCTCTCCCGGCGTATCCGCCAGGAACGCGAGCACTGCTGCGATGACGCGGCCGTGCAGGCCTGCGGCGATCCGATCCTCTACGCCTCCGCCCTCGTCGGGCTGGAGGAACTCCGAATCCGACCGAACCTGATTCCCGATCTGGCCCCCGCGGCCAGTGGAGGTCATCTCATGCTCCGAATTCAGCGACTGTTGCGCGCCCATCCTACCCATGCTCCAGCCTCCCCTGTGGCCACCTTCATCCCAGCGCTCTTACTGGCGGTTGTTCTGGGCATCGCCACACTCTCGGCCTCCGACGCCCCGAAACCAGGGTCCACGGTTTCGGATCCCGTGGAGGTGCACTTCAATAAAATTCGTATCAAGCATCAGCCCGATGCGCCTCCCTATCCGCCCGAAGCCAAGGCCCAGCGCATCCAGGGCACCGTCGTGGTGGTCCTCGTCATCGATGTCGAAGGCAAGGTGACAGAGGCCAAGGCCATCTCAGGACCGCCAGAACTGCATGCCTGCGCCGTGGGCTACGCCAGGGACTGGGAATTCGAGCCTGCCCGGGTCAAGGGGAAACCCGTGGCCGCCAGGTTCAAGCTCAGCATGCCGTTCCGCCTGAAATGAAGCATTCCCTGCACGCAAAAGGGGCCATCTGGCCCCTTTTGCGTGCAGGGAATGGCATGAAGAATCCTGACTCCTGGTAACCGTTGCGCGAAGTCCAGCGGCGCGGCCATGCTCGATCCCACATTCCGAGGTGGATCATGGCTTTGACGGTGGACGGCATCTTTGCGCTCATGCCCGAGCTCTTCCTCCCCGAGAAGGCGCAGGGTCTGACAGTCTCTGTCTACTACCAGGTGACCGGCGAAGGCGGGGGCGACTACACCTGCCTCATCGAGAACGGCGCCTTTTCGCTCAAGCGCGAGGCCAAGGCGGATGCGACCTCGGTGGTGGTGATCGGCGCCGAGGACTGGATCGCGCTCAACGAAGGGAAGCTCGACCCCATGCAGGCCTTCATGACCGGCAAGCTCAAGGGCACCGGGGATCTCGGCCTGCTCCAGAAATTCCCCAAGTTCTTCAAGAAGCCCCAGAAGCAGGGCGGCCCGGTGAAACCCCTCAAGGAGCTGGTGCCCGCGCGTCTGGCGCTGGCGGGGGCGGGCATCAAGGTCACGGTGGGTGGCGAAAGCTGGGGCGAGGGCGCGGAAGTGGCCGGCGACGAAGCTGCGCTGCGGGGACTGGTCTGCGGCCTTTCGGATCCCGGTCCGGCCCTGCTGGGGGGACAGATCCGCTATGCGGGCGACATGAGCCTCCTCCGCAAGGCCTGGAAGAGCTGGTCCGCCGAGCCTGAGATCACCTTCCCCGACACCCCCGGCGGCAAGGCCCTGGCGACGTTGCGGAAACGGTACAAGGGCGGGGCGAGCGGCACACTGGAAGTGAAGGTGGACGGGGTGCCCTACCGGCTGGACTTCAGTCCCGAGGGCCTGTCGGTGCGGCCCGGCGAAGTCGAAGGCGGCGCCGCCCTGGGCATCTCCGATGCGGATTTCGCGGCCCTCAACGCGGGCAAGCTCAACCTGGTGGCGGCCCTGCTGGGCGGTGCCATCACCGTGAAGGGCGATATGAGCAAGGTGGCCGCCTACACGGCTCATTTCGACGCGGACGTGAACCCGGCCCAGGGCCTCCTGGAGTCCATGCCTGAGCGTTTCAACGCCGAAAAAGCCGGAGATCTTGAAGCGGCCGTGGGTTACCAGATCGACGACATGGGCTACACCCTGATCATCCGCAAGGGCGCCTGCATGGTCTTCCCCCGCCTCCTGAAACCCTGTGATACGCTCCTCAAAGCCAAGGCCGATGACTTCGTCGCCATGAGTACCGGAACGCTGAACGCCCAGGAGGCCTTCATGACCGGCAAGATCCAGATCGAGGGCGACCCCCTGCTCATGCAGAAGGTGGCGAAGAGTTTCAAGCGGCCTGAAGCCTGACGATCCCCATGGCGACCCCTGGCACGGCCCCGCGGAAAGGGCACCCGCTTCCGAAGCCGGGAAACGCCGCGCCTGCCGCCAAAACCATCCGGGTGGCCGTCCCCATCAAGCCGCTCTATCCCCGGGAGGATGGGGCCGCCCGGGCCTGCGCCAATCCCCCTCCGGACTGCATCTGTTCCGAAGCCCAGGCCGTCGAAACGCCTGGGCTTCCCTGTTCCGGACGATGTGGCCACTGCAACCACCATCCCTGCCGGCTGCACGGCGGGATCTGAGGTCCCTTAGAGGTCGCATCAAAACCCCGACGGGGCCGCGGTCAGATCCCTTCCCAGAGCTCCCGCAGGCGCTGGTAGCCGGCCCGGCTCACGGGCAGGCGGGTGCCATCCCGGAGGATGGCGTCGCGGTGTTCCTTGGTGTCCTGCTCGACGCGGACGAGGCGGTCGAGGTTCAGGATGTAGCTGCGGTGGATGCGGATGAAACGGCTGCCATCAAGCAGGGCTTCCAGGCTGGCGAGGGTCTGCTGTTTCAGNNGTCACCTTGGGGCCGTCCTTCACCACGATGCGTTCGAGGGGTTTCCCCAGCCGGGCGGTGGCGGCCAGTTCCGCGGCGGCGGGCGGCGGGGTGGCCGGCTGGGCCGCGTGGAGGGCCCGGGCCTTGGCCAGGGCGGCGTCGAAGCGCTCTTTCGAAAAGGGCTTGAGCAGGTAGTCCACCGCATGGGCCTCGAAGGCCCGCAGGGCGTGCTGATCGTAGGCGGTGACGAAGACCACGGCGGGGCGCTTCCCCTCGGCCTCCAGCAGCTCCAGGACCTCGAAGCCGTCCAGCTTGGGCATCTGGATGTCCAGGAAGACCAGGTCGGGCTGATGCTGGGCCGCGGCCTTGAGGGCCTCGAAGCCGTTGGCGCATTCGGCGGCCACGTCCACATCCGGGTGGGCGGCCAGATGCTCGCGCACCACGGCGCGGGCCAGATCCTCGTCGTCGATGATGAGGGCTCTCATGGTTCGGTCTCCAGGGGGAACACCAGGGTGACTCGGTGGACGCCATTCTGCAGGACAGCCTCGAAGCGGGACCGGCTGCCGAAGCGGCCCAGCAGGCGCTGGCGGACCTGGCGCAGGCCGAGGCCCAGCCCCTGGGGCGCCGGGGCGTCCAGGTCCGCTGGGTTCTCCACGCGCAGGGTCACGTGGCCTTCCGTGACCTCCGCGGCCACGAGCAGGGTGCCGCCTTCGGGCAGGGCCGCGATGCCATGCTTGATGGCGTTCTCCACCAGCGGTTGCAGCAGCAGGGTGGGCAGCAGGGCGGGCTCGGCGGCGGGATCGATGCGCCAGTCCAGGATCAGGCGGGCGCCGAAGCGGATCTGCTCGATGGCCAGGTAGGCCTGGGCCAGCTCCAGTTCCTCCCGCAAGGCCACCAGGCGGCGCTCCCCCAGACCCAGGCTGCGGCGGAGGAAATCGGACAGCAGCACGCACATCTCCCGGGCCCGGGCCGGATCCACGGCGGTGAGGGCCGACAGCGAGTTCAGGCTGTTGAAGAGGAAGTGGGGATTGAGCTGGGCCCGCAGGGCCTTCAGCTCGGATTCCTGGGCCAGCAGCTGCAGTTCCGCGCCCCGGCGTTCCGCCTCCACCGCCCGGTCCTGGGCCAGCATCAGGTAGCTGAGGGCCACGGAGGCCAGGTAGAGCAGGATGCCCAGGCCCGTGAGCACGGGGAGGGCGGCGCCCACCCGCTGGGGCAGCGCCTCCAGGCCCGGAATCCAGGCCAGGACGCGGGCCAGCAGCCAGGCCAGCCCGGCCCAGAGCCCGCCCATGAGGACCGCCGCCAGGCCCCAGGCCGCGCCGTGGGAGCCGAGGGTCTCCATCCGGCGGCCCAGGGGCAGGGCCCGGCAGAGGAACCAGGCGGACAGGAATAGGAAGGCCGCCAGCAGGCAGAGGGGCAGGGCGAGGATGGCGGCCTCGGTCCAGCTCCAGCCCTGGCTCCGGGCAATGCCCGTGAGCAGCATGGCGATGGGGGCCCACCCCAGGAGGTAGGCCCCCAGTCGGGCCCGGCTGGCGAGCAGGGGGTGCATCAGCTTTTGACCTCCGTGCCGCCGAAGAGGATCAGGCCCGTGATCACCAGGCGGGGGCGGCTTTCGCCGGAGCCGGGGCCGTGGTGGGTGCCGTCGTTCAGGGCTCCGGCGATGGCGGTGGCGCGATTGGCGATCTCCCAGCCTTCCGGCACCCGGATCTCGCCGCCGCCGAAGAGGACGAAGACATCGATGCGGGCCTGGCCGTTTTCGAGGACCGCCTGGCGAAGGTCCACTTCGTACCCGCCGAAGATGGCCGTCAGCTCGCCCCCCTTGAAGGCCTGGGTGGAAACCCGCCGCTTGAAGCCCCCGAAGATGGCCGTGCCCTGGAGGAAGTCCTCGGACCGGGCCAGTTCCGGCGGCACGCCCCGGTTCTGCTTCAGGGCCTTCACCACGATGAGGATGCCCACGGCGACCACCAGCATGGGCGCCAGGGCCTCGCTGAGGTGGGCTCCGCCGAGGGTGAAGAGGAGGAGGAAGGCGCCGCCCAGCACCAGGAACCAGCCGCCCAGGCCGCCGCTGCCGCGGTCCTGCCGGATCTTGGCGACGCCCATGGCCACCAGCACCAAGGGCCAGAGCTTGAAGATGGTGTGGGCCTCGATGAGGCCGAGGTTGTCCAGGGTGAGCACCAGGCCCGCCACGATGATGGCCACGCCCACCACCAGCTTGGGGCTGAAGGGGCTCGGGGCCTTGGTGTCGTCGGGGGCGTTCATGGCTTCACCTGCATGGGGTCGGTTTCAGGATCACAGGAAACGGTGGGGGGCGGTGATGGGGGCGAGTCCTTGGGCTTCCGGAGGCGCTTGGGCTGGGGGAAGACAGCCCGCAGGGTGACGATCAGGCCGCCCCAGACCAGGAAGCCCGGCCACCAGCGTTCCAGCAGGCCCCAGGGGCCGAACTGGGAGATGAATCCCGCCACGGCGAAGCCCAGCCAGATGTGGCCCCGCAGGCTGAGGGGGCCGTCCTGCACCAGGCGGGCGAGACCGAAGGCGGCCAGGGCCAGCGGCCACCAGGCCAGCAGGTGCCAGGCGTCGTACCAGTGGAGGCTGTCCACCAGGAGGATCAGGCCGATGGCGATGACCACCAGGCCGAAGACGAGCTTGGCCGAGAAGACCGGGGGGCGTTCCTGGGCGTTCATGAGCGGTGTTCCTTTCTTCCCGATCCGAAGGGGACGGCGAGCGCGAGCGAAGGGCACCACAGAAGCCACCACCAGGAGCCATCGAAGAGCCATCCCGCATGGATCATGTCCGCCTCCTTCCGCATGACCAAGCTACGGGCGTCCGGGCGGAAAACCGCGCGGGGATCGGTGAATGGGGGGCGGGGACCGGCGAGCGGTCAATCCCAGATGATCGTGCCGCCCCGGCTGCGCTCCTGCCAGGCGTGGTCGAGAGCCGGGCAGAGTTCCGGCGGACACTCGAAGCGCAGGACCGCTTCCTGGCCCTGGAAGGCCTGTTCGAGTACCGCAGCGGCCGGGAAGGCCCCCAGGAGTGCGAAGGGCAGATGGGCCATGGCTGCGGAGATGCGGATCTCCCCGGTCCGGAGGATGCGGACCTCCTCCCAGAGGCCCTGCGCGTCAGCCTCCGTCAGAGCCCCCTGCACGCCCTCGGTGTAGGCCCGCACCAGCCCGCCGCTGCCCAGCTTGGTGCCGCCGTACCAGCGGATGCAGACCGCGATGAGGTCCGTGGCCTGGGCGCCCTCCAGCACCGCCAGCATGGGCCGTCCCGCGGTTCCGGAGGGTTCGCCGTCATCATCCGCGCCGAAGGCCGCGGCGGGGATACCCTCGCGCCACGCGCTGCAATGGTGGGTGGCGTCGAAGTCCCGCTTCCGCAGCTGGGCCAGCACGGCCGCCCGCTCCGCCGCATCCCGGGCGGGGTGCAGTTCGGTGAGGAAGACCGAGGCCTTCTCGCGGAAGCGGTGGGTGGCAACCCCGGTCAGGCGACGCATGGATCCAGCATGCGTGCGGGTGTGACCTGAATCAACAGCTCTCCCTGGATGACGACCATAAAGTCGCTTTAGGGTTAACTTTCTGATCGGATCTTTCCGAGGAGACGGTCATGGACACCGTCACGAAGCCCTTCTCGCCCACGACCCTGCGACGCCGGGAGCCGGTGCCCTCAGACCTGGACATCGCCCAGGCCGCCCAGCTCAAGCCCATCGCCCAGGTGGCCGCGGAACTGGGTCTGCAGGAGGACGAGCTGGAGTTCTACGGCCCCACCAAGGCCAAGGTGCGGCTGGAGGTGCTGGAACGCCTGAAGGCGCGTCCCAGCGGCAAGTACATCGATGTCACCGCCATCACGCCCACGCCCCTGGGGGAGGGCAAGACCACCACCACCGTGGGCCTCAGCCAGGCCCTCGGGGCCCATCTCGGCCAGCGCGTGCTCACCTGCATTCGCCAGCCCAGCCAGGGCCCGACCTTCGGCATCAAGGGCGGCGCNNAAATCCGGAAGGAAGTTCCCCCGCTCGCTCCAGCTTCGCTGCGCGAAGCTGGGCGTCACCAAGGGCGATCCCGAAACGTTCACACCGGAGGAGCGCCGCAGCGTCTGCCGCATGGACCTGGATCCCGCCGCCATCTCCTGGCGCCGGGTGCTGGATACCAGCGACCGCTTCCTGCGGGGCGTCACCGTGGGCCGGGGCGCCGAGGAGGCGGGTTTCGCGCGGGAGACGGGCTTCGACATCGCCGTGGCCAGCGAGATCATGGCGGTACTGGCCCTCACCACGGGGCTCCAGGACATGCGGCGGCGCCTGGGCGCCATGGTGGTGGGGCTCAACCGGCAGGGCGAAGCCGTCACCGCCGAGGATCTGGGCGTGGCGGGTGCCATGACCGTGCTCATGAAGGANNGGCCTCAAGCTGGCGGACTACGTGATCACCGAGTCGGGCTTCGGCGCCGACATGGGCATGGAGAAGTTCTTCGACATCAAGTGCCGCGTCTCGGGGCTGGTGCCCGATGCCGTGGTGCTGGTGGCCACCGTGCGCGCCCTCAAGATGCACGGCGGNNCTGGATCTGGTGCGCCGGGCCTCGCTGGAAAGCGGCGCCGAGGACGCGGTGGTATGCCACAACTGGGCCCTGGGCGGGGAAGGGGCCCTGGACCTGGCCCGGGCGGTCATGCGCGTCTGCGAGCGCCCCTCGGATTTCCGCTTCCTCTACGGCGTGGACGAGCCCATCAAGCAGAAGATCGAGACCATCGCCCGGGAGATCTACGGCGCCGACGGGGTGGACTACGCCCCCGAAGCCGAAGCGGCGATCGAGGCCTACACGCGCCTGGGCTATGACCGCCTGCCCATCTGCATGGCCAAGACCCACCTGAGCCTCAGCCACGATCCCGCGCTCAAGGGCGTTCCCACGGGCTTCCGGATCCCCGTGCGGGACATCCGCATCAGCGCCGGAGCGGGCTTCCTCTATCCCCTGCTCGGCAAGATGGCCACCATGCCCGGTCTACCCACCCGGCCGGGGTTCTACGATGTGGACATCGATCCGGAGACGGGCAGAATCGTCGGATTGTTCTGATCGGGCGGAATTCGGCTCTGCCGAATCCCGTAGACGGGGCTTCGCCCCGTGAAAGACGATTTCCCTAAGGAAACGGCCCGCGCATGCGGGCCGTTTCCTGTTCTCCGGAACGTCGTTCCGGAGCCAGTCGCTACATCGCGTCGATGATGGCGTTCAGCGTGCTGCTGGGGCGCATGGCGGCGCCGGTCTTGGCCTTGTCGGGGTGGTAGTAGCCACCCATGTCCACGGGCCTGCCCTGGGCGGCGATCAGTTCTTCATTGATCTTGGCCTCGTTGGCGCTGAGCTGCTGGGCGACCTTGGCGAACCGGGCCTGGAGCTCCGCGTCCTTGGTCTGGGCGGCCAGGGCCTGGGCCCAGTAGAGGGCCAGGTAGAGGTGGCTGCCCCGGTTGTCGATCTGGCCCACCTTGCGGGCGGGGGACTTGTCGTTGTCCAGGAAGGTGGCGATGGCCTGGTCGAGGGTCTCCGCCAGCACCGCGGCCTTGGCGTTCTTGAAGGCGTTGGCCACGTGCTCGAGGGAGGCCGCGAAGGCGGAGAACTCGCCCAGGGAGTCCCAGCGCAGGTAGCCCTCCTTCTGGAACTGCTGCACGTGCTTGGG
>DPRT01000079.1 GCA_003538615.1 Holophagaceae bacterium | reverse complement strand
TCTTGCCGGGGATCATCCAGTTGGCGAGGTTGCCCTCCATGTCCACCTGCATGGCGCCCAGGATGCTGAGGTCGATCTTGCCGCCGCGGATCATGGCGAAGCTGTCGGCGCTGCTGAAGAAGCTGGCGCCAGGCGCCGCCGTCACCGTCTGCTTGCCCGCGTTGATGAGGTCCGCGTCCACCTCCTCCGCCGTGGGGAAGGGGCCGATGCCCAGCAGGCCGTTCTCGCTCTGGAGGACGACCTCCATGCCCGTGGGGATCTCATTGGCGATGAGGGTGGGGATGCCGATGCCGAGGTTGACGTAGTAGCCATCGCGCAGCTCTTGTGCGGCGCGGCGGACAAGTTGATCGCGGGACAACGCCATGCGGACCTCGGGAGGGCCTTCAGGATAGCGCAGGCGGAGGTTCCGCCTCAGAACACGCGGAACGCCTGGAAGATACTGAGGGCCCAGCCCCAGCGGACTTCGGGGGCCGGGGCCCGGTTCCGGCGGGAGGCCAGGGAGGCGCCGATCCGGCCTGTGGGCGTGCGCCACTGGGCCTCGGCCTGGAGGTGCCAGGAATCCACACCCGTGGCCGGAACCACGAAGGAGGTGGCGCGCACCACCTTGAGACGCCCCTCGCCCTCCAGGAAGAGGGGCAGGCCCAGCTCCACCGTGCGCGTCATGGCTCCAGAGCCGAAGGCGGATCCCAGCGGGTCGCCATGCGTCGAGAAACCCGCCAGGTAGGTGGGTCGGGTGAGGGGTGCCGGCGCAGGGCGGGAAGGGGCTCCGGCATATTCGAGCCCCAGGTCCCATCCATCCCAGACGAGCCGGAGGCCGGCGAGGCTGCGGCCGGGGCTCAGGGTGAGGGAGTGGTCTTCGGGGGCGGCGCTTCGACTGAGGTGGAGGGAGGCGCCTCGGGCCCCGGCAAGGCGGGCGAGGGAAGGGACCCGCACCTTCAGTTCCGCCAGGGCCCCGGTCCGCTGTGCGGAGGCCGGCGCCGGCTGGCCCTGGGCGTCCCGGCCACCGGCCATGGCCAGGGCTCCGAGGCTGGCTTCCACCCGGGTTCCGAAGGCCACCCGCAGGATTCCGCCGAACAGATCCGGCCGGTGGAGGTCCATGCCGCTGGCCTGGGCGGCGATCCGGGACTCGCGAAGATCGACCCATGCGGGTATGGGGCGGTCCCGTTCGAGCCGTCCCGCGAAGGCCTCGGCCTGCCAGCGGCCGAAGGGCAGCTCGAGGTCCGGCGTGGCCAGGGACACCCGCGGAAAGGGCCGGCCGGCGCTTCCCATCAGCTCGCCCCCGTTCAACCCGGATCCCCAGGCCATGGGCCCCTGCTCCAGGGCCACCCGCCAGCCGGATTCCCCCTGGTAGGCGAGGGCGGCCCGGTGGAGGAGGCCGGAGGTGTGGTCGTGATGCCTGAGGCCGAGGACCGTGGCGGAGAAGGACCAGCCGCCCTGGGCGTAGCGGGCCTGCAGGCCCAGCCCCCAGCCCTGGATGCCCTGGCCCAGGCCTTCGCCGCCGTTCAGGGGCGCGTAGAGGCCGTCCGATTCCGCGCCGCCCAGGCCCACCTCGAGGGAGGGCAGCGAGAGGGGTGGCAGGGGCGGTTCCCCCAGCGTCCAGGCGACCTGCGCCCGCCGCAGGGCGGCCGCGCCATCCTGGAGCAGGGGCGCCTGGGCCCAGGCTGCGGGGACCGCCATCAGGCCGATGGCCGTGAGGCGGAATCGCGGCCGCTTCACGGTTCAAGCACCTTGATGGACACGACCTTCGCGCCCAGTTCCAGGCCATCGAGGATCTTCATGGCGCGGTCCAGATCCTCCACCTCGCCCAGGCGGGTGTACCTGCCCGTGAGGTGGGGCGTNNCCCATCTGCACCACGAAGTCCGGCACCACGCGGGGCACCCGGCGGCCGTTGAAGTAGCCCTTGCGGGCCAGCAGCACCAGGTTGGCCACATTCATCGGTGCCACCGTGGGATCGAGCCGGAGCGTCACGCTGCGCTTTCCGCTCAGGGAGATGCGAAGGCGAACGGGTTTGCCGCGTTCGGCCAGGCGGGTGGCCTCTTTCAGGATCGCCTCGTCGACCTTGGTGGGCCTGGGGGCCGCGGGCCAGGGGACGGACGGGTCCAGCTTGAGCAGGGCCTGGCGGGCCTCCCATCGGCAGGTCCAGTTGGGATGCTGGAGCCAGGGGCGAAGCTGGGCCTTCTGGTCCTCCGGTGCCATCTTCCAACGGCCGTAGCTGTGGATGAGGGTCTGCTGGGTTTCGAACTGGGTGTCGGCCCAGACGCGCCGGGTGAGGACGTCGAGGTCCGCGGGGGCCACAGGCAGATCTTCGATGGCGGCGGTCCGGGCGATGGGGTCCGGTCCGGCCAGAAGGCGCGACCGCACCTGATCCGCCAGTTCGGGATGCTGGCGCCGCATGGCTGGGAGCAGCACGCCCAGCATCAGGGGGCTGGCAGCGCCCAAGGGGCGGTCCTGGGCCATGAGCAGCTTCAGGCCGGGCAGGGGCGTTTCGAGCTTGGCCAGGGCCTGGAACCCGTACCACTGGGCCAGCGGGTCGCCAGCGCAGGGCCAGGAGGCGCCTTCGACCTCGAAGGCTTCCACCGGCGCAGGCTTGGGAACACCCTCGGCCAGCCTGGAGAGGAGGCCCACGCAGGCCCGGTTGAGGGTGGCGGGATCCGGCCGGGAGAGGCCCATCCGGGACCAGGCCGGGGATTCCGCCGAGGGCGAGGCGAAGGCGGTCAGCGCGAGGTCCCGGCGGAGGGCCCAGGGGCCCCGGTTCCAGGCATCCATCAAGGCCAGCAGGCTCCCCGGGGTGGCCGGCACCGGGGGCAGCAGATCCTTTTCCCTGCCTGCCATCATCAGCCGCAGACGGGCGGCCTGGGCCCGGACGGGATCCACCTTGCCGGCCTTTGGCAGGGCGTCGAGGAAGCCCTGGAGGGCCGGGGGGATCTCGGCGCCGTTCAGCCGCGCCGTGGCGAGGGAGGCTTCCAGGTGCAGGTGCTTCGGCCAGGCGGCGGCGTCGGCGGCGCCGAGGCCGTCCAGCGCCAGGAGCGCCTTGGGGCTCTTGAACCGGTTCAGGAAGAAGAGGGCCGTGAACCGCTCCTGGGGCGTGCGGGCGGCCTTCGCCTGCCCTTCCCAGGCTTCGGCGGTGGGGTTGTCCAGCTCCGGCGGCAGCAGGGCAGGG
>DPRT01000167.1:4945-5505 GCA_003538615.1 Holophagaceae bacterium | reverse complement strand
GTGGCCGCCTCCAGATAGCGGGGATCCCCCAGCACCTGGAATCCCCGGGCCAGGGCCGACAGGGCCAGACCGTTCCAGGCGGCCAGCACCTTGTCGTCCTTGGCCGGGCGCACGCGGCGGTCCCGCCAATGCCGCAACCGCTCCCGCAGCATTTGATCCTCTTCCCCGGGAAGCGCGGCTTCCCGGGGACATGAAAAGCGGTGGACCACGCTGCGCCCGTGTTCGAAATTCCCCCCTTCCGTGATGCCGTAGGCGGCGCAGAACCGCGCGCCGTCAGCCTCACCCAGGGCCTCGCAGACCTCAGCAGGTGTGAAGACGTAGAACTTCCCCTCCTCGCCTTCGCTGTCCGCGTCCTCGCTGGAATGGAAACCGCCCGCGGGATCGCGCAGATCCCGCAGCAGGTAGTCCAGGGTCTCCCGGGCCACCTGGGCGTACCGGGATTCGCCCGTGGCCTGGAAGGCCGTGAGGTAGCAGGCCGCCAACTGGGTGTTGTCGTACAGCATCTTCTCGAAGTGGGGCACCAGCCACTGGCCGTCCACGCTGTAGCGGGCGAAGCCCCC
>DPRT01000167.1:3481-4786 GCA_003538615.1 Holophagaceae bacterium | reverse complement strand
AGCCACACGCTCATGGGCCAGCCGCCCCGGCCCGTCAGAGTCTGCACCGCATCCATGTAGAGGTCGTCCAGGTCGGGCCGCTCCTCCCGGTCCACCTTGATGCTCACGAAGTGGGCGTTCAGCACCTCGGCCACGGCCGGGTTCTCGAAGCTCTCGCGCTCCATGACGTGGCACCAGTGGCAGGCGCTGTAGCCGATGCTGAGGAAGATGGGCTTCTGCTCTGCCTTGGCCCTGGCCAGAGCCTCCTGGCCCCAGGGAAACCAGTCCACCGGATTGTGGGCGTGCTGGAGCAGGTAGGGGCTGAGGCTTCCGGCCAGATGGTTCGACATATCTGACTCCATTGGTCAGGATTATGCCCGAGGATCCCTTTCCTGACAGGAGAAAGCCATTCCCGCCGGTACAATGGCGGTTTGGTCCACGCCGGGGTCCCATGTTCGACAGCCTTACCCAGAAGCTCAGCCAGGCCATGAAGGCCCTCCGGGGCCAGTCCAAGCTGACGGAAGCCAACCTCGAAGCCGTGCTGCGCGAAGTCCGCATGGCCCTCCTGGAGGCNNGCCCAGGCCTTCATCGACATCGTCCACCGCGAGCTGGTGGAGATCATGGGCGGCCAGGCGCCGGAACATCCCCTCGCCTTCGCATCCAAGCCCCCGACCGTGGTGATGATGGTGGGCCTCCAGGGCGCGGGCAAGACCACGAGCTGCGGCAAGCTGGCGGTGTTCTTGAAGAAGCTGGGGCGCTCGCCCCTGCTGGTGCCCGCGGACGTCTACCGCCCGGCGGCCATCGAGCAGCTGCACGTGGTGGCCAAGGATGCCGGCGTGCCCTCCTTCCGCACCGAGGAGAAGGATCCCGTGGCCATCTGCGCCGCGGCCCTGGCCGAGGCGAAGCTGAAGGGCTGGGACGTGGTGGTGTTGGACACCGCCGGCCGCCTGCACCTGGATGAAGCGTTGATGGAGGAGCTGGCCCGCATCAAGGCGGCCACGTCGCCGGACGAGATCCTCTTCGTGGCCGACGCCATGACGGGCCAGGACGCGGTCCGCAGCGCCACGGCCTTCCATGAGAAGCTCGGCATCACGGGCGTGGTGCTCACCAAGACCGACGGCGACACCCGCGGCGGCGCGGCCTTCAGCATCAAGCAGGCCACCGGCCAGCCCCTGAAGTTCGTGGGCGAGGGCGAGAAGCTGGAGGACTTCCAGCGCTTCCACCCGGACCGCATGGCCCAGCGCATCCTCGGCATGGGCGATGTCCTCAGCCTCATCGAGCACGCCAAGGACAAGATTGACGAGAAGGAAGCCGAGGTCATGGCCA
>DPRT01000167.1:0-3432 GCA_003538615.1 Holophagaceae bacterium | reverse complement strand
AAGCAGTTCATGGAAACCAAGAAGATGATGGGGCAGATGAACGATCCCAAGTTCATGGCCCGCATGCAGCGCATGGCCAAAATGGGCGGCGGCCCCAACCTTCCCTTCTAGGAGCCAGTCCGTGGCGAGCGCCCAGCCCCCGATCCCGCTCCGGACCTGGATGGTTCTGGCTGCGGCTTTGAGTCTCGGGCTGGCCGGCACCTGGATGTGGCAATCGGCCCCGCGGTCCTCGGGGATCGTAAGGGTGCTCATCATCGCCCCCGAACCCTCGGGCCAGGCCGATGTGGACCTCGGGCTCGAAACCCTGCTCCAGGACCACTTCGAGGTGCTGGCCGGGGCCACGGTGACCCACGCCAAGGCGGTCCCGCCCCCGGCGGAGTTGCGCAAGCTCCCTTCGGACCTGGCGCTGTTCCGCTTCCAGGGGCGCCGGGACGGGCACCGGCTGGCCCTGACCACCCAGTGGACGACGCCGGCCAAGCTCCTGGCGGGCCGCCCCTGGAGCCGCGAAACCCAGCCGCCCATGGATCCGGGCCAGGCTTTGGAGGCCTGGGTGGATCACTGGCCGCTGGACCGGCGCCACCGCATCCGGACCGACCTCCACCCCAGCGATCCCGGGCGGTTCTGGGATCTGCTCCAGGCCATGTCCATCCGGGATGACCAGGCGGCCCTGGCCGGACTGGCGGCCACCCAGGCGCTGGCCGAGGCCGAGCCCCGGTGCGCCACGGCCTGGGCCACCCTGGGCGATCATCTCTACCGCTGCCTCTGGGTGGATCCCGCCCAGGCCGGCGTCGGCCTCAATTCCCGCACCCACCGGGCCTTCCAGCGGGCCGTGGAGCTGGTCCCGGGCCACCCCCGGGCCACCTTCCTCTGGTCCCTGATGCTCACGGACACCGGAAACCAGGACCGGGCGCTGCGGGCGCTGGAGCAGGCCACCCATCTCCGTCCCGGCATCCCGGACCTCTACCATGGCTTCGCCTATGCCGGCCGCACCGCCGGGCTGCTGGAAGGCGCCAAGGGGGCCCTGGTGCGACAGCAGACGCTGCTGGGACCCATGGCCCAGCCGTCCTCCTGGTTCGCGGAGACCACCTACCTGTACCTCGGCGACTGGGACACCTTCGGCCGGGAGCTGCTGCGCGCCAGGGCCGTGCGCCTGGACGCCAACGTGGTGTTCTACCAGGGCTATTACGCTCTGCTCAGGGGCGACCGCCAAGCCGCCCTTGCCTTCATGAAGACGGGAGAGGCCATGGCCGGTGGCCCGGCCCCCTTCCAGGACCTCTGCCGGGTCTACCTCGCCTACCTGGAGGGGCGGCGGGAAGATGGCTTGGCCGAGTTGCGCCGCATCGACGACATCCGCGGCAAGCTCCGGATTCCCGATGGGGAGTGGACCTTCAAGGAAGCTGAAGCCTATTCGCTCCTGGGCGATGCGGACCGGGCCGTGGACTGCGCCACCCGGGCCTTCGTCCAGGGCTTCAGCTGCGCCCGCTGGTACGAGGCCTCCCCATTCCTCGACCGCATGCGCACCCATCCGCGCTGGCCCACGCTGCGGCGGAACATCCAGGAGCGCCAGGCGGTGCTGGAAGGCAGCTTCCCGCCATCCTCCTTCGGGCCCTGAATTAGGACTTGGGCGGAACCCCTTTCCGCGATACACTTTCCTGCTCAGGGAGTGCCCATGCTTTCGATCCGTCTTGCTCGCAATGGCGCCAAGAAGCGCCCGTTCTACCACATCGTCGTCTCCGAAAACGACCGCATCCCCACGGGCCGCGCCGTGGAAGTGCTGGGCTTCGTGAATCCCATTGCCGGTTCCGGCGAAGAAGTCCGCATCGATGCCGAGAAGGCCAAGTCCTGGATCCAGAAGGGCGCCCAGCCCTCCAAGACTGTCCTCGATCTGTTCAAGAAGAACCAGATCATCTAGCCCGATTCAGATCCATGAAAGCCGGGCCGAGGTCCGGCTTTCTTTGTTCCATGCGGAGCGACCATGAACCTCGAAGCCTTTCTGCGTGATGTGCTGACTCCCCTGCTGGACCACCCGGAGGCCCTCCGGGTCGAGGTCGCGGGCGATGGCCGCAAGCGCGACGTGCTGGTCTTCGCGGATCCCAAGGACCGGGGCCGCATCATCGGCAAGCACGGGCGCATGATTTCGGCGCTGCGCACCCTCTGCAAGACCGCCGGGGAGAAGGCGGGCCTGGTGGTGAACCTCGAACTGGACGACCAGGACGAGCAGGAGGCTTAAATGCTCCTCGCGGGCCATCTCGCCAAGGTGCAGGGGCTCAAGGGCGAGTTCCTCTTCCATGCCGTCATGGACGAACCGGAGAAGCTGGACGGCATGCAGGGCCTGATGCTGGCCCCGCCCCAGCAGGATCTCGAGCACGGCGAAGCCGCCCCGCCTGCCCGTCCAGTGGCCTTGCGGACCTTCCGCTGGCACCAGGATCGGCCCTGCCTCGCCTTCACGGATGTACCCGACCGCACCGCCGCCGAACCCCTCAAGGGCTGGGCCCTGTGGATGCCCGAAGCCGCCGCTGACCTGCCGGAAGGCGAAACCTTTCGCCACCAGTGGATCGGCTGCGAGGTCTTCATCGCCGGCCGCAAGGTGGGCGAGGTGCTGCGTCTGGATCCCGGACCCGCGGGCTACGACATGGTGGTGATGCGGGACCTGCGCCCCGGGCGCACGGGCCAGCGAGACATCCCCTACATCAAGGCCTGGTGGACCCTGGACCTGCCGAACCGGAGGCTGGACCTGGATCCACCCGAGGGCCTGCTGGACGTGAACCTGGCGGGCGGCTGACAATCGGAGGCATGTCCTCCCNNGTGCGCATCCCGCTCCGCCGCTGGACCCGCAATCACCTTGGCTCCATGTATTTCGGCGCGTTGGCCATCGGCGCGGACTGCGCCGGGGGCCTGCTGGCCATGGACCAGATCAAGCGCTCGGGGAAACCCGTGTCCCTCGTCTTCAAGGCCTTCCAGGCCACCTTCCTCAAGCGCCCGGAAGCCGATGTCTACTTCATCTGCGAGGAAGGGGGGGCCATCCGGGACCAGGTGCGGCGGGCCCTGGCGTCCGAAGACCGCATCACCGAGCCCATGCGCGTGCAGGCCGCCGTGAAGCTGCCGGACGGCACCTTCGAGCCGGTGGCGGAGTTCATCCTGGAGCTGAGCCTGAAGCGGCGGAGTTAGAGCAGTTCGCCTGCGACGGTAGAGGCTCCACCACGGAGACACGGAGCATGGGCACACGGGTGGCGCCGGGCTCGGATACCCCAAAGAGGATCCGGGCCCGGCGCCACCCGTGGCTTCCGGCGAAGCCGGAAGCGGCCTCCGGCCTGCCCATGGAAGGAGGATCACGGAGGCCTCCGTGCCTCCTCCGTGGCCTCCGTGTCTCCGTGGTGCATCCCTGTCGCTGAAGGCGACCTGGTCTCAGGCCGCCCGCAGCTGCAGCACGAA
>DPRT01000003.1:4609-9853 GCA_003538615.1 Holophagaceae bacterium | reverse complement strand
CTGCGCGCCAGCGCCGCGGCCATCACGCCCCCATGAAGCCCCCGCGGACCGCCGCCCTCATCCTCGCCGCGGGCTCGGGGCGCCGCATGGGCGGGCCCAAGGCCCTGCTGAGGGTCGAAGGAGACACCCTGCTGCGCCGCGCCGCCCGGGCGGCCTTGGAGGCAGGATGCTCACCCGTGGTCGCCGTGGTCGGCGCGTGGCCGGCGGGCCTTGATGGGCTGGACGTCCAGACACTCCCCAATCCCGGGGCCGACGAGGGCATGGCCAGCTCCCTCCGCCTGGGCATCGCCGCCCTGCCTCCGGACGCACCGGGAGTGCTGGTTCTGGCGGTGGACCAGCCCGCCGTGGATGCAGCCCTGCTGCGCGACCTGCTGGCCCTGGCCGACTGCGATCCGGAACGCCCCGCGGCCTGCGCCTATGCGGGCACCCTCGGCATTCCGGCGGTGCTGCCCCGGCGCCTGTTCCCCGACCTCCTCACCCTGAGCGGCGACCGCGGCGCCAAGGCCATCCTTCTGAGAGAGGGCGCCGCCCCCCTCCCCTTCCCGGGCGGCGCCGCCGACCTCGACACGCCTGCGGACCTGGACGGCATCAGGCGCTGAGGNNCTCGTACTCGGTGCGGGGCGGCACTTCGGGATAGACATGCCGCGAGACCAGGCCGTCCCGCTCCAGCTTCCGCAGGGTCTGGGTGAGCATCTTCTGGCTGATGCCGCCCACCTGCCGGTGCAGGTCGCCGTAGCGCTGCTTCCCCTTCGACAGCAGGTAGATCAGCAGGGTCGTCCACTTGTCCGCGATGAGATCCAGGGCCTGGCGCGTGGGGCACTGGGCACTGAGGACATTGGGTTCCAGGGTGCACGCTTTGCGAACCATTGGGTGCCTACCTTCCAAATTAGTGCCTACTTTCTTTTTGATCGTAAGCACCTAAAGTTTGGGCCACGGGCCAGGTGAATGCAAGAGCCCGAAAAGGAGCCAAGGATGTCCCAGATTTCCATCGTGTTTCACAGCGGCTATGGCCATACCAGGGTGATGGCGGAGCGGGTGAAGGCTGGCGCCGACACCATCCCGGGCACGGCGACGGCGCTCATCCCCGTCGAGGAGATCGAGGCCCGCTGGGCGGACCTGGAAGCCTCGGATGCCATCGTGTTCGGCAGCCCCACCTACATGGGCAATGTCAGCGCCCCCTTCAAGACCTTCATGGACGCCAGCTCCAAGCCCTGGCTGGAGCAGAAGTGGAAGGACAAGCTCGCGGCCGGCTTCACCATCAGCGGCAGCCCCAGCGGCGACAAGCTGAACACCCTCCAGTCCCTGATGATCTTCGCCATGCAGCACGGCATGATCTGGGTGGGCAACGCCGAGCTGCCCTACAACGAGGAGGGCATCAACCGGCTCGGCAGCATGACCGGCGTGATGGCCCAGGCAGGCCAGGTGTCCCCGGACGTCGAACCCAATGAAGCCGACCGCAAGACCGCCGAGCGGCTGGGCCAGCGCATCGCCGCCGCCACCGCCCGCTGGACCCAGGTTTCATGACCTAACCATCCTTGAACCAAGAAAATATCATTCCAGGGAATCAATCCAGATCCGCTAATCTGGAAGGCTGACACAGGAGCCCGGCATGTCCGACCCCATCCAGCACCTCACTGACAAGACCTTCTCCGAGGCCGTTGCCCGTGGCATCACGGTGGTGGATTTCTGGGCTCCCTGGTGCGCTCCCTGCCGCGATCTGGCCCCCATCACCGAGGCCCTGGCCGAAGAGTTCAAGGGCAAAGTCACCTTCGCCAAGCTGAACGTGGACGATTTCACGCCGCTGTCCGAGCAGTACGAGGTGCTCAGCATGCCCACCCTGGTGCTCTTCAAGGACGGCAAGCCCCAGGACCGCATCGTGGGTGCCCTGCCCATCGATCAGCTGCGGGCCCGCATCCAGCAGGCTCTCTAATCCATCTACTTCTCCATCTCCATCTCCGTCCCGCATCCGAGGTATCCATGAGCACCATCACCGGCGAGAGCCTGCTCCAGCAGCTGACCTGGCGCTACGCCACCAAGAAGTTCGACCCCACCCGGAAGATCGCCGCCGCCGACTGGGCCGTCATCGAAGAGGCCCTGGTGCTCACGCCCTCCAGCTACGGCCTCCAGCCCTGGAAGTTCGTCGTCGTCACGGATCCCGCCCTCAAGGCCAGGCTGCGCCCCGCCTCCTGGAACCAGTCCCAGGTGGAGGACTGCAGCCACCTGGTGGTCCTCACGGCCAAGGAGGACATCACCGAGGCCGACGTGGACCGCTTCATCGCCCGCATCGCCGAAGTGCGCGGCGTCTCCGCCGAAAGCCTGGCGGGCTACAAGGGCTACATGATGGGCGACCTCGTGAAGGGCCCCCGGCACGCCGTCATCCAGGAGTGGGCTGCCCGGCAGACCTACATCGCCCTGGGCAACCTCATGACCTCCGCCGCCCTGCTGGGCGTGGACGCCTGTCCCTTCGAGGGCATCGAGCCCGCCAAGTACGACGAGATCCTGGGNNGACGGCCTTGCCGCCATCCCCTTTGCGTCTTTTGTGTTCTTTGTGGCTCCTTTGCCGTTGGCTTTCAGGGCCGGTATTTGCAGTCCTCGCTGTTCTCTCTCCGGTAGAGGGTTAGGGCTGAGGACTCGCACAACATTGGTGTATGTCTGGGGAGGAGTCTTCCTGGTGTATCCCTATTTGGCCCGTTCATACTGAGCCCAGGAGGTCCCCATGCTGACCCGCACGCTCGGAACCCAGGGACTCAGCGTTTCCGCCCTCGGCCTCGGCTGCATGGGCATGTCGGACTTCTACGGCCACCGGGACGACGCCGAATCCACGGCCACGATCCTCCAGGCCGTGGACCGCGGCATCACCTTCTTCGACACCGCCGACATGTACGGCCCCCACCTCAACGAGATCCTGGTGGGCAAGACACTGGCCCCGGTCCGGAACCGTGTGGTGATCGCCACCAAGTTCGGCATCCTGCGGGACCCCAGTAACCCCTCGGCGCGCGGCATCTGTGGGCGCCCCGACTATGTCCGTAGTGCCTGCGAGGCCAGCCTGAAACGCCTGGGCGTGGAGGCCATCGACCTCTACTACCAGCACCGCGTGGATCCCGACGTGCCCATCGAGGACACCGTGGGCGCCATGGCCAACCTCGTGCAGGCCGGCAAGGTGCGGTTCCTCGGCCTGTCCGAGGTGAGTCCCGCCACCCTGCGCCGGGCCCATGCCGTGCATCCCATCAGCGCCGTGCAATCCGAGTATTCCCTGTGGACCCGCGATCCCGAGGAAGGGCTGCTCCAGGCCTGCCGCGAACTGGGCGTGGGCTTCGTACCCTACAGCCCCCTGGGCCGGGGCTTTCTCACGGGTCAGATCCGGACCTTCGAGGACTTCGAGCCCGGCGACTACCGGCGGAACTCGCCCCGGTTCCAGGGGGAGAACTTCCAGAAGAACCTGGACCTGGTGGCCCGCCTCCAGGACATGGCCGCCGCCCGCGGCTGCACGCCCGCCCAGCTGGCCCTGGCCTGGGTCCTTGGCCAGGGCGGGGATGTCGTCCCCATCCCCGGCACCAAGCGCCGGGATCGCCTGGATGAGAACCTGGGCGCCCTCGACCACGTGCTCTGTCCCGGCGAGCTCCAGGAACTGAACGGCCTCTTCCCGCCCGGGGCCGCCGCGGGCACCCGCTATCCCGAGGCCGCCATGCACCTGGTGGGCCGCTGAAGCGTGCCTGACGGCACTCGCCCTTCGTGGGAAACTAGGGGGTTCCGCCGGAGTCCCCCATGACCACCGCCTCTGATGCCCTCGTCGTCACCGCGCCCCGCGGCACCCACCTGCATTGCAAGGGCTGGGTGCAGGAAGCGGCGCTGCGCATGCTCATGAATAACCTGGATCCCGAGGTGGCCGAGCGGCCCGAGGACCTGGTGGTCTACGGCGGCCTGGGCAAGGCGGCCCGCAACTGGGACTGCTTCCACGCCATCGTGAAGGAGTTGAAGCACCTGAACGACGACGAGACCCTGCTGGTGCAGAGCGGCAAGCCCGTGGGCGTGGTGAAGACCCACCCCGACGCGCCCCGCGTCCTCATCGCCAATTCCAACCTGGTGCCCAAGTGGGCCACCTGGGAGGTCTTCCGCGAACTGGATCAGAAGGGCCTGATGATGTACGGCCAGATGACCGCCGGCAGCTGGATCTACATCGGCAGCCAGGGCATCGTGCAGGGCACCTACGAGACCTTCGCCGAGGCGGCCCGCCAGCATTTCAACGGCACGCTGGCCGGCACCTGGACCCTCACCGCCGGCCTGGGCGGCATGGGCGGCGCCCAGCCCCTCTCCGTCACCATGAACGGCGGCGTGGCCCTCTGCATCGAGGTGGACCAGACCCGCATCCAGAAACGCCTGGACACCCGCTACCTGGACGAGTGGACCGACAACCTGGACACGGCCCTGGCCCTGGTGCAGCAGTACGTGGATGCCCACGAGCCCCGCAGCATCGGCCTGCTGGGCAACGCCGCGGANNGCCGTCCTGCGCAAGGAGGAACCCGAGGCCTACGTGGCGCGGGCCCTGGCGTCCATGCGCACCCACGTCGAAGCCATGGTCGAGTTCCAGCGCCGGGGCGCCGTCACCTTCGACTACGGCAACAACATCCGGGCCCAGGCCAAGCGCGCGGGCTTCGAGAATGCGTTCGCGTTCCCGGGCTTCGTCCCCGCCTTCATCCGGCCCCTCTTCTGCAAGGGCATCGGCCCCTTCCGCTGGGCGGCCCTCTCGGGCGATCCCGAAGACATCGCCGTCACCGACGCCGCCATGATGGAGCTGTTCCCCGAGAACGAAGGCATGATCCGCTGGCTCAAGGCCGCCCAGGAGAAGATCGCCTTCCAGGGCCTGCCCGCCCGCATCTGCTGGATCGGCGCCGGGGAGCGCCACCTGGCGGGCCTCAAGTTCAACGAGCTGGTCCGCACGGGCAAGGTGAAGGCCCCCATCGTCATCGGCCGCGACCACCTGGACAGCGGCAGCGTGGCCAGCCCCAACCGCGAGACCGAGGCCATGAAGGACGGCTCCGATGCTGTCAGCGACTGGCCGCTGCTCAACGCCATGACCGCCGTGGGCGGCGGCGCCTCCTGGGTGAGCTTCCACCACGGCGGCGGCGTGGGCATGGGCTTCAGCCAGCACAGCGGCGTGGTCATCGTGGCCGATGGCACCGAGCGCGCGGACCGCTGCATCGCCCGCGTCCTCTGGAACGACCCCGCCATGGGCGTCTTCCGCCA
>DPRT01000003.1:0-4508 GCA_003538615.1 Holophagaceae bacterium | reverse complement strand
CCAAGCGGCCCGAGGAGAACCGGGAGGAACTGGCGGTCTACTGCCAGTCCGTCAGCTGCGTGGGCCTGAAGATCATCCACAAAGAACTGGGGGGCAAGGCCGATGACACGGGCGTCGTCACCTTCCACGCCAGCCTCCAGGCCAATGGCCGCCGCACCCTCCACATCGAGACCAGCACCTTCGCCCGGGAGAACGGCCGCTGGGTCTACGTGGATGGCGTGGTAAAGGAATAATCCGGCATTTGCAGGAATTCATTTATAAACCGTCTAAAACTTTAGTCTTCTGGCAATCATTCCGAACCATCTTGCTGAGGTCAGCAATGGATGGTGAGCCTTTTTATACCCGCCGTGCGGATTACGGCGCCCGGATCCTTGTGGTCGACGACGATCCCCTGGCGCGCCGGAGCGTGCGCGCCATGCTGGAACGCGCCTACTACCAGGTGGAAACGGCGGCGGGCGGCGCCGAGGCCCTGGCCATGATGCCGGTCTGCAAGCCGGATCTGGTCCTTCTCGACATCCAGATGCCCGAAGTGGATGGCCTGGAGGTCTGCCGCCAGATCCGCGACATGCAGCAGAACGATCTGCTGCCCATCATCTTCCTGACGGGTGACGAGCGCCCGGACATCCATTCCCTGGCCTTCCAGGTCAAGGGGGATGACTTCCTGCGGAAACCGGTCCTGCAGGGCGAGCTGATCGTCCGGATCCGCAGCCTCATGCGCCTCAAGCGGCTCCAGGCGGAAGTCCAGGAAGAGCGGGACACCCTGCTCGACCTCCAGAAGCAGCGGGAACAGCTTTTCCAGTTCATCGTGCATGACCTGAAGAACCCCCTTTCCGCCATCCAGGTGGGCCTGGAGCTCCTGGAGGACGGCAGCGGCAGCACCCTCTCGCAGATCCAACTCCGGCGGCTCCGGGATACGGCCCACACCATGGGACGGATGATCCAGAACATCCTCGACATCGGGCAGGCCGAGCAGGTGGGCCTGGAACTCCGGAAGACCCGGCTCTCCCTGGACACCTGGATCCCCGCCTGTCTCAAAGAACTGGAGCCCCAGGCCCGGAGCCGGAACCACGAGCTTTCCTGGAGCTGCCCGGAGGGCCTGGAGGCCGAAGCCGACCCGGAATTCCTTCGGAGGCTCCTGCTGAACCTCGTCGAAAACGCGCTGAAGTACTCGCCATCAGGAAGCCACACGATGGTCACCGCCCTGCCCGCCGGAGAAGGCGTGCGCCTGGAAGTCCGCGATCAGGGGCAGGGGATTCCAGCCCACCTGCACGAACAGGTTTTCCAGAAATTCGTCCGCATCCACGAAACGGGCGATACCGCCCGCTCTGGTTCAGGCCTCGGCCTGGCCTTCTGCCACCTGGTGGCCGAAGCCCACGGTGGGAGGATCTGGGCGGAGGACAACCACCCCAGGGGAAGCGTGTTCGTGCTGGAGCTTCCGGCGCCCTGAGGCTCGTTAATGCAGCCCGGGATCCTTCTCCCCCGCGGGCACGGCGATCTTCAGCTGGTTCTGTTCCGGCGGCAGGGGGCAGGTGGCGAAGAGGGTGAAGGCGCAGGGCGGGTTGATGGCGCGGTTGAAGTCCAGCACCACCTTGCCGTCCTTCGGCATGTCGGCGTAGAGGAAGCGCCCGGCCGCATAGGTGCCGTGGGCGCTGGTGGCGTCCCGGAAGATGAGGAAGAGCTGTGGGTGCTCGGGATCCTCGACCATGGGTTCCAGGGTGACCTCGCGTCCGCCCACCTTGAACCTCAGCAGGCCCGGCGCGGTCATGGGCTCAGAAGTCCCCAGCACCGTGGGGATCTGACGGACCTGGGGCTTGGCGTAGGGCACGAAGTCCGCCTCCACCCGCCAGGCCGGGTCCACCGGATACCGCGGCACGCCGTGGAAGGCCTTGCGAGCCGGGGTTTCCGGATCCTTGATGCGGAGCCCGAACCGATTCCCGCGGCGAATGACGTAGAAGCGCACCCGTCCGGCTTGGAGCACATCCGGCTGTCCGTCCGCATCGGCGACCAGGACGGCCTCGGTGGCGGGCTTCCCGTTCAGGAGCAGGCCGCTGCCCGGAAGGGGCCGGAAGCGCACGGTGGCGCCTTCCAGGAGGAACAGGCCCGCCCTGGCGGGGGCGGCCCACTCCGGCAGCAGCACCGTGGAGCCCGGGGCCGAACCGAGCGTGTTCTCGCCCGGGTTCAGCCAATCCCGGCCGATGAGACTCAGCCAGCCGTCCTCCGCCGCCAGCCGGGCCACTCGGTCCGCGTGCCAGGCATCCACCGAGGTCCGGTAGGCGTCCTGGGCCGGGGCGGCCAGGGAGAGGACCATGAATGAGGAGAGGGCCAGCGTGCGTTTCATGGGACCCATCGTACCAGCCCACCGTGGACCCGGCGCCACAGGCCGGCCTAGGATGGTGCCTATCACCCATCAAGCACGGAGCCCCCCATGCGCCTGGCCGCCCTCGCCCTTCTTTCCGCCCTATCCCTTCCCCTCGGCGCAGGCGAAGTCCCCCGGCGCCCGGTCCACACCTATTCCATCGTGGCCCGGGATGCAGCCACGGGGGATCTGGGCGTGGCGGTGCAGAGCCACTGGTTCTCCGTGGGCGGCTCGGTGCCCTGGGCAGAATCCGGCGTGGGCGCCGTGGCCACCCAGAGCTTCACGGACCCCAGCTATGGCGCCCTGGGCCTGGCCCTCATGAAGGCGGGCAAGCCCGCGCCGGAAGCCCTGAAGGCCCTGCTGGCGGCGGATGCGGATCGGGAGGTGCGCCAGGTGGCCATGGTGGATGCCCAGGGCCGGACGGCGGCCCACACGGGCGCCAAGTGCATCCAGGCCGCGGGCCACGAAGTGGGCGAGGGCTTCACGGTGGAGGCCAACCTCATGGACAAGGCCACGGTCTGGCCCGCCATGGCCAAGGCCTTCCGCACGGCCCAGGGCGACCTCGCCGATCGCCTGCTGGCGGCCCTTCGCGCGGCCCAGGCTGAGGGCGGCGATATCCGCGGCCAGCAGAGCGCCGCCATCCTCATCGTGAAGGGCAAGCCGTCCGGGCAGCCCTGGAACGACCGCCTCTTCGACCTGCGGGTGGAGGACCACCCGGATCCCCTGAAGGAGCTGGGCCGCCTCATCCAGCTGCGCCGGGCCTACCTCCTCATGGATCAGGGCGATGGCTACGTCACCGCCGCCAAATGGCCCGAAGCCAAGGCTGCCTATGCGGCCGCCGCCAAGCTGGCCCCCGGCATCTGGGAGATGCCCTTCTGGCAGGCCGTGGCCCTGGCCTCCAGCGGCAAGCTCGATGAGGCCCTGCCCCTCTTCAAGCAGGTCTTCGCCGCCGAGCCCTTCTGGAAGCGCCTGGTGCCGAGGCTCGCGGACGTGGACCAGCTGCCGAAGGATCCCGAGTTGCTGAAAGCCATCCAGACCCAGTGAACGGAAGAGAGTCTAGCCACGGATGAACACAGGTGGACACGGATAAAGAGGTGGCTCTTATCTGTGTTCATCCGTGTCCATCTGCGGCAATAAACGGCTAGCACGCCACTTGGCAGATCACTTCTCGGCAGTCCGGTGTTCTGTCTTCGGCGCCANNTTGAAGGTCCAGTAGTGCCAGGTGCCGAAGAGGAAATCCAGGAAGTCCACCACGGCGCCCCGCAGGATGCGATCGATGCCGTTACCCAGGGCGCCGCCGAGGATGAGGCCCAGGCTCACCCGATCCCAGGTGGGGGTCTCCTTCGCCAGGAAGAGGCGTCCGAAGTAGAAGACGGCCGCCAGCCCCGCGAGGCCGAAGAGGATGAAGCGCGCCGTGTCCGGCAGCCAGGTGAGGCTGCCGAAGATGGCGCCCCGGTTGAAGCCCAGGGTCAGGTAGAAGAAGCCCTTGATGACGGGCAGGGATTCGCCTTCCCGCAGCAGCCCGAGAATCCAGGCCTTGGAGCCCAGATCCGCGGCCAGGGCGGTGGCGGGAAGCAGCAGCCAGAGCAGACGGCGCACTAGGCCACCACCGCGGCGCAGCGGACGCACAGGGCCGCGTCCTCGCCCGTCCCGTGGCCGCCCCGATGGCTCCAACAGCGGGGACACTCGGTCCCTGGATCCTTGGTGATGGGATCGTCACCGATCCAAAAGAATTCGGCGGCCTTCAACTCTGGGGCATGTTGGATTACGAGGCTCTGCGAAAGAACTGCGTACCCCTTCCGCATCTCTTCTTCAATCCTCGCCTGATCCAGCAACACGGAGTTACTGACCACCAGAAGATCCCGAATGTCCTCACCCAAGCCCGCGATTCTCAACAATGCGTCATATGCTGCACGGTCTCGGCAAGCCAAGTGACCAGTGATACATGCGGAGAGACTCGTTTTGAGGGATCGGCCACTTCGTAATGGTTCGATGCTCAGATGCAAGAACTCGCGTACATCGAAAAAGGTGTCCCAATCGTTTCTTTCTGATTCGGTCAGCAGATCCACACGCTCCGGGAACCGCTGCTCATGCACGCTGCCCTCACAGCCGGGGATGTATTCCCAAACTTCGTCGGCGGTGTAGCTCATGA
>DPRT01000012.1 GCA_003538615.1 Holophagaceae bacterium | reverse complement strand
GCGAAGACCCGGCCATCGGCCAGCAGCGCCAAGGAGTGCCCCCAGCCTGCCGCCACCTGCACCGCCGGCCCGGGCAGAGGCACGGCCGTCGGGGCCAGGCGGGCCTGGTAGTCCCCCAGGCCCAGCTGGCCGTTGCCGCCCACGCCCCAGGCGTAGACCTTCCCTTTGGTGGTGATCGCCAGCGCATGATCGTGGCCAGCCATCACGGCCGGGTCCGCATAGAGCACATCCAGCAGGGCTTCGGAGCTCGTGGTGGCGCCTCCGGCGGAGGCCGTGACACGCACGCTGAAGCGCGCCTGGTCGTCGGCCGCCTGCACGGGCAGGGCGTAAGAATCGGCGGTGGCGCCGGGAATGGCGGTGCCGTTGCGGAACCACTGGTAGCTGTTGCCCGTGCCTTCGGCCACCACCCGGTAGGTCACCACGTCGCCCCGGTAGCCCGCCTGGGCCACCGGCGGGGTGGTCAGCCGGGGACCGGCAGGAGGAGCCGCCGCCGTGCTGCCGGAACCGCCCCCGCCGCCGCAGGCGAGCAGCAGGGCGAGCAGGCTGATGGTGAGCAGGCCGCGGAAGGATGGGGCAGGCGTGAGGGTCATGGTGGGCTCCGGGGTCGAGGGTCATCGGACTTGGAGGATCGTGCCGGTGCAGTCATTCGCGGCTGCGGCAGGCCTCGGGGATACCCCAAGCTGGCGCCTCGCACACGCCCCAGCCAGGCACGCTTTCGGGAAAGGACCTGGGCCACCCCGCCGGCACGGAGAGCCTGGGACCCTCAGGGGCGCGGCTCCAACCGGTTGAGGGCCGCCCGGACCGCCTCCAGTTCGGCCCTCAGCACCTGGAGTTCCCGCCGCTGCTTCTGCACCTCATTGAGCAGCATGGGCGCCAGTTCCTGGTAGGCCACGGTCTCGGTCTGGCCGTCCTTCCCGCGCACCACCAGCTCGGGCATGACCTCGTCCACCTCCTCGGCGATGAGCCCGAAGTGGACGGGCCCCTCCGGGTGGACCTTGTAGCGGAAGGTCACGGGCCGGAGACCGAACAGGCGCTCGGTGCTCGAACCCATGTCCTGGATGTCCTGTTTGTAGCGCCGGGAGGAGGCCGCCGTCCCCAGCTGGCCATTCTGGTCCACCTGTACCAGGAGGGTGGTGGGGTGGCCCGTGGTCCTGGCGAACACGCCGGCGATGAAGGCGCGGGTCTGGTCCCGGCCGATGCGGGTGGTGTTGCTTTCGCTGGCGGAACCGGTGTGGGCCAGGTAGATGTTGTCATTGCCACTGGTGAGCAGGTTTCCGGCGTAGGCTCCGAGGGCAAGGTTCCGGTAGCCCAGCGTTAGCGAGCCCAGGGCCAGCAGGCCAAGGCCCGTATTGCCGGAGCCGTCGTTGAAGAGCTTGAGACTCTCAGTGCCCACTGCGGTGTTGCTATGGCTGCTGCCACTCGAGCTCAGGGCCGCGTTGCCCAAGGCTACATTGGCCGAGCCGGTGGTATTCCCCAGCAGGGACTGGAAGCCCACGGCCACATTCCATTCGCCCGTGGTGTTCTGCTGGAGGCTGTCCACACCCACGGCGGTGTTCACGCGGCCGGTGGTGTTGTAGCGGAGGGCCACCGCACCGACGGCGGTGTTCCGATCGCCGGTCAGGGTTGTGGTGGGCTGGTTGGCGGCCAGGGCCTCGAAGCCCACGGCGGTGTTCCAGGCGTCCCAGGCGGCACCTGCATTGGAAAAGGATTGAAGCTGGAGGGCCCGGGCACCCAGGGCGGTGTTCTTGCCCGCCGTGGTGTTGTACTGGAGGCTCGATGTGCCCGTCGCCGTGTTGAACAATCCCGAGGTGGTGTAGGCGAGGCTTGCGGCGCCGGTGGCGGTGTTCCAGGAGCCACTGGTGAGACGCAAGAGGGACTGGAATCCGGTGCCCGTGTTGTAGGACCCCAGCTGGGAATCCGTCTGGGACGGCAGGCTGATATTGCCGGAGCCCAGGCCCAGGAAGGTGTTACCACCCTGGGTTCCGGAGCCCTGGAAGCCATGCAGGAAGAGGCTTCCGTTCAGGTGGAGGCCACCCGCCATGCCGATGTTCCCGACCACCTCCAGCGGATAGCCAGGCGTGGCAGTCCCGATGCCCAGATTCCCCCCCGTGAACACCGCATTCGCCCCGTTCAAGGTGAAGGGACTCGCCCCCGCGGGCCCCGGGAAGCCCATGGGTCCCTGGGGGCCGGTGATGCCGGTGGCGCCCATGGGCCCGGCGGGACCCGTGGAACCGTTGGCACCCGCCGGACCGACGGGCCCCTGCGGCCCCATGGGCCCCATGGGCCCCGGGACGCCTGACACAGTGCCCGGCACCCAGGAGGTGCCGTTGTACACGATGCCCTGACCGGGCGCGGGAGCAAGGGTCCTGAGGTCCAGCGGGATGCCCTGGAGCTGCAGCAGCGTGGTGGCGTTCTGCGTGCCGCCCACATCCCCGGCGAAGGCGCCGCTCACCTCGAAGGCGGAGCGGGCCTGGAGGGCGGGCACCAGGTCCGTGTCGGGCGAGAGGGCGATGCCCTCGACCACGACATGCAGCTTGAGGTTGGGCTGGGCCGGCAGCGTCGCGGGCATGGCCGGCATCGGCGGCGCCCCCAGCAGCACGGCGTAGAGGCCGGAGTTGACCGACAGGGTCTGCGTCCCGGAGTTCCAGATCTCCGCGCCAGTCCCATCCAGAATCGAGAAGACGAAGGTGCGGGAGCCCGTCACGGGCAGGCCCGCCTCCGTCAAGCGGCCCTGGTACGCCAGCACGGGAAGGGGTGGCGCAGGCTGGGCGACGAGGGCGGGAAGGGCCACCAGGGCGAGGGCCAGAGACTGGGGCCAGCGGATAGTCATGAAGCCTCCTGAGGCGCGTGGAGAATGCTGGAGCGGAAGGCGAAAGCGGCCGCGCAGGGCGCGGGCTTCAGAATTTGATCAGGGTGCTGGCGAGGCGGTTCGCCACCCAGACCGAGGCGCCATCGAAGCACAGACCCCAGGGCTGGCTGCCGGTCGGGTAGGTGCCCATGGCCGCGCCGGTGGCTGCGTCGAACTGGCTGACCGTGTCAGAGCCGAGGTTGGTCACCCAGATGCTGCGGCCATCGAAGCAGACGCCCACGGGATTGGTGCCGGCGCCGTAGGTCCCCACGAGCTCGCCGGTGGCGGCCACGAGCTTGGACACGCTGTTCCCGTAGCGGTTGGCCGACCAGACGTGCGTGCCGTCGAAGCACAGGGAGTAGGGATAGGCCCCTCCGCTGTAGGTGCCCAGGATGGCTCCGTTGGCCGGGTCCACCTTGCTGAGGGTGGACTGGGAGTAGTTGGCCACCCAGAGCCGGCTGCCATCAAAACAGATCGCCACAGGGTAGGTCCCCACGCTGAAGGTGCCCAGCATGGCCCCGGTGTCCGGGTTCACCTTGGTGATGTTGTTGGAGCCCCCGTTGACCACCCAGATGAAGGAACCGTCGAAGCAGATGGCGTTGGGACTGGTGCCCACGGGATAGGCGCCCACCGCGGTGCCGTCGCTGGCCTTCAACTTGCTGACGGTGTTGTCGGACGAGTTCGCGACCCAGATGTGGGCCCCGTCGAAGGCCACTCCGGAAGGGCCGCCCCCGACCGCATAGGTGCCCACCTGCAGCCCCGTGTGGGCGTTGATCTTGGTGACGGCCTTCGTGCTGCTGTTGCTGGTCACCCAGAGGTTCGCCCCGTCGAAGCACAGGTAGTACGGCGCGAGGGGGCCGGCGATCGTCGTGTTGATCCTGGAGGCGCCGTACCACTTCAGCAGCGCGACCTTCTGCAGGTTGAGCGCGGGCCCCGCCGGACCCTGGGGGCCGGTGGCGCCCGTCGCGCCGGTCGCGCCGGTCGCGC
>DPRT01000008.1 GCA_003538615.1 Holophagaceae bacterium | reverse complement strand
ACGCCCTGCTCGGCCTGCTCGATGAGCGTGTCGCGGTAGATCTCCCAGGTGAGGTCCTCGGCCTTGCCGTTCACCTTTTCGAGCGCCTGGTAGATGGGCACGGTGCCGATGGGCACGGGGCTGTTGCGCAGGATCCACTCGCGGGTCTCGTGGATGTTCTTGCCGGTGCTGAGGTCCATGACCGTGTCGGCGCCCCAGCGGATGGACCAGGCCATCTTCTCGACTTCTTCCTCAATGCTGGAGGCCACGGCGGAGTTGCCGATGTTGGCGTTGATCTTCACCAGGAAGTTGCGGCCGATGATCATGGGCTCGGTTTCCGGGTGGTTGATGTTGGCGGGGATGATGGCGCGGCCCCGGGCCACCTCGTCGCGCACGAACTCGGGGGTGATGCGGCTCTTGAGGCCCGCAGCCTCGCGGCCCAGGTTCTCGCGGATGGCGATGAACTCCATCTCGGGCGTGACGAGGCCCTGCTTGGCGTAGTGCATCTGGGACACGTTCTTTCCAGCCTTGGCCCGCAGGGGCTTGCGGTCCGCGTGGAAGCGGATGGCGTCCAGCTCCTTGTCCCGCTCGCGGAGCTTCCTGTAGAGGCTGGTGGCGCCGGGCAGCTCCTCCACATCGCCCCGGCCCCGGATCCAGTCCTGGCGCAGGGGCTTCAGGCCCTTGGCCACGTCGATGGTGACGGTGGGATCGGTGTAGGGGCCCGAGGTGTCGTAGAGCACCACGGGGTCGTTGTCGGTGAGCTGGTCCTTGAAATCGCGGGTAGGGTGAAGCTGGATCTGGCGGAAGGGGACCTGGACGCCGGGTTGGGTGCCGGCCACATGGACCTTGGTGGAGGCGGGGAAGGGCTTCAGGCAGTCCGCCAGGGTCGTGCCATCGATGGGGGTGGAACCGGATTGCATGGTCATGAAAACTCCGGACTTGAGGAAATCGGGCGGGAATTGATCCCCGAATCAGCAAGTTTATCGCGGGGGGCGGGGGCGACGAATTCAAAGATTGCCGCCGGGAGGACGATAGGAGAAACACGGAGTCTGCCCATGCAGGACAAGTCCAAGGAAAACCAGGCCATTCCCGATCAACTCATGCAGATCGCCCGGGAACAGGAAGGGGGCGCCGAGCGCGTCCTCGACCAGATCGAGGTCATCCAGCACAGTTTCGAGGAGATCCAGTCCCTGGCCAAGGAGTGCCAGGAGATCCTGAGCCGCACGGGAGCTCCCTCGCAGGAGATGGAGGACCTGACGGCCCGGCTGGAGCAGATCGGCTTCCATGCGGACAACGGGGCCTATAACATCCAGGGGGCCTTCGACTTGTATCAGTACCAGGATGTGGTCCGGCAGAAGCTCGAACGGGTGGGCCGGAGCCTCATCGAGGTCGCCCAGTACGTCCTTGGCCGCCTGCAGCCTTCGGAGGACCACCTGCCCAAGATGGCGCCATCGGGCCGGGACATCCTTTCCCGGGCCCCGCAGATGGCCGATGTGACCAAGGTGGATGCGGATTCGGTGGTGGCGGAATTCTTCGCCCAGGCCATGAAGGAAAAAGAGGCCCAGAAGCCCAAGTCCTGATCCCTGGACGGATGCGCGATAATCGGATCCTCGGAGGGATCATGCCGCGACGCGTCCTGTTCATCAGCAGCCTGGCCCTGGGGCTGGTGGCCTCTCCGCGGCCCCAGGAAGATCCCGTGATGAAGGCCCGGGCCCAGCGGGCTTCGGCCCAGGGGATCTCCGACGGGGATCTGCCGCCCGTGCCCCGGGGCATCATCGAGCCGCCGCCCCTGCCGCCGCCGGAAGCCCATGTGAAGGACCTGCGGAAATCCCGACGGGCCAAGGGCCGGGTCGCCCGGAAGAAGGGCAAAACGGCGTCGGTGAAGAGGGCCCTTTCCAGGCCCAAGGCCCCAGCCAAGCGGAAAGCCAAATGAAGATCGGCGTCCTCACCTCGGGCGGGGACGCACCGGGCATGAATGCCGCCATCCGCGCAACGGTGCGCCAGGCCGATGCCCTGGGCCACGAAGTCTGGGGCATCCGCCGGGGCTACGAAGGCCTGCTGGAGGGGGATTGGGCGCCCATGCCCAGCAGGGCCTGCGCCAACATTCTGCAGCGGGGCGGCACGGTACTGCACACGGCCCGGTGTCCGGAGTTCTTCAAGCCGGAGCGGCGGGCGGAGGCTGCGGCGAAGCTGCGGCTCGCGGGCATCGGGGCCCTCGTGGTGATCGGCGGGGACGGCAGCTTCCGCGCCGCCGAGATCCTCCAGCGGGAGCATGGCATCCTCTGTGCGGGCATCCCCGGCACCATCGACAACGACCTCCCGGGAACGGAGCGCACCCTGGGCTTCGACACGGCCCTGAACACTGCGGTGGAGGCCATTGATCGCATCCGGGACACGGCCTCCAGCCATGGGCGCCTCTTCCTGGTGGAAGTCATGGGGCGCAGCTCCGGCATGCTGGCGGTCCATACGGCCCTGGCCTGCGGCGCCGAGGCGGTGCTCTACCCTGAATCGCCCGACGATTCCTACGGGGCGCTGGTGGCGCGCCTCCACGCCAACTGGCTCCGCGGCAAGCGCAGCTCCATCGTGGTGGTGGCCGAGGGGGACGACCTGGGCAGCGCCGTGGCCGTGGGCGAGCGTCTGCGGCGGGAACACGGGCTGGATCTCCGGGTGGTGGTGCTTGGCCACATCCAGCGCGGGGGGAGCCCCTCGGCGCTGGACCGCATCTGGGGCAGCCGCTGGGGCGCCGAGGCCGTGCGCCGCCTGGACGCCGGGGAGAGCGGGTTCTACCTGGGGGAAGTGGCCGGGGCCCTGGCGGTGCTGCCCATGGCGCGGGTTCTCGACGCCCATCCCGTGCCCCCGGACGACTTGGGCGAACTCGTGGATATCCTGTCGCGGTAGCCTGTGGGGCTGGAGGAAGCGTGATGCCGGACACGGATCGTCATCCAACCCTGGTCGCGGTCGT
>DPRT01000078.1:11568-22566 GCA_003538615.1 Holophagaceae bacterium | reverse complement strand
CCATCCGCCTTTTTCTCGTCCTCTTCCTTTCGACCGTCTGCCGTCAGCATCCCCGTCGGATCGGTGTTCATGATCGGGTTGTTCCGCACATAGCTGGCGATGTTCCAGCTCTGGGTGAACTCGAAGTGCTGGTCCCGCGCAGGGTCTGGACTGGCGAAGCGCCCGAACCAGGGCACGTAGAAGCGTGCCTGCATGTAGATGAGCCCGCTGCTGTCGGTTCGTTCGTGGTTCGTGTAGCCCTTGGCGACCTTGAAGCTTCCGGATTGTTCGAGCAGTTCTCCAAAGGGCAGGTATTTCTGGGTGCTTTCCTTGGCCCCTGTGGGCCCGGTGACGATCCGGGGCGAGCCCAGGTGGTCCACCAGGGTCACATGCATGCCGGCCGCATCGACCTCGGCGGCTTCGCGGGTGCCCAGGTAGAGGAGGTCCCGGGTCCAGGCGAGGGCCCCGGCAGGGGCCTTCTCCCACTGGCTCACCAGCTGCCGGGCATCGTTGTAGAGGTGGACCCGGGTCTTCTGGAGGGTGGCGCCGCGGTATTCCTCCACCACCGTCCGCAGCCCCTCGGCCGTGTACTGGTACCGCTCGGTGAGGCCCGTGGTCGAGTTCGACACGCTCCGCACCCGGCCCAGGGCGTCGTACGACAGGGAGATCACTGCCGGGCTCACGGTGGAGGGCTTGTCAAAGACCTGGGTCAGGTTCCCCTGAGCATCATAGACCGCCCCGGTGGGCAGTCCGGCGCTCGTGGTGGCGGGCAGGCGGTTCTTCAGGAGGTCGGCGCTGCCCTGGGTGAAGGCGGCGTTCACCACCTGGCGGCCCGGGGCCCCCACCACGGCGGAGGCGGTGGTGGTGGCGGGAGACGCCCCCTTGGCGCCGCTCCAGGCCGTCACCCGCTGGAGGGTGCTGGAGGTCCGGTTGCCGAAGGCGTCGTAGTCGAACTGCTGGAGCTGCTCCCCGTAGGTGGGGGACTGCACGATGGCGGAGATGAGGCGGTCCAGCTCGTCGTACCCGTACTGGTCGAAGGCCCCGGTGAGGACATCCGTCTCCCGGACCAGGTTCCCCACGCCGTCGTACTCGTAGGCCCACTGGGCGAGAGGGCCGCCGGCAGCCGGGCTGTGGGTGACCTGGGCCAGCCGGACCTGATCGACACCGTAGTTGAAGGCGCTCCGGGTGCCGTTGCCGTACTCGATCTGCTTCAGGGCCCAGCTCGCGGGATCGTACGAGGTCCAGGGCGTGTTGGCCACAGTCTGGGTGCCGAGCTTCAGCAGGCTCGGCAGGCCCGCCGCCAGGTGGTGGCCCTGGGTCCAGGCCGCGTGGCCGGTGCTGCCCGAGGTGCGGTTCCCGTAGGTGTCGTAGCCGAAGGTCTGGGTGAAGGTCTGGGTGGCGCCCTGCACCGGCACCGCCGCGGTGAGGCTGCTCAGCCGTCCGCCCTGGCCGCCATAGGCGTAGCTCGTGGCGAGGGCCCCATCCGTGCTGCGCGCCAGCTTGCCCCTGCCGCCCACCGCCGTGTCGTAGGCAAAGGTCTGGGACACGCTGCCGTCGTCGGCACTGACGCTCCGCGGCCGGCCCATCCAATCCGGCGTCATCCGCACCACCCGGCCCGCATAGGAGGTGACCGTCGGGGCGCCCGCCACTGTGAAGGCGCCGTACGAGGTCGTCCCGCTTTCGGGCTGGACGAGGGCGCTCAGCCACCCCAGCCCGTTGTAGGCCCAGGTGCGCACCTGCGCCCGGCCCGCCTCGTCGACCTGCTTCACCTCCTTGAGGCGATCCGCTCCGTCGTAGCGGTACTCGGTCCGGAGGTTCTGCACCGTGAGGGTGTCGACCTTCAGGGGGCTGGAGTGGCGGGTCACGGGCGTGGTGATGCGCACCAGCCGGCCCGCCGCGTCCTGCTCAAACCACTTCACCTGGGTTCCGCCGGTGGTGACCTTCTGGATGGGCCCCACGAAGGCCGATCCCCCGGGGGGCAGGGAGGCGGGCCCCAGGTATTCCGTGGCCACCGTCACGCCGTTGGCGTCCCGGACCTCGATCACCCGGCCCCTCGCATCGTAGGTCGTGGCCTGGCCCGGGTACATCGCCGGGTCCTCGGTCGTGGTGGTGGTCCCCGGAAGGGTCTGCCAGGCCAGGCACACGGCCTGGCCGTCCTCGTCCAATCCCCAGACCTTGCAGACAGTCCGCCCGGGGGTCGTGGTCGTGATGCTCGTCAGCCGGGTGAGGTTCCGCCTGGCCCACTCGGCCTCGCGGCTGCTGCCCGTACCCGCCATCCAGATGGTCGTTCCCGTGTTCCTCCCCGCGGCATCGTAACCGTAGAGGCGATGAGACCACTGGCCATCCGGCCCTCTCCGGCGCTCCAGGACCAGTTCGCCAAATCCGTTGTAGCGGTACTCGGCCGTCTGGGCCCCGCGGATCACCGTAATGCCCCGGTGGTCGGTGTCGTCGTAGGCGATGGAGGTGGCTTCGCCTCCGTCGCTGGAGTGGATATGTGTGAGCCGTCCGGCTCCATCCCGCGTGAAGGTGCGCACCACTCCGTTCAGGTCGGTCTGCGATAGGGACCGCCCCAGTTCATCCGAGACCTGGCTGCTAGTGAGGGTAATTCCCGCCTCGGGTTTCCGGCTGATGCTGGCGAGGTAGCCGTTGGCGTCGTAGCCGTAGGCGCTCACGCCCATCTGGCCGCTGAGGACCAGTCCCGCCGACTGGAGGTAGGCACTCTGGAGCTCGAAGCCGGACCGGCCCGAGGTGCCCTGGTAGCTGAAGGCCGTGGTGACGGTGGGGGCCGCCGGGTGGCTCAGCACCAGGGCCTCCACGCGGTTGAGGCTCGCATGGAAGGTCCGCGTCAGCAGGGGCTGGGCCTCTGGAAGGGCGGCCTCCGAAGCCCGGAAGCCCGTGCCGTCCTGAACGGTGGTGGTCTGCTCGGTCTTCACCCGGGCGAAGATCCAGTCCGAAGCCTTCGCCGCGAAGGTCTTGTCCACCCTGCGGTAGACCCCCTGGCCAGCAGCATAGGCGGGGGCGCCGAGGCCCTGCTGGGCCAGGCTCCGCTCATCCCGCTCGAGGGACGGGGCCGCGGCGAGGGTGGTGATCCGGTGGCTGGTCTTCCAGCCGAAGGCCGTGGTATCCCAGTCGGTGGTCTCCTCGGTGGTGAGGACCTGGCTTTCCTTGTCCCAGGTGCGGGTCCGGGTGGGATAGGGCACGGACTGCTGGCCGAGGTTCCCGGTCGGCGCCCCGGCCGTTCTCACGTCGAAGCGGTCCTTCACCACCCACTTGTAGGCCGTGCTGGACGCGGGCTGGGTGACGGCGAGGTCCGACTGCCAGTCCGCCCCGGGGGCGTAGTACCGCACCTCCCGCTCCAGGGTCTTGAGGAACGCCAGGGCCTGGATCGAGGTGCCCGCGGCGTTGGAGGGCTCCATGAAGCGGTGGACGCTGATGGTGCCGTCCGCGTGGGTGATGGCGTCGTAGAAGGTGGGATCCACCCACTGGTCCGGCGGCGCCGTTCCCTGCTGGTAGAAGCCCCAGTTCGAGGTGGGCGTCCGCCGCTCGTGGGTGACCGCCCGGCTCTGGACACCGTCGCTCTCCGTCACAGAGGTCACGCCGTAGGCGTAGGCCGGGCGGCAGGGCGCGCTGCTGCTGAGCATCCCGCCCCAGCCTTCCGGGCTGTAGTTCATCCGGAAGGGGTAGGGCTTCCAGCCGAGGTCGATGGTGCGGGTGGGGGTGGTGACGCGGCTCAGGACGGTCGGGGCGATGGTCTCCAGCCCCCAGGTGGTGGCTTCCCCAGCGGCGTAGCTGAAGCGGATCTCCTCGCCGGAGCCTTCCTGCCTCACGCGGAGGGGCTGGATGGGATCCCAGGCCGCCCCGAATTCCGACCGGTCCAGAACCCAGGCCCCTTCGGGGCGGGTGGCGGCCGGGCTTTCAGGGCCACCCCCCAGGTAGGGGATCAGGGCATTCCCCTCCGGGTTGGAGGCCTCCAGGAGGTAGCTCGACAGGGGCTGCGGAAGGCCTTGGTAGGCCACCCGGATCCGGGTGGCGGCCGACACCTGGAGCCGGCTGTCCATCAGTTGGGGGATTCCCGGGGCCACTGCCACATCGGTTTCCCGGTAGACCCTCACCCTCACGGCCGGGTTGACGCTCCAAGTGGCGGTGTACCCGATCCCGTCCCCGTCGTAGGTGAAGGAGATGGATTCCCCGAGCTTGTTCCGGATCCGCGTGATCGCGTAGTGGCCCTGGTAGAGCTGGGTCTTCGGCGGAACGGACAGGTAGGGGATGGGAATGGGCATGTAGATGTGCTGCACATAGTGGAACTCATAGGCGATCTCCCCCTGGATGACCACCATCCGGCGGGGCAGGTCCCACCGGTAGGTGCTGGAGGGGTCCCGCTGGATGTCGGCGGACACCTCGTCGGTCAGCTGGCTGGAGGGCCCGGCGGCCCGAAGGCCCACGATGAGGCTGCCGTCCGACCCCATCTGGACGAGGGGCACCTTGGTGGCTCGGCCCACGGCGCCCGGCACGAAACCGACCGCGTCGGCGGCCCCGAATCCGAAGCGGCCCAGCAGGGCCTGCACGGTGGGCGCGTCCATCCCGGCAGGGAGCTGGCCCAGGACCCGCCCGCCCCCGCCGCCCGGGAGGCTGTAGGTGGTGGGCTTCCGGTCGAAGGCGCTGACGAGGGGGCCCAGGTCCAGGCTGCCCGGGGAGAAGGAGGCCGATCCGAAGCTGCGCTGGTAGAGGGTGTCGAGGGTGATGGTGCCCCACAGCGCATCGGACTGCCCCCAGGCCGGGAGGATGATGGCATTCTCCTCGGCGGAGGAGATGCCCAGCTGCGGCGCCATGCGCATGGAGAGTGTCGGCCGGAAGTGCAGGCCCCTGGCTCCGATGCCCGGTCCGAGGGGGAGGTTCAGGCTCGCCGCCCCGGAGGCGGCATCCACCTCCACGCCCGCATGAAAGGTTGCAGGCCCCTTGGCCCGATCGAACCTCACATCCGAAAAGGAGGTCTGGTAGCTCTGGGCGACGACGGGCAGGGCTGCAAAGCAGGCCACGCCCAAGCACATGAGGATGCGCCGAAGCATGAGGACTCCTGGTTGGAACTCCGCCTAAATTAGGCCGACAACCCGCCCTTCGCCTGTTAAGAGATGTTAAAAGATGTTAAGTGCCGCCAGCGTGCCAAGTCTCCAATCACAGCCCCGGCGGGAATCCCACGGCCAGCCTCACTCGGGCGATGGCCGGGTCCACGCTGCCATCGGCACGGCGGATGAGGATGGGGGCTTCGACCTCGGGGCATTCCCCCTTCGTTTCGAAATCCTCCGGCAGATCCTGGCGGCGGGCGGCGGCGAAGACATCCAGACCGTAGGGCTCGCCATCCTTGAAGATGATCTCGCGGCGGTGGAGGCAGAGCAGCCCGGCCTCCTGCAGGGCCAACCGGGCCCGGTCGCGCTGATCGTTGGGGAAGACGCAGGCGAAGATGCCCCCTGGCGCCAGGATCCGGGCCGCGGCCATGGCATAGTCCGCGATGCTGCCCCGCACCTCCAGGCGGGCCGGCACGGACTGGGAGTGGGCGGCGGGCAGGCGGTGGCCCTCGGGCCAGTAGGGCGGCGTGCCCGTCACCAGATCGAAGGGGGCCTCGCCCGCAAACAGGTCGGGATCGCGAAGATCCCCCAGGCGCGGGAGGACGCGGCCCTCCTGGCCGTTGTGGCGGATGCTCTTGCGGGCCAGGCGCAGGCTCTGCTCCTGGGCCTCCACCGTATGCACCACGGCGCCGGGACAGCGCCAGGCGGCCATGAGGGCCACGCTGCCGATGCCCGAGCCCAGGTCCGCGATGCGGCCGGGACTGGGGCACCAGGTGGTGCCGTACCAGGCCGTCACCAGGTCATCCACGCTGAAGCGGTTGCCCTTCTCCAGCTGGAAGATGCGCCAGTGGCCGCAGAGGCCGTCCAGGGTCTCCCCCGGTTCCAGGTCCACGCCCCCGGGCGGCCTGGGCCCTGGGCGCGTCCAGCCCTTGTAGGCGGGACCATCGGCGGGGGCGGAGCGGCGCGGCATTCCATGAGTGTCGGATAAACCGCCTGGATTCAGAAGCGCCGCTGCGCGACACTCAACCATGGCCGTGCCTGGGAAAGCCCCGGAGCCCGTCCTCCGCGAGGGGGACGGTTCGGCTTGCGACGATGGCACCTGTATGACCCTGGACGGGGCCTTCGAGCTCGTGAAGGCGGCCTTCCTCCAGCACCACCCCAACGGCGATGTGGCCCTGCTGCGCCGGGCCTACACCGTGGGCCGGGACATGCACGCCACCCAGCTCCGCAAGAGCGGCGAGCCCTACTTCTTCCATCCCCTGGCCGTGGCCCAGAGCCTGGCGGACTGGCGGCTGGATGCGGCCAGCGTGGCCTGCGGCATGCTCCACGACGTGGTGGAAGACACCCTCATGACCCTGCCCCAGGTGAAGGCGCAGTTCGGGGACGAGATCGGCGAGATCGTGGACGGCCTCACCAAGATGAGCAAGCTGGCCTTCACGGACCGGCACCTGCTNNGTTCGCGTGCTGCTGGTGAAGCTGGCGGACCGCCTGCACAACATGAAGACCCTGGGCGTCATGGAGGAGGAGAAGCGCCGCCGGATCTCCCGCGAGACCCTGGAGCTCTACGCGCCCCTGGCCAACCGCCTGGGCATGGGCGTGGTGCGCCTGGAGCTGGAGGACCTCGCCTTCCGCCAGCTGGAGCCGGAACAGTACGCCTTCCTGCGGGACGCGGTGGAGACCAAGCGGGCCAAGCTCTCGGCCACCATCCAGGAGATCCACGGTTCGCTGCAGGCCATCCTGCGCCAGCAGGGCATCAACGCCCAGGTCACCGGCCGCATCAAGCACCTCTACGGCATCTGGAAGAAGATGGGCGCCCAGGCCAAGGGCTTCGAGGACATCCACGACTGGCTGGCCTACCGCATCATCTGCCCCGACCGGGCCAGCTGCTACACGGCCATGGGCCTGGTCCACGGCCTCTTCCGGCCCGTCCCCGGCAAGTTCAAGGACTACATCAGCCTCCCCAAGGAGAACGGCTACCAGAGCATCCACACCACGGTGCTGATGAGTTCCGGCGACATCTTCGAGGTGCAGATCCGCACGGAGGAGATGCACCTCCATGCCGAGGCCGGCATCGCCAGCCACTGGACCTACAAGGACGGCCGCATCGCCAACCGCCTGGAAATCAACCAGGTGGCCTTCCTGCGCCGCATGGTGGAGCTGCACCAGGACGCCCAGGACAGCCGCGACCTCGTCGCCAACCTGCGGGGCGAGCTGACCTTCAACCGCATCCAGGTCTTCACGCCCAAGGGTGATCTGCGCAGCCTGGTGGAGAACAGCACGCCCGTGGACTTCGCCTACGCCATCCACACCCAGGTGGGCCACCGCTGCGTGGGCGCCAAGGTGAACGGGCGCATGGTCCCGCTCAAGCACACCCTGCAGAACGGCGACCGCGTGGAGATCCTCACGCGCCCCGACCACAAGCCCAGCCGGGACTGGCTGGGTTTCGTGAAATCCGCCGGCGCCAAGAGCCGCATCCAGGCCTTCATCCGCGAGGAGGAGCGCGCCCACGCCATCACCCTGGGCCGCGAACGCCTGGAGCGCGAGGCCCGCAACCTGGGCGTGCGCCTGGACGATTCCGAAGCACAGGCCAAGCTCGAGGCCCGCCTGACGGAACTGAAGCTGGCGAACTGGGACGCGGCCCACGCGGCCCTGGGCTTCGGCCGCCTGACCGTCCACAAGCTCATCGAGCCCCTGATCCCCGAACCGGCGCGGGCCAAGCCGAAGGAGAACACCTCGAACCTCATGGATTCGGTGGTGGTGGGGGACACGGCGGGCATCCTCTACGCCCTGGCCGCCTGCTGCAAGCCCATCTGGGGCGACGAGGTGGTGGGCTACATCACCCGCACCCGCGGCACCGCCATCCATCGTGCCGACTGTCCCCAGCTCACCAAGGGGACCATGCACCCCGAGCGCCGCGTGAACGTGGCCTGGGGCAAGCACGGGACGGAACTCTACGACACGGAGATCGCCCTCACCACCGAGGACCGCCCCGGCATGGTGGCCGCCATCTCCGAGGGCATCCAGCGTGTGGGCATCAACGTGCAGCGCTTCCATGGCTCGGCCACGGAAGAGGGCGCCGGGCTCTTCCACATCGCCCTCCGCGCGCGGGACCGGGCCCACCTCGTGGAACTCATGGCCGGCCTGCGCCGCATCCGCGGCGTCTACACCGTGGAGCGCGTGAAGGGGTCCGTCTTCGGGAAGGTGAAGTAGTGGCCGCCTGGCGTCCCCCCGGCGAAATGCCGCCGGTCCCCTGGCCGCACATCGGGGAAAGCCTGCGGCGACCCCAGCTCGGGAAAGATCCCCACAAGCTCAGCGCCCGCATCCCCGAGGATCCCCGCCGGGCGGCGGTGGGGGTGATCCTCTGGGGCGATGCCCTGGGCGCCCGCAAGGTGGTGCTGGTCCAGCGTGGCTACGGCGCCCCCCACCACCCCGGCGAGATCGCCTTTCCCGGCGGCATGGTGGAGCCCCGGGACCGCGACCTCCCGGCCACGGCCCGCCGGGAGGTGGCCGAGGAACTCGGCGTGACCGAAGGGCTCTGGGAGCTGGGCTGCTTCCCCGATGGCGTGGCCAAGGCCCGGACCCGCTTCACGCCGGTGTTCTTCCGCTGGGAGGAGCCGGAGCCCCGGTTCCGCCTGGACCACGAACTGGAACAGGCGCTCATGCTCCCCCTGGCCCCCCTCCTGGAGGCCCCCTGGACCCTCGAGCGCCTGGAGCGCCACGGCCTGGCCATCGATGTGCCCCGGCTCGAGCTGCCCCAGGCGCCGCTCTGGGGCGCCACCGCCTTCATCCTGAAGGCCTGGCTGGATGTGCTGAAGGACTGTGCCACCCCCGGGGAGATGGCACAGTCCTGAGCCCGTCTTGAAGGGCCCTACTTCTTTTCGGCCTTCACGCTGCCGTCCTGGTTCAGGTACTTGTCCGGGTTCTTTTCCATGGAGGTCGCGCAGTGCTTGCTGCAGACCTTGTATTCCTGGCCGCGGACGGTGACGGAGGCCCACTTGGGCTCCACCTTCATCTTGCAGACGGGATCCAGGGTGTTGGTGGCGGGCTTGGCCTTCGGCGCCGCAGGGGCGGCCAGGACGGCGAGGGTGAGCAGGGCGGCATGCAGCATGGGAGCCTCCGGAGATGGTCCTCCAGTGTAGCGGCACCCCCCGCGGGGGGCGGAGGGTGCCGTCCATCCGCCTGCTATTTCTTGGCGTTCTTCGGTGTGCCGTCCTTCTCCAGGTACTTGTCCGGATTCTTCAGCATCGTCGTATCGCAGCCGCCGCAGCAGATGTGGTATTCCTGGCCGCGGACCACGACGGTCTTCGACTTCTCCGACACCTTGCCGCCGAGGACCGGGCACTTGGCGTTGGTGGCGGGAGCGGGCTTGGCGCCGGGCGCCGCCAGGAGGGAAAGGGCAAGCAGGGGGGTGAGCATGGGAATGTCCTTGGGGGATTGGCGGCCCTTCCGTGCCCCGCGGATCCCGGGCCGTATCTGGATCCGCGAGGATTGATTTCGAAGAGGCCGCGGCCTCCCCGGGGTGTTCGGTCAGTCGACAAGGCAGAGGATCATCCCGGGATCCGGAGGACCCGAGGCCGGCACCGGTGGCGTCCCGAACCCTCCAGAACGGGATCCACCGGCACCGGTGGCGCCGGCGAGGGCGCCATCCCCTCCGTCCTTCCGGTCCGGCGCCAGGAGCGCGGCGCCGGACCCGTGGGAACGGGGGGGAATCGGGTCATCCGGAAACCAGTCATGAGCCATGGCCGCATCAGGCGGGCTGCGGCGCCGGGGATTCCGGCGACACCGGCCCCTCCACCACCTCCCGGCGCTTCCAGAGGTAGTAGATGGCCGGGTACACCAGCAGCTCCAGGAGGAAGCTGGTGGCGAGGCCGCCCACCATGGGCGCGGCGATGCGCTTCATGAGATCGGCGCCGCTGCCCGTGCTCCACATGATGGGCAGCAGGCCCATGAAAGCCGCCGCCACGGTCATGGCCTTGGGGCGCACGCGCTTCACGGCCCCGTGGATGATGGCCTCGATGAGGTCGCCATCCGTCTTCAGGCGCCCCTTGCGCTGGGCATCATCGTGGCTGAGATCCAGGAAGAGCAGCATGAACACGCCGGTTTCGGCGTCGAGGCCCATGAGGGCGATGAGGCCCACCCAGACCGCGATGCTCATGTTGTAGTCCAGGCCCCAGAGCAGCCAGAAGGCCCCGATGGCGCTGAAGGGCACCGCCAGCATCACGATGCCCGCCTTGAAGGCCGACTTGGTGTTGGCGTAGAGCAGGCCGAAGATCAGCACCAGCGTGATGGGCAGGATGAGCTTCAGCCGCTCCTTCACGCGGATCATGTTCTCGTACTGGCCGCTCCAGGTGAGGCTGTAGCCTGCCGGCAGCTTCAGTTCCTTCTCCACCGCGGCCTTGGCGTGCTGGACGTAGGTGCCCACGTCCACCAGGGACGTGTCGAAGTCCAGCAGCACGTAGCCGTTCATGAGGCCGTTCTCGTCGCGGATCATGGCGGGGCCCGTGGTCCATTTCAGGTCCGCGATCTCCTCCATGGCCACGGTGGCGCCGCCCGGAAGCGGCACCAGCACCCGCCCCAGGGCCGCGGGGGACTCGCGGAAGTCGCGCTGGTACCGGACGTTCACGGGGTAGCGGGCCCGGCCGTCGAAGACCGTGGCCTGGTTGTCGCCGCCGATGGCGGTCATCACCAGCATGTTGGCCTGCTCCACGCTCAGCCCGTAGCGGGCCAGACGGTCGCGCTTGAGGACGAAGTCCAGGAAGTAGCCCTGGTTCGTGCGTTCCGCGAAGGCGCTGCGGGTGCCCGCCACCTTGGACAGGATGCCCTCGGCCTCCACGGAGATCCGCTCGATCACGGCCAGGTCGGGCCCGTTGACCTTCAGGCCCACGGGGGTGCGGATGCCCGTGCTGAGCATGTCCAGGCGGGCCTTGATGGGCATGGTCCAGGCGTTGGGGATGGC
>DPRT01000078.1:0-11546 GCA_003538615.1 Holophagaceae bacterium | reverse complement strand
GCCACCTCGGGCACGGTGCGGATGAGGCGGTCCTGCACCTGGAGCAGCCGCTGGGCCTCGGTCTGGCTGAGGCCCGGCAGGGTGGAGGGCATGTAGAGCAGCGTGCCCTCGTTGAGGGGCGGCATGAACTCGCTGCCCAGCTTCATGAACACGGGGATGGTCGCCAGCACCAGCAGGAACGCCACGGCGATGGTGGCCTTGGCGTGCTTCAGCACGAAGCGGCAGGGCGGCTCGTAGATGCGGTGGAGGAACACGGAGATGGGGTGCTTCTCCTCCGGATAGTAGGTCCCCACCAGGGCGTGGGTGCCCAGCTTCGCCAGCCATTTCGGCTTGAAGGTGAAGGGATCCATCCGCGCGAACATCATGCGCAGGGCGGGATCGAGGGTGATGGCCAGCAGGGCGGCGATGGCCATGGCCAGGTTCTTGGAATAGGCCAGGGGCTTGAAGAGGCGGCCCTCCTGGTCCACCAGGGTGAACACGGGCATGAAGGCCACGGCCACCACCAGCAGGCTGAAGAACACCGAGGGGCCCACTTCGAGCAGGGCCTCCAGCCGCACCTTGTGGAAGTCGCCGGGCCGGCCGGCGCTGTTCCACTCCTCCAGCTTCTTGTAGGCGTTCTCCACCTCCACGATGGCGCCGTCCACCAGCACGCCGATGGAGATGGCGATGCCCGCCAGGGACATGAGGTTCACGTTGAGGCCCGCCGCCTGCATGGGGATGAAGGCCAGGGCCACGCTCACGGGGATGGTGACGATGGGCACGATGGCGGACGGGATGTGCCAGAGGAAGACCAGGATCACCAGGGAGACGATGAGCATCTCCTCGAGGAGCTTCCAGGAGACCGTACTGATGGCCTTCTCGATGAGCTCCGAGCGGTCATAGGTGGCGACCACCTCCACGCCTTCGGGCATGGAGGCTTTGAGATCCTTCAGCTTCTCCTTCACGGCCTTGATGACGTTCAGGGCGTTCTCGCCCTGGCGCATGATGACGATGCCGCCCACGGCGTCGCCCTGCCCGTCCAGATCCGCCAGGCCCCGGCGCATCTCGGGCCCCAGGGTCACGGTGGCCACGTCCCCCAGGCGCACGGGGGTGCCGTTCTCCGCCTTGAGCACGGCCTCCTCCAGGTCCTTCGGGACCTTCACATAGCCCCGGCCGCGCACCATGTACTCGCGGCCCGCGGCCTCCACCAGACGGCCTCCGGCCTCGTTGTTGGCGGCCTTCACGGCGCCGATGACGGCGTCCATGGACACCCGTGCCGCCGCCAGCCGGTTGGGATTCACCTCCACCTGGAACTGCCGGGCCTGGCCGCCCACGGTGGCCACTTCCGCCACGCCGGGCACGCTCTGGAGCGCGTAGCGGAGGAACCAGTCCTGGTGGCTCCGCAGCTCGTCGCTGCGGTGCTTGCCGCTGCGGTCCACCAGGGCGTACTGGTAGACCCAGCCCACCGAGGTGGCGTCCGGCCCCAGCTCGGTCTTCACGCCCTGGGGCAGGTTCGCCGTGATCTTGCTGAGGTATTCAAGCACCCGGCTGCGGGCCCAGTAGATGTCCGTGCCGTCCTCGAAGATCACGTAGACGTACGAGAAGCCGAAGTCCGACAGGCCGCGCACGGCCTTCACCTTGGGGGCCCCCAGCAGGCTGGTGACGATGGGGTACGTGACCTGGTCCTCCACCAGGTCGGGACTGCGGTCCCACTTGGAATAGACGATGACCTGGGTGTCGCTGAGGTCCGGCAGCGCATCCAGGGGGATGCGGCGCATGGACCACCAGGACAGGGCCAGCAGCAGGACGCTGGCGGCCAGCACCAGGAAGCGGTTCTCGGCGGAAAAGCGGATGATGCGCTGGATCATGGCCGCTCCCTAGTGCTTGTGCTGAGGGGTGGAAGGCGCGGCCTTGGCCTCGGCCTTGGCGCCCATCTGGGCGAGGGCCGCCCGCAGCCGGGACTCGGAATCCACCAGGAAGGCCGCACCGCTCACGACCTCCTCCCCGGCCTCCAGGCCGCGGCGGATCTCCACCATCTCACCGGCGGCAGGGCCGGTCTCCACCTCCCGGGGCTCGAACTTGCCGTCGCCCAGGGCCACGAAGACCACCTTGCGGGCGCCGGAGTCCAGCACGGCGTCGAGGGGCGCCAGCAGGCCCTTCCGCGATCCCGTCTGCAGCACCGCATCGCCGAACATGTCCGGCTTCAGATCGCCCTTGGGGTTCGCGACTTCCAGGCGCACCCGCACCGTGCGGGACTTGGGATCCAGCACGGGGTCGATGAAGGCCACTCGGGCCGGGAAGCGCCGGTCCCCGAAGGTGTTGAAGCGCAGCTCCGCGGCCTGGCCCACCTTCACCCGGGCCAGCTCCGCCTCGTAGACCTCGGCCTGGGCCCAGAGATGGCCCAGCTCCGTGATCTCCAGGGGCGCCTCGCCAGGTCCCACGCGGGCGCCCTCCACCACCGTCTTGGCGGTGATGACGCCGGAGATGGGCGAGCGCAGGGTGAGGGTCTTCTGGATCTCGCCGGTCTGCTCCAGGCGCTCCAGGGTTTCGGGGGGCACGTCCCAGAGCAGCAGCCGCCGCCGGGCGGACTCCAGGAGATCCCCGCCGGACTGCTGGAGCGAGCCGCCGCTGAGGGCCTTCTGGGTCTTCAGGGCCAGCAGGTACTCCCGCTGGGCGCTGACGAACTCGGGGCTGTACAGGCTGAACAGGGGCTGCCCCTTGGCCACGGGCTTGCCGATGAAATCCGCGTGGAGCTTCTCAACGAAGCCCTCCACCTTCACGTTGATCTTGCGGATGCGGGTCTCGTCGGGCACCAGGCGCACCACGGCGCGGATCTCGCCGCCCGCGGCGCCCTCCACCACCTTGGCCGTGCGCAGCCCGATGAGCTGCTGGCGGGCGGGATCGATGGTGATGGTGGCGAGGCCCTCCACGCTGGACTCGCCGCCCTGGATCTCCTCGATGGGCACCAGGTCCATGGCGCAGATGGGGCAGGTGCCGAAGTGGTCCTGGATGATCTGGAGGTGCATGGGGCACTGGTACATCTGCTTCTTGGCTTCGGGCTGCGCCGCCGCCGGGGCCGCGGGCCGCCGGAGCAGCAGCGCACCGCCGGCCCCGGCCACCAGGCCGAGGGCCACGAGGCCGAGGGTGCGGAGGCGGGAGGAACGGGGCGGAACCGGGTGGTCGAAGGTGGGCTGGTCTTGGCTCATGGGGGATCTCCTACATCTTCATGGCGGCGGGGCCACTGTCCTGGGCCTTGCCCGGAACCTTGGCGGAGGACTTCGAAGCGGTGGGCGCGGCGGCGGCCCCCCCGGCGAGGCTGGCCGAGGCCAGGGCGCCGCCGGTGATGGGGGGCGTCGCGCCCAGGGCCGCTTCACGCAGGGCGATGTGCTGGGCCTGGAGCTGGGCGAGGGTCTGCAGGTAGGCGCCCTGGTCCCCCACCCAGCCGTTGAGGGCCTCCAGGGCCCCGAGGAAGGGCGCGCGGCCGGATTCGTACTGGGCCAAGGCGGCCTTGAAGCTGGCCTCGCTCTGCACCAGCAGGCCCTCCCGGTAGAGGTCCCGGGTGCGGCGCAGGGTGTCGATCTGGATGGTCCGCTCCTCCGTGCGCTGGCGCAGAAGCGTCCGGACGGAGTCCACCTCGGCGCCCTGGCCGCGGCGGTGGTGCTCATGCTCGGCCACGGCGCGCTGCTGCTTGTGGCGGCCGTAGATGGGCAGGGAGATGCTCACCCCCACCTGCCACATGGGATCGAGGCTGCCCCGGGGCATGATCCCGGCGGTGACGGCGAAATCCGGGCGGCGGTCCAGCTTCGCCAGATCCAGCAGCTTCTCCGTCTGCCGCACGCTGGCGCGGGCCCCGGCCAGCTCGGGGCTGCGGGCTTCGATGGCCTCGGGCGCCAGGAGCGCGGGCTCCGGCAGCTCCGCCAGGGAAGCCGTGGTGGCGATGGGTTCGGCGGGATCGCGCTGGCGCAGGCGGTTCAGGCCGGCGAGAGCCGTGCGTTCCTCGGCCTCCAGGGCCCAGGCCGACTGCTTCAGACGCGTGAGCTCCAGCTGGGCCCGCAGCAGGTCGCCCTGGCTGCCCTGCCCCACTTCGTAGCGGGTGCGGGCCAGACGCTCGGCCTGCTCCAGGAAGATGGCCTGCTGCGCCAGCAGCGCCTGCTGGCCGCGGACCAGCAGCAGGGCCGCGTAGCCGCGGCGCACATCGGCCTCCAGACCCAGCAGCACGCGGGATCGCGTAGCCTCCGACAGGTCCACCCCGATGGCGGCGGCCTCCTTCCGCAGGCCCCGCTTGCCCGGCCAGGGCAGCGGCTGGGTGAAGGCCACGCTGTAGAAGCTGGTCTCCATCTTGCCGACCATCAGGCCGTTGAAGCCGTCGTTCTGGAGGCCCAGGGACAGGGTGGGATCCGGCAGCACGCCCGCCTGGGGGATGCGCTCATGATCCATCTTCACGGCCGCGTCAGCCCTCTGGATATCGGGGTGCTTCCCGAGGGCTTCGGCCAGCAGGGCGGCCAGCACGGGATCGGCGGTGGAACGATCCGGAACGGTGGATTCGGGAAGGGGGGCCTGGGCGGCGGCCGGTGCGGCGAGCACCAGGGCCGGGGCCAGGCGCAGCGGCATGCGCATGGGAACTCCGGAAGCGGGGAAAGAGGGATGGCCCGCCCGAAGGCAGGCGGAACGCAGCTCAGTCCCGGCTCAGATCCGGAAGGTGCTCAAATGCGCGAGATGGCGGCCCAGATCCGGGTCACGCCCATGCTCGAAGCCGAACGAAGCGGCAGTCCCATGGACCTCCGCCGTCTCGGCCCAGGTGGCCGGTTCGGGACGGGGCTCGATGCGGCGGGCGCCCAGGGTCCGGCGGGCCGCAGGAGAGGCCACGGAGGCGGAACGCTCGGCGCACAGGGAACGGGTGGATCCCCGGTGGTCCTCGGGCTTGGGGCAGGGGCAGCGGTCCTCCACCCGGGCGGGCGTGCCGCAGCAGCAGGACTCGTGGGAACCCCCCGCAGACGGCCAGTCTCCGGCCCCGCCGCCCAGGAGCAGCAGAACAGCCAGGATGGCGCGCAGGATCGACCGCACGGAGAAACCTCCGGATGTCCCATCATAGGCCCTCCACCCGTGTGGCGACATGAAATCCTTGATCGAGGTCACAGAGCGCCGGGGACGGGCGCGCCCCGGATGCAGCACTCACGGGCATTGGCGCTAGGATGGCGGCATGGGAACGGTGGAAACAGCGGAGGTGGCGATCATCGGCGGCGGCATCGCCGGGCTGAGCCTCGCCTTCCACCTGGCCCAGGCCGGCCAGCGGGGCATCGTCCTGCTGGAGCGCGAGGCCCAGCCCGGCACCTACGCCAGTGGCCACAACGCCGCCGTGGCCCGGGCCCTCACGGGCCGCGACGAGCACACGGCCCTCGCCGTGGAAGGGCGGCGGCGCCTGGCCGAAGCGGGCCTCTTAACCTCTGGCGGCGGCCTCCTGGTGAGCGCGGAGCGCGGCCCCCTGGATGCCTTCGAGGCCGAGGCCGCCCGGTTCGGCGTGGCGGTCCGCCGCGGCGAGGGCATCCCCCTGCCCGGCCTGAAGGCCGCGGAGCACCTGGCCATTCCCGGGGATGGCGTCATCGACATCGCGGCCCTGCTGCACACCTGCGCCGAAGGCGCCCGCGCCGGGGGCGCCGACCTGCGCTTCGGCTGCGCCCTGTTGGGCCTGCGCCCCACGGACACGGGCTTCGACCTGGACACGGACCGCGGCCCCCTGCGGGTGAAGGCCCTCGCCATCGCCGCTGGCGCCTGGGCGGGCGAGCTGGGCCGCCTGGCGGGCTCACCCATCGCCTACACCCCCCTGCGGCGCTCCCTGGTGTGGAGCGGCGCCGCCCACCCGCAGCAGGATCCCTGGGCCTGGTGGGTGGACCGCCCCTTCTACCTGCGCCCGGAAAGCGGCGGCCTGCTCATGTGCCCCTGCGAAGAGGCCGCNNCGGACCGCCGCTTCGTGATCGGCTGGGATCCCTGGAACCCGCGCCTCTTCTGGTCCGCGGGCCTGGGTGGCCACGGCATGACCAGCGGGCTGGCCGTGGGCCAGCTCGCCGCCGGCTGCTACCTGAGGAAAACCACCGCCGGACCGCTGGATCCGCAGAGGTTCAAGAGCTGAGAAGCCTTTAGACTCTCCCCATGACCACGCTCCGCGTCGCCCTCATCCAGCAGGACACGGTCTGGCAGGACCCGGCCGCGAACCTGGCGAAGGCGCGGGGCTTCGTGGCGCGGGCGGCCCGCGCCGGAGCCCGGGTGGCGGTGTTTCCCGAGCTGTTCACCCTGGGCTTCACCATGGCCCCCGAGCCCTTCGCGGAGCCCCTGCCCGGCCCCACCACCGAGGCCGTGGCGGCGCTGTCCCGGGAGTTCGGCCTGTACCTGGTGGGCTCCGCGGTGGAGGCCCACGCCCCCCACCCGCGCAACGCGGCCTTCGCCACCGGCCCCGACGGCGCGCTGCTCGCCGCCTACCGCAAGATCCATCCCTTCTCCTACGGCGAGGAGCACCGCCACTACACCGGCGGCTTGGAGTGCCCCGTGTTCCAGGTGGACGGCATCCCCTGCGGCCTGCAGATCTGCTACGACCTGCGCTTCCCCGAGCCCTTCCGCGCCCTGGCGGCACAGGGCGCCGAGGTGGTCTTCGTGCCCGCCAACTGGCCCGCCCGCCGCATCGCCGCCTGGTCCACCCTCCTGGCCGCCCGCGCCATCGAGAACCAGATGGCCGTGTGCGGCGCCAACCGCGTGGGGCGCGATGCCATGAACCTGGACTACCCCGGCGCTTCCGTCCTTTGCGATGCCTTCGGCGAAACCATCGCCAAGGGTGAGGCCGCCGAGGGTCTGGTGGTGGGGGACCTCGACCTGGCCGCCCTGAGGGCCTGGCGCGAGCGCTTCCCCGCGCTCAAGGACCGGCGGCCGGAGGTGTACCACCATCTGTGAGCCTGGCTGGTCCGGCTAGAGCTTCGCCCAGTGCCCGCCCCGCGCCAGGGCCTCTTCGCAGTCCGGGCAGATGCCGGTGCGGTCCCCCTGGGCCAGCAGCGACTCGCTGGGGGGGATGCGCAGGCCGCAGAGGGTGGTCCCCTTGCGGCCCACCTTCAGGTTCCAGCTGCCCGGCGCGACCAGGTGGGCCTTGGCCTCCCGGACGACAGGCGGGCTGCCACCCCCCAGGTGCACCAGATCGGCCCGGAGCTCCTGGAGCATCTCGTTGGCCGCCTTCAGCCGCAGCGCGAACTGGCGGCAGATGACCCGCGTCAGCATGGGAAACCGCTCCATGACGGTCTCCAGGTGCCCGGGGGCCAGGACCAGGACATGGCACTCGGTGCGGGCCCGCACAGAGGCCGTGCGCTGCTGGCCGCCCAGGTAGGCCATCTCGCCCACGATGGCGAAGGTCCCCACATCGCAGGTTACCTCGTCCAGCACCAGCCCCGTGCGCTCCTTCTCCACCGCGTAGGTGCCCCGCAGGACGATGAAGATCTTGTTGGAGGTGTCCGACTCCTGGAAGAGCCACTCCCCCTCCCGGTAGAGGAGCGGCGTGATCTCCGGGTGGATGGCGGTCAGGGCCTGGATCTCGCCCAAGGCCAGGGACCGGATCTCGCCGAGGGTGATGGGGACGGGCATGGCGGCTCCTGCGTTCCCCCAGGGTAGGGCCATCCGGCCCCCGGCGCAGGCACCTCAAAGCGCGCGTCCTGGGAGGGGCCATCCAGCCGGGGCCCGCAGGCCCCGGCGGCGATGAAGCCGCTGGTTGGATCGGCCGGAGGTCAGGGGCGCAGGATCTTGTCCATGGACTTGCCCTTGGCCAGTTCATCGATGAGCTTGTCGAGCCATCGGATCTTCTGGGTGATGGGATCTTCAACGGCCTCCACCCGGACACCGCACACCACGCCCGTGATGCGGGAACTGTTCGGGTGGATCGCGGGTGCCTGGTCGAAGAAGGCCTGGAAGTCGATGGGGTCGGTGGTGTGCCGGGCCAGCTGCTCGCGCGAGTAGCCCGTCAGCCAGCAGATGATGGTGTCCACCTCCTCCCGCGTGCGGCCCTTGCGCTCGGCCTTCTGCACGTACAGGGGATAGACGGTGGTGAACAGCAGCTTCGAGATCTCGCGGGCGGCCATGGTTACCTCTGCTCAAGCATACGGGATGGGCCGGACGGCCCGCGGGTGGAAGNNTGAAGCTCGAATCCGTCGCGGCAAACCAGGGCGATCTGCCAATTGGATGACCGAAGGTATCTTCCGACCTTGATGCTCTGGAATTCCTGCGGAGCCTTCTCCCATTCCACGAGGCCGTACAGGTTCTTTTTGTGAAACCGGATCGTCTTCTCGCGGCCCGACACGGTCAACCATTGATCTGCCGTGGCGCTGTAGAGACTCGAATACACCAGAAGCAATCCGAACATCCCCACGACCACCAACATCCAGGTTTGGGAGCGGCCCAGGAGGTACAGGTGGCGGACCAGCCAAAGCAGGGCCACCCCAGGGATGAACGTCGCCACCGCCCACCGGTTTCCTTTGAACCGGAACGTGACGTCCTCATGGGTTTCTTCGGAAAGCACCATGGTGGGCGGGTTCTCCCTCATTCAGGCCACCTGCTTTCCCCAGCGCTCATCCCTGGCCAATCCTCCCTGTTCACTTCGGCGGATTCGCCGGCGCGTCCCGCTTGTACCACGACGCCTGGCCATAGACGGGCTTCACCTTCTGCTCCAGTGCCTCCAGCTGCGCGGCGTTCAGGGGCAGGAAGTCCCGGGCGATGCGGATGTTCTCCTCCAGCTGGGCGATGTTGTCCACGCCGATGATGACGGTGCTCACCGGGTGGCTCAGGGTGTAGCGCATGGCCTCCTTGATGGTGAGGGTGCCGGGGCGGTCGTGCTTGGCGGTGCCGCGCTGCTGGGTCGGGGGCGGGGGCGGAACCCCTTCGAGGATGCGGCCCCGGGCGGGGATCTTCATGCCGATGATGCCCATCTCCTTTTCGATGGCCAGGGGCAGGAGCGTCTTCTTGAAGGGCAGGTGCCAGGTGTCGGCGGCGTTGAAGGCCATGAGCACGCAGTCGAAGGGGAAGCGGCGGATGGCCTCGGCCAGCACGTCGGGGTCCGTGTGGCCGCTGAGCCCCAGGAAGCGCACCAGCTTCTGGTCGCGGGCCTTCTGGAACGCTTCGAGCGCCCCGCCCTTGGCGCAGACCTTCTCCACGTCGTCCATGGTGCTCATGGCATGCAGCTGCCAGAGGTCCACGTGGTCGGTCTGGAGCAGCTTCAGCGAGGTCTCCAGGATGCGCAGGGAGCCGTCCGCCGTGCGGTCGTGGGTCTTGGTGGCGAGGAAGGCCTCCTTGCGCCGGCGCTTCATGACCTGCCCGAAGTACTGCTCGCTCCAGCGGGCCTCGCCGCCGTAGCGGGCGGAGGTGTCCACGTAGTTCACGCCCAGGTCGAGGGCCCGCTCGATGAGGGGCACGGCCACGGCCTCGTTGTTCGCCTTCTCGATGGCCGCCTGGCCGCCCAGGCTGAAGAGCCCCACCTGAAGCCCCGTGCGCCCCAGGTTGCGGGTGGGCATGGCCGTGGCGGTGGCGGGGTTGAAGGGCGCCTTCGGAACCGGACGCGCCATTCCCACGGGTTCCGCGCCGTCGGCGGCGCCCAGTCGCGTGGCGATGAGGCCTGCGGCCGTCGCCGCCCCCAGCTTGAACAGGTCGCGTCGGGTGGTGCCGGAACCGGACATGGCGTCCTCCGTGGAAAGGCTGGGGGGAATTATGGCGCCAGGAAGGCTTCCATGTGCACCAGCGCCTCGGCGGCCTCCCCATAGGTCTGGACGGCGAAATCCGGCTGCCGGATGCCCGTGAGCATCTTGCTGACGCGGACGCCCTCCCGGGCCAGGCAGAGCACGGGTTTGCCCCGTTCCAGGGCGTAGGCGATCTCGAAGCCCACGCCGTGGGAGGGCGTGCTCACCTCGGCGATGACCGCGTCGCAGCCCCGCAGCCAGGCCGTGTCCCGGTCGAAGACGGCCTCCGGGGACAGCTCCCCGTCGGCCGCCAGCACCGTTTCCGAGGCCAGGTGGGCCGTCAGCACCCGGTGGCCCAGGGCCTGGAGGTGCGCCACCATGGCCGCGTAGGCCGGCTGGTCCTGGCGGCCGCCGGTAAGGGAACAGGAGAAGTAGAGGTCCACCGCCTATTTCCCGAGCACTTCGGCCGCGAGGTGCTTGGCGTCCATGATCTTCCGCAGGGCTTCGAGGATGGCGCGGGCGTCCGTGGCCACGGCGCGCTTGGTCTCGGCGTCGTAGACGTAGTAGCCGCCCTGCCCTTCGTAGACGCTGTCGAAGTTGATGCCCACGAACTCGCCCTTCACGTTCACCACGGGGCTGCCGCTGTTGCCCCCCACGGTGTCGCAGGCGTAGATGAAGTTGAAGGGGGTCGCGAGGTCCAGCTTGCCCTGGCGCTTGAGCCAGCGCTCCGGCAGGGTCCAGGCACCCTCCTCGGCCGCAGCGGCGTTGCCGCCCCAGCCCAGGTGCCGGTCGTACATCCCCATGTAGGTGGTGAAGGGCTGGGCCTTGGTGCCGGTGCCGTTGGCGTAGGTGGCCACGGGGCCATAGCCCAGACGCAGGGTGAAGGTGGCGTCGGGATAGAGCGACTTGCCGAAGGCCTTGAAGCGGGCCTCGGCGATGCGGCCCCCGTGCTCGGTGAACACGCTGGTGACCTCGTCCTCCACCTGCTTGCGGATGGCCCGGTTGAAGGGATCGAGCTTCTTCGCGAGAAGGATCATGGGATCGGCGCTGGCCTCGAGCGCGGCCTTGCCGCCTTCCGCCAGCTGCTTCCGCACAGCGGGATCGTCGAGCCGGGTGCCCTCCACGGCGGCCTTCGCCACGGCCTCCGGGGTCAGTCCCCCCAGCATGGCCTTCACGAAGGGATGCTCCGCGCCCAGTTCGTCCTTGGCTTCCTGGAGGCCCGCCGCCAGGAGGGTGGCGTCGATGGGCTTCTGCACGGGCCGGGGCGACAGCAGGCGGGCCTTGGTGGCCTTGAGGTTCCCCTCGGTGAACTCGTTGAGGCGCTGGGCCGAGGGTTTGGCCTCCTCGTCGGCGAGGCGCACCAGGTTCAGCGCATGGCCCAGCAGGGCCACGCGGCCCGGGGCCACGTAGGTGGATTCCTTCAGCAGGGCCTGCTGCCGCGCCACGGCCTGCGCCACCCGGTCCCAGCTGGCGCCCACGCGNNCCCAGCAGCTGGCCGCTGAGGCGCTTGTAGCCGTTCTCGATGCCGTAGATGGCATCGGCCGCCAGGCGGTGGGCCTCCGGCGACGTGGCCGAGAGCGCCTGCAGGGCCGCCTTCTGGCGGGTCATGGACTTGAGCTGGAAGGGGATGCCGATGTCCCGGGCGTAGACCATCTGGGCGTGGGTCTGTTGGCGGTAGGTGGTGCCGGGATGGCCGGAGATGAAGGTCAGCTCGCCCATGGCGATGCCCTTGGGGCTGAAGGGCAGGATGGCTTCGGGCCGGTACGGCTGCCCGTTCTCGTAGACGCGGAACAGGGCGAAGTCCAGGTTGTGGCGGGGGTAGGTGTAGTTGTCGGGGTCGCCGCCGAAGGCCGCCACCTGCAGCTCCGGGGC
>DPRT01000083.1 GCA_003538615.1 Holophagaceae bacterium | reverse complement strand
GGCGCAGATGCGGAGGCAGGTGCAGCCGCCACCACCGGAGCCACCGCCCCGCCAGCTTTTTCTACTGGAGAAACCGCAGGTTTCTCCAGTGAAGCGGCGGCCGGAATCTCCGAAGCCTTCACCTCCAACACCCGCGTCGTCGGCGGGAAGCAGACGCCGCCTTCGCCTTCGGTGCAGGGCTGGTAGGTGACCTCGAGCTGGACGGTGCCGCTGAGCCCCTCGCCGCGCACGGGGATGCGCACGGTGCCGTGCCAGATGCCATCGCCGATCTCGTCCTTGGCGGTGGTGGCGGGCAGGGGGCCGGCCTTCAGGGTGCCGGGTCCGCCCTTCTTCACCACCTCCATGAAGGAGGCCTTCAGGTGGGCCTCCGGGGGCACCGTCAGCACCACGGCCCCCTTCTGGAAGGTGACGGTGACGCTCTTCACCGCGTCGAAGGAGGGGTCCGCCTTCTGCGCCCAGGCCGCCACCGTCAGCAGCAGGCTCATCAGAACGGTCGACAGGCTCCGCATGGGTCCTCCAGGAACGCTCATCTTAAGGCATCGCAGGGCGCGCCATCGCTGGATTCGCCAGGCGCCACCGGCCACCCCGATGGAAGGAGCCGCCGGAACGGGGCCCATAAACAGGCTAGGCTGGATCGCATGGCGCCCGCGTTCCCCTTCCCCTGGTCCACCCCGCTGCTGGCGCGCCTCCGGGCCCACCTGGCCGCCGAGCCCTTCCCCCGGGACGCCGCCCACGACCTGGGCCACATCCTGCGGGTGGCCCGGCTGGCGGAGGGCCTGGCTGGCGAAGAGGGCGCCGATGCGGAGACCTGCGTCGCCGCGGCCCTGCTCCACGACCTGGTCTACCGCCCCAAGAACCATCCGGAATCGCCCCTCACGGCGCAGATGGCCTCGGATCTCGTGCCCCGGTGGTGTCAGGAGACCGAAGGCCTGGGGGCGAAGGGCGCCGCCATCGCCGCCGCCGTGGCCAGCCACAGCTGGAGCGGGGGCCAGGAGCCCGCCAGCCTGGAGGCCGCCGTGGTGCAGGATGCGGACCGCCTGGAGGCCCTGGGCGCCATCGGCATCGCCCGGGTCTTCGCCACGGGGGCCAGCTTCGGCGCGGGCCTGTGGCATCCGGAGGATCCCTGGGCCGAAGGCCGCGACCTGGATGACAAGGCCTGGAGCCTCGACCACTTCGAGCGGAAGCTCCTGAAGCTGGCTGCCGNNCGCGCCGAGCTTGCCGCCCAGCGCTGACCGCTATACTCGGACATGGCTATCACGCTTTCGCTCCGCCGGCCCTTCGTGGCCGATCATTTCCATGACCTGCCCGGATTCCAGGAAGACCGCCACGGCCACAACTGGGAGGTGGAGGCGGCCGTGGAACTGGCCTCCGAAGCCGGCGAACCGGCCTTCGCGCAGGCCCTGGACACCTGGGTGGAGGCTGTCGACTACCGGCTGCTGAACGACCTGCCCGCCCTCGCCGGACGCAACCCCACTGCCGAGCTTCTGGCCGAACAAGCCTTCCTCCACCTCAAGGACGCGGCCCTGGAACCCCGCTGGGTCCGGATCCGCGAAAAGGCGAACTACTGGGCCCTGTGCCACGCGGAGATGACCCCATGAAGCGGTCCGGGGCCATCGCCCTCCTGGTCCTGGGATTCCTGGCGTGCGACCGGCAGGCCGCCCCGGATCCGCCAGTCCCCCCACCCGCGGCGAAGGCCTCCGCGCCCATCCCCTGGACCTGGCACCCCCTGGGTGGACTGGCGGTGGTGGAGGGCGAAGTCGCGGAGCCCACCGAGCTGGTGCTCGAAGGCCGTTCCATCCGGGAGGCGCGGTTGGCCGAGCCCGGCCCGGTGCGGTGGGAGTTCTTCCGCCCCCCCGAGGGCGAAGCCGCTGTCCTCCGCACCCAGGCCGGGCAGACGCTGGCCCGCTTTGAATTCACGACCACTCCCAGCCAAGGGGCCGTTCCCCGGGCACCCAAGGCGCCTGCCCCCCCCAGGGCCGCCCGGACCGTGCCGCCGGCCGCACCCGCGGAGCCTGTCCAGCCCCGCGTCCGGACCGGAACCCGTCCCCAGGACGCCTCCGTGGCGGCCCTGGCCTCGCGGACAAGGACGTCCCTCGCCACCGCGCCCAGGACGGTACCCACACCCGAGCCCGGGGCCCCGCGGCCCCCCGCGCCGGTGGCGGCGCTCCAGGCCCCGGCAGCGCCCCTGTCCCAGGTCCCCCCGTCCTGGCCCGGCATGGGCGAGGCCCTCAACCTAACCCGCGGCCCCGGCGGGCACAGGCGCCTGCTGCTCAGCTTCGACGGCGGCTCCAATGCCGAGGTGGCCGCCGAGGTGTTGGACACCCTGAAAGCCCGGAATGTCCGCACCACGCTCTTCCTCACCGGCGCCTTCATTCAGCGCTATCCGGCCCTGGTGAAGCGCATGGCCGCCGAGGGGCACGAGCTGGGCAACCACACCATGAACCACCCCCACTTCGCCCCGGACATGAAACGCGACCCCAAGTGGACCAGGGAGCGGGTCCAGCGGGAGCTGCTGGAGGCCGATGCCGCGCTGGTGAGCCTGCTGGGCCGACCCATGGACCCCTTCTGGCGGGCGCCCTACGGCGAGCACACGGCGGAGATCCGGCGCTGGGCCGAAGAAGTGGGCTACCGCCACGTGGGCTGGAGCGAAGGCGCCGACACCCTCGACTGGGCCACCCCGAAGGAGCGCCGCCTCTACCGCAGTGGCGATGCCATCCTCCGGCGGCTCCAATCGCGCCTGGATCGCGACGGGGATGGCCTCATCGTGCTCATGCACCTGGGTTCCGAGCGCGCCGAAGGCGATCGCCCCTCCGCAGGACTCGGCGCCTTCATGGACCGGGCGCGGTTGGCGGGATGGGCCTTCGTTCCCGTCAGCGCCTACCTCCGGGACCTGGGCAAGCCCGCCTGGGATCCCCAGCATCGGCTGGCCCTCCTCCAGACGCCGGGATCCGCGCCCCTGGCCCGCTAGCGCGCGTCCCGCTGGGCTACACTGATCCCAGGACACCGTGGAGGCGCGTTGCAGGGAATCGGCCGTTGGATGCTGAGGGCGGTGCTGGGCTTTGTGGCCCTGGTGCTGCTGCTCTCCCTCGCCAGCTACCACCCCCTGGACCCCCATCCCTTCAACCAGGGCGCCACCGGGGCGGGCGTGCAGAACCTGTGCGGCCTCGCGGGCTCCACCCTGGCGGGCCTGCTGCAGACCCTCATGGGGACGGGCGCCTGGATCCTGCCGCCCTACCTGCTCTGGGAGGCCTGGCCCAGGGAAGGCCGCCGCTGGCCTGGCCGCCTGGCCTGGCTGGGCCTGGCCCTCGCCGTGTGGACGGCCCTCGGCGCCTTCGGCAGCCGGACCTGGACAAGCCCTGATGGCGCCAGCGCCATGCAGCTCCGCTGGGGCGGCTGGCTGGGCAGCGCCCTCTGGCCCACCCAGCGCCGCTTCCTCGGCCCTGTCGGCTTGCCGCTCCTGCTGGCCCTGGCCATGCTCATCTGCGCCCTGGTGCTGGCCCCGGCCCTCACCCGGGCCCTGGGGAGGCTGCTCCACCACTGGCTGGGCGAAAAGGCCTGGCCCTGGGTGAAGCCCATGCCTGCGAAGGGATTCCAGGGCTTCATCTCCATGGTGAAGCGGCCCTTCCTCCGGGGCCGCAACCCCGACCAGCCGGAACTGGATGCGGCGGATGGCGCCGCCCTCCAGGCACTGGCCCAGCGCCATCAGGCCCTTGAGGCCCAGCGTGAGGCCCTGCTGAAGGCCGAGCTGGAAACGGCTGATGCCCGCAGGAAACAGCCCCAGATCCGGGCTGAGGATCTGCTGCCGCCCATCCAGTCCCTGCATCTCGACGCCGCCCAGACCCTGATCGAAGCCCAGCCCCTCCCCGCGACCTCCGCGCCGACCCCCGTGCCCGCGGACGGAAGCCCCTACCGGGCCAGGCTGCTCGCCGAAGCCCCCGCGGCGCCGAAGCCCCGGCCCACGGTGGCCAAGGCCCAGGTGGCGAAGGACCGCTTTGGCCGGGAGAGCGTCCAGCCGCCCCTGCCCCTCACGGAACCCACGCCTTCCAGGCCCCTGCCCGCCCTCCCGCCGGCGCCCCCGCCCGACCCGGGCCCGGTCAGCCGCGAAACCCTGCCGCCCCGCCGCCTCTTCGATCCGCCGGGCCAGCACGCCAAGGCCGATCTGGCCATGCTGGAGCTCATCAAGGAACGGATTGGACAGAAGCTGTCCGAATTCAAGATCAAGGGCGCCGTCACCGGCATGCAGCCGGGCCCCGTGGTCACGGTCTTCGAGTTCCAGCCGGACGCCGGCATCCCGCTCTCCCGCATCCTGGGCATGGAGGAGGATCTGGCGCTGGCCCTCCAGGCCGAGGCCGTGCGCATGGACCGCATCCCCGGAAAGAACCTGGTGGGCATCGAAGTGCCGAATCCCAAGCGGGAGATCATCACCTTCCGCGAGGTCATCGACAGCCCCGCCTTCCGCGACGCCGGTGGCCTGCTGCACCTGGCGCTGGGCAAGGACATCGCCGGCAAGCCCGTGGTGGCCGACCTCAACAAGATGCCCCACCTGCTCATCGGGGGCAGCACCGGCAGCGGCAAGAGCGTGGGCGTGAACGCCATGATCTGCTCCTGCCTCGTGCGCGCCATGCCTGACGAGGTGAAGCTCATCCTGGTCGACCCCAAGATGGTGGAGCTGGGCGTCTACGAGGACATCCCCCACCTCTGGGCCCCCGTCGTGACCGACATGAAGGAGGCGGGCCGCGTCCTCAAGTGGGTGGTGGCCCAGATGGAGGACCGCTACCGCCGCCTGGCCCTGCTCAGCGTGCGCGACCTGAAGGGCTTCAACGCCAAGATCGCCGAGGCGGGCGGATCCATGGACCTCTCGGACCGGACGCCCAACCCCCGCTGGCCCGACCGCCCCGCCGTGCTGGAGCACCTGCCCTACGTGCTCGTGGTCATCGATGAGCTGGCGGACCTCATGATGGTGGCCCGCAGCGAGGTGGAGGACAGCATCGCGCGCATCGCCCAGAAGGCCCGGGCCGTGGGTATCCACCTGATCCTGGCCACCCAGCGGCCCAGCGTGGACGTGGTCACGGGCGTCATCAAGGCGAACCTGCCCAGCCGCCTCAGCTACCGCGTGCGCACCAAGATCGATAGCCGCACCATCCTGGACTGCGGCGGCGGCGAGCAGCTGCTCGGCGCGGGCGACGCCCTTTTCCTGCCCAACGGCGCCAGCCATCCCAAGCGCATCCACGCCCCCTTCCTCAGCGAGGAGGAGACCCTCCGCCTCGTCACCTGGCTGCGCGAACGGGGCCGCCCCGACTACAACCAGGCCCTCATCAGCGCCATGGAGGCGGAAGAGGAGACGGCCCTCTTCGACGAGGCGGACATGGGCGGAGGGGACGACATCTACGTGCGCGCCGTGGCCGTCGTGACGCGCGAGCGCAAGGCCAGCACCAGCCTCCTCCAGCGCAAGCTGAACCTGGGCTACGGCCGCGCCGCGCGGCTCATCGATCGCATGGAGGAGGAGGGGATCGTCGGACCCGACCGGGGCGCCG
>DPRT01000053.1:8365-13362 GCA_003538615.1 Holophagaceae bacterium | reverse complement strand
CATGCCCTGGACCGACCTCGCCGCCTGGACCGTCACCACCCTCATCGTGGCGGGCCTGGCGGTCCTCCGCCGCCACTGGGCCCGGCTGCCCGTGCTGGAGCCCGATCCTTCCCTGCCCCAGGACCCGCCGGTGGTCTGCCTCTGCATCCCCGTGCGGAACGAGGCCCTGGAGCTGCCCGCGGCGCTGGATTCCTGGCTGACCCAGGACTACCCCGCCCTGCGCATCGTGGTGGTGGATGACGGCTCCACGGACGGCAGCACCGAGATCCTCCGCGAACGCGAAACGGGCCGGCCGGATCGCCTGCGGGTGATCCGCAACGACAGCCTGCCGCCCGGCTGGCTGGGGAAGAACCATGCCCTCGACCTCGCCTCCCGCCAGCCCGAGGCCGAAGCGGCGGACTGGCTGCTCTTCGTGGATGGCGATGTGCAGGCGGCTCCGGATCTGCTGCGGCGGGCCGTGGCCTTCGCCCTGGCCCGGCCCACGGACATCCTGGCGCTGATCCCCGGGGTGGACGCCGTGGGCCCCGCGGAACGGGTGGTGCTCCCCCTGGCGGCCTCGGCCTTCCTCCTGCTGGTGCCGCCCCACCAGGTGCCCAACCCCCGCCACCCGTCCTTCTGCGGCGTGGGCGGGTTCACCCTGGTCCGGCGGGGCAGCTACGAGGCCGCGGGGGGCCATGCGGCGGCCCCCCTGGAGGCCATCGACGACATGATGCTGGCCTGGCGCATGAAGCGGGCGGGCTTCGTCAACCGCGTGGCCCAGGGCGGTCCCGGCCTGCACCTCCGCATGTACCACGGGCTGGTCGAGCTGGTGCGGGCCATGCGGAAGAACGCCGCGGCCCTGCCCGCCTGGTGGCTGCTCCCCCTGGCCCTGCCACCGCTCCTCACGGTGGTGCTGGCCCCCGCCTGGCTGCCCTTCGCGGGCCATCCCGGGCTGGCCCTGCTGCTCTGGCTGCTGGTTCCCGCCCTGGCGGGCGATGTGCAGCAGCGCCTGACGGGACGGCCCATGGACCTGCTCTGGGCCCTCTGGCCCCTGAATGCCTTCGTCATGGCGGCGGGCACCGCCTGGGCCTTCGCCGACCGCCTGCGGGGCGTGAACCACTGGCGGGGGCGGAACGTGCGGCTGCGCTGATCAGGCGCCTTCGAACAACTTCAGTGTGTCGTCCAGCTTCCGGAGGATGGCCAGGATGCGGAAGGGCTCCATGGGCAGATAGTCCACGGCCCCGGCGGACACGGCCCGGTGGCGCTTCATGGCCTCATCCTCCTCGGTGCCCGCGAGGATCACGGGCACGGGGCAGCCCTCCTGGGCCACCACCTGGCGGCAGAGCTCCAGGGGGCTGGCCAGGCGGAGCTGGTTGTGGATGAGCACCATGCGGGTGCGTCCCCAGCCGTCCGCGCCGTCTCCAATGGGCCCGAGTTGCGCCTTCACCGGCCCCTTGATGTGGTCCAGGACCGCCAGGCCGAACTTGCGGCTGAGGGCCTCGGCCAGGCGCCGGGCGAAGTCTTCCTTTTCGGTGAGCAGCAGCAGCATGGGATCGCGGTCCACCAGCACCTTCACCNNCCAGTCCCGGTACTGGCCGAGCATGCCCGCGTCGGCCTGCCGCGTGAACCGCAGACCCACGAGGTTCTCGCCGAAGTAGGCCACGGTGGTCGGAGCGCGAAGGCGGAAAGTGTCGGTCAGGGGGACATCCAGCAGGGATTCCTCCCCCATGCGCAGCAGCTCGCGGATGTCGTGCTTGGTGTTCCTCAGGACGAGCTCCAGGCCCTCCTCGCCGAAGCTCTGCACCTGCCCGTCGATCAGGGCGTTGCGGGTATTGGTGAAGGTCGCCGCGCGCGGCTTGAGGTGGGTCTGATCGGGAATGAAGTCCGCCAGGCGGTGCATGTCCGACCGGCGCAGGGTGCGCGGAACAGTGGCCAGGCAGGCCTCCACGCCCTCCATGACCTCCTGCCCGGAGCAGACCACCACGCATTCGTACTCCAGGCCCCGGTCCTTCAGCTTGAGGGCCAGGTTCTCTCCGGGCTTCAGGCCCCAGGCGGCCATGTCATCAAAGGGCATGCGGAAGGCCAGCCGTTCGCCGTCTTCCGTGAGGATGGGGTAGGCGGCCCGCTGGTCCTTGTAGGCCACATCCAGGCGCGCCCCGGCCAGGCAGAGGCGCTGCAGGGCCATGCGGATGGCGGTGTCGTCTTCGAGGAGGGCAGCGGCTCGGGCCATGTCAGGGTTCACCGGTCAGGGTGGCTGCATCAGCCACGGGGGGCACGGAGCCCGCGGGGAGCCAGCGGGCGAGGGCGCGGTGCAGATCGGCCACGCGCACGGGCTTGGGGATGTGGTCGTCCATGCCCGCCTCCAGGCAGCGCTCCCGGTCGCCCACCATGGCATTGGCGGTCATGGCCACCACGGGGAGGCGGCGGGTGCCCCGCTCGCGTTCCCGGATGCGGCGCGTCGCCTCGAAGCCGTCCATCTCGGGCATCTGGCAGTCCATGAGCACCAGGTCGTAGGAGACGCCCACCAGGGCGTCCAGGGCCTCGCCGCCCGTGGCGGCCACGTCCGCCTGGATGCCGAACCGCCGCAGCATGGTCAGCGCCACCTTCTGGTTGATGAGGTTGTCCTCCGCCAAGAGCACCCGCACATCCACCGGCGCCGCCGGGGTTCCAGCGGGCAGGGTCTTGGCGGAAGGGCCTGTGACCGTGGATCCGGTTTCCAGCAGGGCCCGCAGATGGCTGGGCCGGGCCGGGAGCGTGAGGAAAGCCTTGACCCCCTGCTGCGCGGCGGCCTCCCGCAGTTCGGGCTGGTACAGGGGACTGGCCAGGGCCACGGTGCAGCCTTCCGCCTCGGCCAGCGCCCCCTCCAGGCTGCCGGGTCCGGCCAGCACCAGTGCTCCGGGGCTGCGGACCGCCCGCAGCCAGGCGGCGGCGTCGGCGCCTTCCGGCATGACCCTGGGTTCCAGCCCCCAGGCCCGGAGCTGCTCCAGAATGAGCCGGGCCGCGGCGGGCGGCAGGCCCGTGAGCAGGACTTCACCCGAAAGGGGCCGCAGCGGCGCCTGGTGGTCCCGGACCTTGAGGCGCAGGGTGAACCAGAAGGTGCTGCCCTCCCCCTGCACGCTTTCGACCCCGATGCCGCCGCCCATCAACTCGGTGAGCCGCTTGCTGATGGTGAGGCCCAGCCCCGTGCCACCGTACTTGCGGGTGGTGGAGCTGTCCCCCTGGAAGAACGAGCTGAAGAGACGGTCCACCACGTCCGGACGCATGCCGATGCCCGAGTCCCGGACCTCCACTTTCAGCAGGACCTGGCCCGCTTCCTGGACCTGGGGCCGCACCCGCACCTCGACCGCCCCCTCGTGGGTGAATTTCAGGGCGTTGTCCATGAGGTTGGTGAGGATCTGGCGGAACCGGGTGGGATCGCCAGCCACGGCCAGCGGCGTGGCCGGGTCCACGAAGATGCCCAGCTCCACGCCCTTGGCCTGGGCCTTGACGCCCAGGACGGCCGTCACGTCCTCCAGCACCGTGAGCAGGTCGAAGTCCAGGAACTCCAGCTGGAGCTTCCCCGCCTCGATCTTGGAGAAGTCGAGGATGTCGTTGATGAGGGTGAGCAGGGACTCGCCGCAGGAGCGGACGGTCTCGGCGTACTGGCGCTGCTCCGCCTCCATGGGCGTCTCCAGCAGCAACCCCGTCATCCCGATGATGCCGTTCATGGGCGTGCGGATCTCATGGCTCATGTTGGCCAGGAATTCGCTCTTGAGGCCCGACAGCTCCAGGGCCCGGTCCCGGGCCACCGCCAGTTCCCGCGCGGCCTCCTCCAGCTTGAGCTCCGCCCGCCGGCGCTCGGTGATGTCGTGGTACTGCCAGAGATGCCCCAGGTATTCCTCCCCCACGAGGATGGGAACGAAGTCCCGGGAGAGGATGCGCCCGTCCTTCAGCTGCAGCTCTTCGCCCAGGACGGGCGTTCGCGCCGCGGCCACCTCGTCCGCCCGGGCCAGGAAGGAGTCCGGGGATTCCAGCAGGGGCAGGCACGCCTCCAGCAGGTCCAGGGTCTCGCTTTCCACCAGCACATGGGCCGGCACAGGCACCTGGAACATCCAGCAGAAGGTCTCGTTGAGCAGGGCGATCTTCCGCCCCTCCGTCTCCACCAGGATGCCCGCCTGCATGTTCTCGATGAGGGCCCTCAGACGGCTGGTGGCCATGCGGAGGACGATCTCGGTGTGCTTCCGTTCCGTGATGTCGTTCAGCGTGCCCGAAACCCCCAGGACCACGCCGGAGGCATCGTAGGCGATGCGCTGGTTCGCCTCCACCCACTTCACCTCGCCGCCCTTCGTGGGGATGCGGAACTCGCCCTCGAAGGCCTCCTGGCCCGTGTCCACCGCGTAGGTGAGCATGTTGAGGTAGCGGGGGTTGTCGGCGGGATGCAGAGACCCCAGGAAGGGCCGCCCCAGGCACTCCTCCACGGTGAAGCCCGTGAGCTCCGTCCAGGCCCGGTTCAGGAAGGACCACTGCCCGTGCCGGTCGATCTGGAAGACGGCCTCCTTCAGGTGGTCCACCAGGGCCCGGAAGCGGTCGGCCTCCGCCCGGGCGGCCGCCAGCTGCGCCTCCAGGTCGGAGGGGATGGCGAGGGGGTTGGGGGTGGGGTTGGGATCGGTCGGCATGCCCCCCCTTCTTCGGCGGGACCGGGCCCGGGCGTGAAAAAAGATTTCTTGTTTTTTTCGCTTTTTGACTCATCCTGGAAAGCATCCCCTTGGAGGAACCCATGGCCGCGGCCGAGCAAGACGAACGCCTGAAAGCCCTGACCCGCACCCTGGCCGACATCGACCGGGCCTTCGGCAAAGGCTCGGTCATGAAGCTCGGCGACCGCATGAACAGCGCCGAGGGCATCGAGGTCATCAGTACCGGCTCCATCGCCCTGGATTCGGCCCTGGGTGTCGGCGGCGTGCCCAAGGGCCGCGTCGTCGAGGTCTATGGCCCCGAGGCCAGCGGCAAGACCACCCTGGCCCTGCACATGGTGGCCCAGG
>DPRT01000053.1:0-8232 GCA_003538615.1 Holophagaceae bacterium | reverse complement strand
GAGACCACCACCGGCGGCAACGCCCTCAAGTTCTATGCTTCCGTGCGCCTGGATGTCCGCAGCATCCAGAGCATCAAGGGCAACACCAACGATCCCCTGGTGGCCGCCAAGGACGAGGACTCCTCCGTCATCGGCAAGAAGACCAAGGTGAAGGTCGTCAAGAACAAGGTCGCCCCGCCCCTCAAGGTCGCCACCTTCGACATCATGTATGGCGAGGGCATCAGCCGCACCGGCGAGCTGGTGGAGCTGGGCACCCAGCTGGAGATCATCCAGAAGAGCGGCTCCTGGTACAGCTACAAGGACAGCCGCCTGGGCCAGGGCGCCGAAAATGTGAAGAAGCTCTTCATGGACAACCCCGAGCTGGCGGACGAGGTCGAGACCCTCATCCGTGAGCGCCTGGGCATGAAGGCCACCGTGGAGGCCTAGCAAGCATCGACTGCGCGCCCTTGGAAGGGGTCGGCAGACGGCGGTGGTCCCCCTGGGGCCGCCGCCGTTTTTGATGGCAGCCCCCGGGGCCAATGGCGATTCCTGTCACGTCAGCTATCATGGCCGGTCCCGCCGAGGTCCCCATGGCCANNGCCGATGTGGACGGTGCCTATGACGCCGCCCGGGCCTTCTTCGCCCTGCCCGAAGACGTCAAGCGGCGCTACCTGGTGCCGGGCACCGGCGGCGCCCGGGGGTTCACTCCCTTCGGCAGCGAGCACGCCAAGGACAACCCCGTGGGCGATCTCAAGGAGTTCTGGCATGTGGGCCAGGAGCTGCCCGCGGGCCATCCCCTCAAGCCCCTCTACGGCGACAACCTCTGGCCCGAAGCCGAGGTGCCGGGCTTCAGGGCCCACACCCTGGCCCTCTACCGGGCCCTGGAGGATTGTGCCGGCACCCTGCTGGAGGCCCTGGCCCTCTACCTCGGCCTGCCCGAGCGGAGCCTGGCGGACATGATCGTGGACGGCAACTCCATCCTGCGCATCATCCACTACCCTGCCCTGCGGGACCGCTACCTGGAGGGCGGTGTGCGCAGCTCCGCCCACGAGGACATCAACCTCATCACCCTGCTGCCCGCCGCCACCGGGTCGGGCCTCCAGCTGCTGGACCGCGAGGGCCGCTGGCACCCGGTGGATGGCCTGGCCGGCGAGATCGTGGCCGATGCCGGTGACATGCTCAGCCGCCATGTGAACCTGAAGATCCCCAGCACCACCCACCGCGTGGTCAACCCCGACAGCCCCGACGCCGTGCGCTACTCCATGCCCTTCTTCTGCCACCCCCGGCCCGAGGTGCTGCTGGACTGCCCGGAATCCCTGCTGGAACCCGGCGAGGCCAAGCGCTTCGAACCCATCACCGCCCACGCCTTCCTGATGCAGCGCCTCCGCGAGATCGGCCTCATCTGACGGCGGTCCTCGCGCGGCGCCGCGGGATGGTGTCAGGCGCTCCAAGCCGGGCCTTCAACCGCTCGGCAGCCTCGGGTGCGAACCCTTCCAGCCGGGCCAGCACCTCCTGGGCCCCCTCGGTCCGGCCCAGGTCCGTCAAGAGGAGGCCCAGGTCCAGCCAGAGGTCTGCGGACAAGGGCCGGTACCGCGCGGCAATCTGCAGGCTGGCCGCTGCCGCCGCCCGATCGCCCGACAGCCGCTGGCAGTGGCCCAGGCGGATCCAGGCGTCGGCGTCATCCGGGCTCAGGCGCAGCCCCTGCCGAAAGGCCTCCGCGGCTGTCCGGAAAGCCCGGGCGTTGAGGCGTGCGGCCCCCAGGTTGAACCAGGCGAGGGCGTAGCTGGAATCCAAGGCCAGCGCCTCGGAAAAGGCCACTTCCGCCTCGGGGAACCGATTGAGCAGGTCCAGAGACACTCCCAGGTTGTTCCAGGTCCTGGCATCGCTCCGCAGGCCGAGGGCCTGGCGGTAGGCCTCAACCCCCTCCGGCAGCAGGGATGAGACGGCCGCGGGGTTCCCAGCCGCCGATACCCGCGCCGCCCGGTCCAGGGCCAGGCCCAGGGCCAACCAGGCGTTGGGGTCCCGGGGCATGTCCTGCACCCACTGGCGGGCCGCAGCCTCCCAGGCGGGCCAGTTACGGGGATCCCGCGCCAGCCGCTCCAACAGCTCAGTCCCCCGCTCCAGCGCTGCCCACTCGGTGCGCCGGTCCGTCACCGCCTCCGGGTGGGCCACCAGATCCTGGATCCAGACCGCCGGCACCGAGAAGTTCAGGTTGGGGCTGCTGGTGAAAGTGAGGGTGGCAAGCCCCAGCAACCGCCCCTCGGCATCGAACAGGCCTCCACCGCTGCTCCCCGGTGCCGTGGGGGCATCACTCTGGAAGAGGCGGCTGCCGCCCAGGAACCAGAGGCCCCGGAGGGTGCCCGAGGTGCCCACCGGACCCCTCCCCCCGGGGTAGCCCACCACCCAGACGGGCTGGCCGGGGCGCTGCGGTTCCGGCGCCATGGGCACCGGAGGCAGGTTCAGTCCCGGCACCGACAGGAGGCCGACGTCCCGCCCGGGATCGAGGATCACCCTCGCCACCGGCCAGGCGACGCCCCCCTGGTGCACCGTCACCCCCAGGCCGCCGTCCAGGACATGGGCGTTGGTGGCCACCAGGCCAGGGGCCACCACAACCCCGCTGCCCTGGCGGGCGTGGATGCCTTCCCGGCGGCTCCGCACAAGCACCACGGAGGCCTCGATGCGGGTAGGCACTGATGGGGGCTGGGCCGCCTGCTGCAGCAGCAGGGCGCATCCCAGCCAGGGCATCACTCAGGATCCTGGATACCCAGCCCGGCCCCCTGAAGATGGCGCGGCAGGGGCGCCGCTCCCTGGGCACTGAGCGGAGCCCCGGCGGGAGCCGCGGCCTTCGGCGCTGCGGGACGGGCCCCGGCAGGAGCCTGGAGGGACTTCATCTGCTCGGCGGTGGCGAAGCGCTCCAGGCGCGCCAGCTGCTCCGCGTTGGGGAAGCCTTCATGGCGCACCCGGCGGGGCCCCCAGATGGCCACGCCCTCGCCGCGCAGCTCCTGGATGCGGGGCAGCGACTGCCGGAAGAAGAGGCCCAGGGGCTCGCCCTGGGCGTCTGAAAACCCGATGAGGTCCGTCTCCGGCAGCAGCACCGGCGCTCCGGCGCTCCAGGTGGCCAGGGTGAGCGGCTTGCCCTGGGACGTCTTCACCAGCACCACGGGGGCAGGCCGCCCCAAGGCGGGGTCCAGATCCTTCTCCTGCCAGCGGAGGGCCTCCAGGAAGTCCATGTGCTTCAGCTCCCGCTGGGGGGCGGACATGGGATGGGGATCCTGCAGCCGGGCGGTCATGAGCTTCTCGCCCACGCGTTCGATCACCGCCAGCTGGAGGGGCTTCGCGCCGGACTGGAGGCTGCGGCCCACCTCGTCCATGAGCTTGGGCAGCAGGATCTGGGGCACCGCCAGGAGGGTGTCCGCCGCGGGAATGGCGAGGAAGGGATGCTGGTCCTTGAAGAGGTTGTTCCAGACTTCAGGCAGCAGGAGACGCGCCGCGTCGAAGCCATCGCGCCAGGGACTGCGGTAGGCCCCCGAGGGCAGCCGCTCGAAGGCGCCCTCGCTGCGGCTGCGGAGGTGATCCAGGGCCAGGTCCAGCACATCGTCGGCGGACTGGTCCCACAGCTTCAGCCAGGCCGCGGGCATCGCCACATCGCCCACACGGACGCGCTGGCTCAGCCCATCGATGAAGCCCCGGCTCCAGCGCCCCTCGCGCTCGGCCTGCCAGGCAGGCACCAGCTCGGGCAACAGGTGATCCTGGGCATCGATCCAGGGCTCAGGCAAGGGCAGCCCCTGACCCTGGACCTCAGCGACGGCATCCGCCCAGGCTTCCCGCTCCTCGGCCTTCCTGTGGGCCTCGAAGGCCGGCAGCAGGGCTTCCAGTCCCGGCAGCGTGACCGGCAGGCCCCGGGCCTCCAGCAGGGCGGCCAGCCCTGGCAATGGCGCCTCCTCGGCGCGGGAACGGAATCGGTCGAAAAAGCCCATTTTCTGAGTTCCAATCAAACAGTCCATTCTGCCGCAGGAAACGAATTTATGCTTGGGGAATGGCGTTCATGGACACCCTGGGCCGCCCCCTCAAGGCGCTGCGCATCTCGGTCACGGACCGGTGCAACTTCCGTTGCACCTACTGCATGCCCAAGGAGGTCTTCGGACCGGACCATCCCTTCCTCCCCCGGGAGGAACTGCTCAGCTTCGAAGAGATCACCCGGCTGGCGCGGATCTTCGTGGGCCTCGGCGTCACCAAGCTCCGCCTCACCGGCGGCGAGCCCCTGCTGCGCCGGGAGTTTCCGGCCCTCGTGCGCATGCTCGCCGCGGTGCCCGGGCTGGAGGATCTGGCCCTCACCACCAACGGGACCCTCCTTCCCGACCAGGCCCCCGCCCTGAAGGCCGCGGGCCTGCGCCGCCTCACCGTAAGCCTGGACACCCTCCGCCCCGAGCGGTTCCGGGCCATCAGCGACACCGATCTGCCCCTGGACCGGGTGCTCGCGGGCATCGAGGCCGCCCGGTCCGCGGGGCTCGGCCCCGTCAAGCTGAACTGCGTCCTCAAGCGCGGCCTGAACGACGACGAGATCCTCGAACTCGCCGCCTTCGCGCGGGAGGGCGGCCACACCCTCCGCTTCATCGAGTTCATGGATGTGGGCACCACCAACGGCTGGCGCATGGACGCCGTGGTGCCGGCGGGCGACGTGCGCGCCCTCATCGACGCCCGGTGGCCCATCGAATCCCTTGCAGACGAGGACGGCGCCGTCGCCCGGCGCTGGCGCTACCGGGACGGCAAGGGCGAGCTGGGCCTCGTCGCCTCCGTCACCGCCCCTTTCTGCCGGGGCTGCGATCGGGCCCGCCTGTCCGCCGAGGGCCGCCTCTACACCTGCCTTTTCGCGGGGCAGGGCCTGGATGTGCGCAGTTTCCTCCGCGGCCGCCACAGCGATGCCGATCTGGCCGCCCTGCTCGCCTTCCACTGGAAGCGGCGGGACGACCGCTACTCCGAGCTCCGGCGCGGTGCCACGCCGGGCCTGCCCAAGGTGGAGATGTCGCGCATCGGCGGGTAGGATCTTCGCATGTCCCCCCGACCGGTCCTCGCCACCCTGCTCCTGATGTCGTTCCTCGGCGCCGCCCCGCCGGCCGCGGTGGTCCACGGCGGCGCCGGCAGCCCCCGGTCCCGCATGGACGGCACCGATCCCGCTGCGGCCAAGGCCCTGGCAGCCCTGAAAGCCGGTGCCTCCGCCCTCGATGCCGCCTTGGCGGGCGTGGTGGTGCTGGAAAACGATCCCCGCTTCAACGCCGGCACCGGCGCCAACATCCGCCTCGACGGCAAGACCATCCAGATGGACGCCGCCTGCATGGACGGCGCCACGGGCGGCTTCGGCGCCGTGGCCGCCATCGAGCGCGTGAAGAANNCCCACCTGCGCCGAGAACAAGGCCCGCTTCCAGCGCGTGCAGAGCATCCTCAAGGGCTCGGATCCCCGCCAGATCGAGGCATGGAAGCGCTACGACTGGAAGCAGGCCTGGAACTTCCCCACGCCCCTGAAGGAAGCGCTCGGTTCGCCCGACACCGTGGGCTGCGTCACCCGGGATGCCCAGGGCCGCTTCGCCGCCGCCATCAGCACCGGCGGGACCACCATCACCTTCTACGGCCGCGTGGGCGATGTCCCCATGTTCGGCGCGGGCATCTACGCGGGGCCCAAGGGCGCCGTGGCCTGCACGGGCAACGGGGAGGACATCGTCAAGCGCCTGGTGGCCAAGGCCGCCTACGACCTGCTGGCCCAGGGCCTCTCCGCCCAGGAGGCCGTGGACCGGGCCCTGGCGGACTTCCCCGCCACCATCGACCTGGGCCTCGTGGCCGTGGGCCCCGCCAGCACCGGCGGCGGCTGCAACTACTCCCCCGAGAAGAAGGCCTTCGTGAAGGACTACCGCAACCAGATGGCGTGGAGCGTGCGGGAGTAGCCTAGGCCCCCAGCTGGGCCAGGGCCTCGGCCAGGCAGGCGGCCCAGACGTCGTCCGGGGTCTCTTCCAGGAAGAACTCCACTGCGTGGCCGGCGGGGCGGGCCTCGGGGTGCAGGGACCAGGCCTCGAAGAGGGCGTCCAGGGGGGCGGCGTCCAGGGGGTTGTGGCGGAACTTGTGGGACTTCCGGGAGCGGTCCGGGTCCGGGCCCCTCAGGCAGACGCCTTCCCGCCGCGTGGCCACGAAGGTGAAGGCCTGCACCCACTTGCCATTCATGAGCTGGTTGAAGTGGAGGAAGGCCCCGTGGTGGCTCCGGGAGGGATCCAGGATCCGGTGCTTTCCGCGCCACTTGGCCACCCAGAGGGTCAGCAGGAACTCGAGGCGGGCCCGTTCGGCAGGGTGCTTCAGGCAGCTTTGGGCGTAGGGCAGGAATTCGTCGAGCGGTTCCACAGGGATGTCTCCAGCGGTCTCCACCCTACCGCAGCCCGGTGGTTCCTGGCCGGTCCTTCCCCGCCAAAGGCCGCTACCATGAAGGGCTGCCTTCTAAATAAAAGACCATGCCCTCGCCCCCCCATCCAGCCGCCCCGGTGCGGCCCCACCCGCGCGGCCCCTGGCTGATGGCCCTGGCCGTGCTCCTGGTGAGCCTGGGTGCCACGTTCCTGACCTGGACCACCTCCCGGCGCAACCAGGACCAACGGGACCACAGCCGCCTCAACCGCTTCGTGGGCCGGACCGAGCAGAACCTCCGGAACCGCCTGGGACGCTACGAGGACATCGTGCGCGGGGCCCAGGGGTTCTTCTCAGCGTCCCAGGGTTCCGTATCGGCAGAGGACTGGCGGGCCTACGTGGAGCGCCTGGATCTCCTGGGGCGCCACCCCGACCTGTCCGGCCTGGCCTTCGTGCGCCAGGTCCCCACCTCCGGACTGGAGGCCTTCCTCCGGGAACGGCCCCAGCTGGCCGGGCATTACCGGCGGCCCACCTCGGATCCCCTGCCCCTGCGCGGCGAGGGACAGGATGAAGACCACCTGATCATCGAGCTTTGCGAGCCGGGCCCCCGGGGGCAGGCCATCGTGGGCGTGGACGTGGGGGCCAGCCAGACCCAGCGCCTCGCCGCGGAACGGGCCCGGGAGACCGGCGAGCCGGTGCTGTCCGGCCAGCTCCACTTCACCTTCACCGCCCCCGAGGGGCGGATGGATGCCGTGGCCCTCTTCATGCCGATCTTCGCCGGCCCCGCCCGGCCCGGACCCGCCGGCCCCCAGTCGGCCTTCAAGGGCTGGGTCTCCGCGGGCATCCTGCTCCGCCCCCTCATGGACGCCATCCTCCGCGGCGAGGATCAGGGCGTGGCCATCGAGATCGTGGACGCGTTCGCGGTCCAGGGCCCCCAGTGGCTGGTGGCGAGCCCCGACTGGCCCACGGGGGCCAGGCCTGACGCCGTGCGGATGCTCGATATCGGCGGCCGGGGCTGGCAGGTCCGCTACGCCATCAAGCCCGGTTTCTACCTGACCGAAGGGCGGCACCAGCCCACCTTCCTCCTCGTCGGTGGCCTCATCATCAGCCTCTCCCTGACGGGGCTGGTCTGGTCCCTGGCCACCCTGCGGGCGCAGGCCATCGGCCAGGCCCATGGCATGAATGTGTCCCTGTACGAAGCCCTCCGGCGGAACCGCAGCCACCTGGACAACACCCCCCTGGCCGCCATCGAGACCGATGCCGCGTTCAAGATCCGGGAGTGGAATCCCTCGGCGGAACGGATCTTCGGCTACACCCGCGAAGAGGCCCTGGGCAAGGATCCCCGCATGCTCGTCCCCCTCGAGCGCCAGGGCGAAGTGGACCGGCGCCGGAAGGATCTGGCCGGCAGTTCCGAGGGCTTCCGGGTCACCCTGGAGAACGTCACCCGCACGGGCCAGCGGATCATCTGCGACTGGTACAACACCGCCCTTCGGGATGAACAGGGCCGGTTCATGGGGACCTTCTTCCTGGCCGACGACGTCACCGAGCGGCGCCGGGCCGAGGCCGCCCTGCGCCAGGCCCAGAAGCTGGAAAGCCTCGGCGTCCTGGCCGGGGGCATCGCCCACGACTTCAACAACCTGCTCACCGCCATCCTGGGCAATACCGAGGTGGCCCTGGAGCGGACCCGGGACAATCCGGTGCTCCAGCAGGTGCTCCACCGGGTGGAGGCCACCACCCAGCGCGGCTCGGACCTGGCCCGCCAGCTCCTGGCCTACGCCGGCAAGGCCCACTTCGCGGTGCGGCCCCTGGACCTGAACGCCATCATCCTGGAGATGGGCGACCTGCTTTCGGTCTCCATCTCCAAGAAGGTGG
>DPRT01000134.1:9861-12837 GCA_003538615.1 Holophagaceae bacterium | reverse complement strand
CAGGGGCTTCTCCTGGCCATCCACGGTGTAGGTGCGCTTGTCCTTGGTGGCGGCGTAGGCCCGGGCCTTCCCCGCCTTCTTCTCCTCCACGCGGAAGCTGCCGTCGCCGGGCACGGCCACGGGTTCCCTGGCGGCGGCATCGAGCCGGACCTCGCCCTTCAGGCTTACGTCCATCTGGCGGTCGCCATCGATGACCTTCATGCGCGTGGCTTTGTCCGGCTTGGGCGCGGGTTCCTTCTCCTTGTCCTGGAAGGCCACGCCGGCGGCGCCCAGCAGGGAGGCGGCCAGCAGGGCCAGGGCCGTGGCCCGGGCGCCGCTGGAGGCGGGCAGGGCCGGTTGGAGCAGGTGGCGGATGCGGTGCATGAGGGAACCTCCGTTGGCAGCGAGCGCCAGGTGGGTGGATGAGGCGGGCAGGGCTTCGCGCAGGGCCTCCAGGTCGGTCAATGCGCGGGCCAGGAGCAGGGGATCGCCGCAGAGGGCCGCGGCCACGTCATCGCAGCAGAGCTCGCGCTCGGCGCGGATGCGGCCGGATAGCCACCACACGGCGGGGTGGTAGAAGAGCAGCACTTCCACCAGGGACTGGAGCAGGTTCACCAGGAAGTCGCCCCGGCGGATGTGGGCCAGCTCGTGGGCCAGGATGGCCTCCAGCTGGAGGGGCGCCAGGCCCGTGAGGGCGCAGGCGGGCAGCAGGATGATGGGGCGCAGCCAGCCCAGGGCCGTGGGCACCTCCACGGCGGCGGACTGGAGCAGGCGCACGGTCTGGGTCATCTTCATGTGGCGGCAGAGGCGGGACAGCACCAGGTGCCATTCGGCGGGGATGGGCGTGGCGCTGCGGCGGCGCAGGCGCTGCACGCGGAGCCAGCTGCCGAGGAAGCGCGTGGACAGCAGGAGGACCCCCAGGGCCCAGGTGCCCAGCAGCCAGGGCAGCGCGGGATCCAGGGCGGCCTTCATCCGGAGGGCCAGGGGCGCATCTTGCGTTGATGCCGCGGCAGCCACGGCCAGATGCAGGGACTCTGCCGGAGCCGGGGTCTGCGGCTGGAGGACCAGGAAGGTGGCCACGGGCGCCGCCACCATCAGCACCAGGGCGACGCAGGCCGTCGCGTACCGGGTCCGGGCGCTGGCCCCCCGCAGCAGGGCGAGGAGCAGCCAGGCCAGCAGGCCCAGGGCCGCGCCCTGCCAGAGGAAGTGGAGGAGGCTCCAGCCCAGGGTCTGGGCCCAGGGCTCGCGGACGAGCGAAAGCAGGGGGGTCATCGCTTCCCTCCTTCAGCCTGGTCGAGCATCCTCCGGATCTCCGCCAGGTCCTCGCGGCTGGCCTTGCGGGTGGCCAGGGCCTGCATGACCAGGCTCATGGACGAGCCGCCGAAGGCCTTGTCCAGCAGGTCATCCAGGAGGGTCCGCTGAGTCTGGACCTGAGTCTGGGAGGCGGTGAAGACATGCGTGCGGTCGCTGTCATCCCGCTGCACCAGGCCCTTCTCGTGCATGATCTGGAGCATCTTCAAGGCCGTCGTGTAGCCCAGGTCCCGTTCCGCCGACAGCGTTTCGAAGACCTGCCGCACTGTGCTCGGCCCCCGCTCCCAGAGCACCCGCAGGATGGCGAGTTCGGCGTCAGTGGGTCGGGGGGCAGGCTGCATGGGGTGGGGCTCCAGAAGGGGAATGCCGAAAAGATACGACAAATTTCGTAGATGTCAACGAAGATCGTCGTACTAGGTTTAGGTGGTTTATAAAAGGCCATCGCCCGGCATCCACAGGGGGTGTTTGGTCCATGTCCCGGCGTGGAGGCCCTCCGGTTTCCTTGTAGAATCAAGGGTTCTAGCGGAGTTACGCCATGCCCTTCCAGCCCCTGACCCAGGAACCCGAGATCCAGCGCCGCTGGCTCGAGTCCGGCGCCTTCCGCGCCAAGCGGTCCGGGGAGCTGCTGCCGGGCTCCAGGACCTTCTACATGCTGGTGATGCTGCCCTATCCCAGCGGCCGCATCCACATGGGGCACGTGCGCAACTACACCCTGGGCGATGTGACGGCCCGCTTCCGCCGCATGCGGGGCTACGAGGTCATGCACCCGCTCGGCTGGGACAGCTTCGGCCTGCCGGCGGAGAACGCCGCCATCAAGCATGGCATCCACCCCGCCATCTGGACCCGCGCCAACATCGAGGAGATGAAGGGCCAGATCCAGAAGATGGGCATCAGCTACGACTGGGACCGCGAGATCGCCAGCTTCCAGGACGACTACTACCGCTGGAACCAGTGGCTCTTCCTGAAGATGTGGGAGGCGGGCGACGTGTTCCGCGCCATGCGCACCGTGAACTGGTGCGAGGAGCTGGGCACCGTGCTCGCCAACGAGCAGGTGGTGGACGGCAAGGACGAGCGCACGGGCTTCGCTGTCACCCAGAAGCCCCTGGAGCAGTACTTCTTCAAGACGACCAAGTATGCGGATGAGCTGCTGGCCTGCCTCGACGGCCTCGATTGGCCCGAGAACGTGAAGACCATGCAGCGCAACTGGATCGGCAAGTCCGAAGGCGCGCGCCTGGCCTTCGACCTTGAGGGGGGTGGCCAGATCGAGGTCTTCACCACCCGCCTGGACACCCTCTTCGGCGTCACCTTCATGGCCCTCAGCACCGAGCATCCGGTCATCGAGCAGGCCGCGGAGACCGACGCGGCCCTGAAGGCCTTCTGCGATCAGGTGGCCTCGGTGAGCCGCGAGGAGCGCCTCACCAGCGACGTGAAGCTGGGGCACCGTTCGGCGATCTCGGCCATCCACCCCTTCACGGGCGAAAAAGTGCCGGTCTTTGCCGCCAACTACGTGCTCATGGACTACGGCACGGGCGCCGTCATGGGCGTGCCCGCCCACGACGAGCGGGACAATGAATTCGCGAAGAAGTACGGCCTGCCCATCCCCCAGGTCATCGAATCCGAAAGCGAGTGGGACCTGGGCACCCTGGTGAACAGCGGCGAGTTCACCGGCCTGAAGAGCGAGGATGC
>DPRT01000134.1:0-9803 GCA_003538615.1 Holophagaceae bacterium | reverse complement strand
ATGGACACCTTCGTGGACAGCAGCTGGTACTGGCTGCGCTACCTGGATCCGAAGAACGCGGAGCTGCCCTTCGCCAAGGCCGAGAGCGATGCCTGGATGCCCGTGGACCTCTACGTGGGCGGCATCGAGCACGCCACCATGCACCTCATCTACGCGCGATTCTTCTACAAGGTGCTGCGCGATCTGGGCCTGGCCAGCGGCCCCGAGCCCTTCCAGAAGCTCATCTGCCAGGGCATGGTGCTGAAGGACGGCTCGAAGATGAGCAAGTCCAAGGGCAACATCGTGGATCCCGATGAGGTCATCTCGAAGTACGGGGCCGATGCCCTGCGGCTCTTCATGATCTTCGCCGCGCCCATCGAAAAGGAGATCGACTGGACGGGCTTCGAGGGCATCGAGGGCGCCAGCCGCTTCCTCAAGCGGGTCACGCGCATGGTCGAAGACCACGGCGTCACGGCCGAAGCCCTGCCCGCCAAGGATCAGCTCAGCGCCGAGGAGAAGGCCCTTCTCATCAAGCTCAACCAGACTGTCCAGCGCCTCACGGACGATCTGGAGCGCCGCTACCAGTTCAATACGGTGGTATCGGGCCTCATGGAGCTGTCCAATGCCCTGGGCGATCTGCCTGCGGGTGCCTCCCACCGTGGGGCTGTGCTGCAGCATGCGCTGGAGGCCTTCGTGCGCATGATGTCCCCCGTGGCCCCCCATGTGGCGGAGCAGCTCTGGGCCCAGCTCGGGAAACCGGGCCTCTGCATGCAGGCCGCCTGGCCCGAGGCGGACGCCCGGTACCTGGAGGCCGATGAGGTGCTGGTGGTGGTGCAGGTGAACGGCAAGGTGCGGGGCCGCATCACCGTTCCCGCCGGAGCCACCGAGGACCAGCGCCGCGAGGCCGCCCTGGCCTGCGCCGAAGTCCAACCCCACCTGGCGGGCAAGGAGATCGTGAAAGTGGTCCTGCCTCCCGGCGGCAAGCTGGTGAGTATCGTGGTGAAAGGCTGATCCCCGTGACCAAGCACCTCCCCCCTGTCGTCGATTCCGTCCTGGACCTGGTGGGAAATACCCCCCTGCTTCGACTCACGCGCTTCGCACCGGCGTTCCAGCTCTTTTCGAAACTGGAGTACCTGAACCCCGGCGGCAGTGTGAAGGACCGCATCGGCGTGGGGATGATCCGCGCCGCCGAAGCCCTGGGCCAGATCAAGCCCGGCATCAGCACCATCATCGAACCCACGGCGGGCAACACGGGCGTGGGCCTCGCCATTGCCGCCAAGGCGCTGGGCTACCGCTGCATCCTCTGCGTGCCGACAAAATACAGCCGCGAGAAGATGATGCTCATGAAGGCCCTGGGCGCGGAGCTGGTGCTCATCCCCAAGGAGAAGGGCATGGTGGGTGCCATCGAGATGTGCAAGGAACTGGCCGCCAGCATTCCCCACGCCTTCGTGCCCCAGCAGTTCGACAACCCCAGCAACCCCGACAGCCACTACGCCACCACCGGCCCCGAAATCTGGGCCCAGATGGAGGGCCGCGTGGATGCCGTGGTGCTGGGCGCGGGCAGCGGCGGCACCTTCACGGGCATCGCGCGCTACCTGAAGGAGAAGAACCCCAAGATCCAGGCCGTGGTGGTGCAGCCCGTGGGCTCGGTCTACTGCGGTGCGCCCCTGAAGGAGTGGGTGGTGGAGGGCGTGGGCAACGGCTTCATTCCCGCCAGCCTGGACCTGTCCATCGCCGATCGGATCATCGACGTGGCCGATGCCGACAGCCTGGCCACGGCCCGGGAGCTCATCGCCACCGAGGGATGCCTCGTGGGGGCCTCCAGCGGCGCCAACGCCTGGGCCGCCCGGGAAGTGGCCAAGGCCCTGCCTGNNCAGCCCGTGGCCGACCTGGAGCTGTGATGACCCTTTCGCCCCGCGACCTCGTGGCCAGCCTGCTGGATGCCGGCGCCGTGCGCCTCCAGCCCAGGGATCCCTTCACCTGGGCCAGTGGGCTGAAATCCCCCATCTACTGCGACAACCGCCAGCTGCTGGGTTTCCCCGAGGCCCGGGGCCTGATCGTGGAGGCGCTGGTGGCCCGCACGGCCAGCTTCGTCCCCACGCTCATCGCGGGGGCCGCCACGGCAGGCGTGCCCTGGGCGGCCATGGTGGCGGACCGCATGGGCCTGCCCATGGCCTACGTGCGCCCCACACCCAAGAACCACGGCATGGGCCGCCAGGTGGAGGGACCCCTGGCCAAGGGCCATCGCGCCGTGCTCATCGAGGACCTGATCTCCACGGGCATGTCCAGCCTCAAGTGCGCGGACGCGCTCCGGGCCGAGGGCGCGGAGGTGCCCGCGGTGCTGGCCCTCTTCAGCTACGGCCTGCCCCAGGCGGAGAGGGCCTTTGCTTCTGCGCACATCGGCTTCGACGTGCTCGGGTCCTTCGAGGTGCTTTCCACCGAAGCGGAGCGCCGCGGAATCCTGGACGCCTCCGGATTGGCCGCCCTGAAGGACTGGCGATCCGATACCGTGGCCTGGAGCCGCGCCCACGGCGGGGCCTAGGCGCCGACCCGCACCGGCANNCCTGTTAATCCTGTCCCCGCTTTTTCGAGGTCCGATCATGAAGCTCTACACGCGCACGGGCGACGATGGCTCCTCGGGGCTCTTCGGGGGTGAGCGGGTGAGCAAGTCCCACCTGCGGCTGGTGGCCTACGGCACGCTGGACGAGCTGAACAGCGTCATGGGCCTGCTCTGCCTGCACGCCACGGCGCCCTGCGCGACCCGGGAGGCCCTGCAGCGCATCCAGCACGACCTCTTCGTGCTGGGGGCCATCCTGGCCACGCCGCCCACCCGCCAGGAGCTTCTGGGGGCCCGCATGAGCACCCCCACCTGGGCCCTGGGAGACATGGAGGCCGATATCGACCGCCTGACGGCCCTGGCCCCGCCCATGACCGCCTTCGTGCTGCCCGGGGGGACCGCCGCCTCCGCCCATGCCCACCTGGCCCGCACGGTCTGCCGCCGGGCCGAGCGCGAGGTGGTGGCCCTCGCCCAGGAGGAANNGCCCGCGCCGAAAACGCCACCGCCGGCGTGGCTGATGTCCTGTGGTTGCCCAAGGACTGACCAGCCTCGGCTTCCTTTCCTGAGGCAAAAAGAACGGGCCCTTGCGGGCCCGTTCTTTTTGCGGTCGTGGGTTCCGATTAGAACTGGAACTTCACGCCGAACCGGTAGCGNNGGTGGCGTAGCGGGTGTTGAAGGTGTTGAAGATGTCCACGCTGGGGATCAGCTTGTACTTCTTGCCGAGCTTGTAGGCCCAGTCGATGTGGAGATCCACGTTGTTGATCGCGGGCGTCCGGCCGTACTGGCCGAGCTGGCCGTTGGCGGGGACGGCGTTACCGTAGCCGCCGAGGTCGATGGAGCTGCCACTGCCGGGGGCGTTGCCTTCGGTCGTGGAGCCATCATCGAACAGGCTGATGGGCGTGCCGCTCATGTAGGTGTAGTTGGCGCCCACATTCAGATCGCCGCCGATGAAGTCGAAGCGGTGGCTGGCGAAGAGCTTGACCGCGTGGGTGCGGTCGTTGGGCAGCATGCCGTAGCCCACGTAGGGGTAGTAGTCGAAGGAGGCGGTGATGTTGCCGTCCGCCTGGCCGTTGGAGCTGGACACCACGCCCTCGTAGTTGCCTTCCAGCCGGCTCCAGGTGTAGCTGAAGCTGAGGGTGTCGCGGTCGGTCTTCTTGTCGAGGGTGAAGTCGACGCTGGCGTACTTGTTGCCAGCCTTCTCATAGCCGGTGTTGTTCACGGTGAAGAGGCCCGTGGCGGGGTTGTAGTAGTCCAGGATGTTGATCCCGTAGTTGTTGGTGGTCGCGCCCTGGCCGAGGAGGATGAGGGTCATGCTCTTGGGGTTCGGGCGCCACTGGATGAAGGCTCCGGGGTTGCCGATGACGGCCGCGCCCGCGCCGTACTGGCTGGGGGTGCCCACGAAGTCGATGGCCGGACCCTCGTCGTAGGGCGCGCCGGTGGTGTCGGTGAAGACCATGTCTTCCAGGGGGTTCTTCAGCTCGCGGTAGCGGGCGTGGACGCCCACGGTCCAGCCGCTGGCGTAGGTGTGGTCGAGGCCCAGCACGTACTCACTGCGCTCGGGCAGCTTGGTGCCTTCGGCGATGGGGTCGAAGCTGAAGGGCGTGGCGAAGTCGGTCACGCGGTTGTAGACGGCGCCGGGATTGAGGGCGTAGGCGCCGGTGGCGTCGTTGTAGGTGTACTGGGTGTTGGCGTACCGGTAGCGGATGTAGGTCTCGTTCGCGTACACCCGGATGGCCAGACGCTGGGGGATCTGCTCGAAGTACTTGGCGTAGTTCAGGCTGACCTTGGTCTTGCCGTCCTGGTTCACATCCCAGGTCAGGCCGATGCGGGGCTGCATGTAGTCCTTGAAGTCATCGAACTTCATGAAGGACTTGTTGTGCATGTCCTTCTGGTCCTGCGTCTCGAAGCGGAAGCCATACATCAGCTTGACGCCTGCGCCCACATCCCAGGTGTCCTGGGCGTAGATGGCCTGCCAGACGGCCTTCACCGAAGCGTTGGTGCTCAAGTAGGTCTGGTAGAGGGAGCTGGGGGCAGATGCGGTGCCGACGAGCACCTGGTCACGGTGGCCGCCGGAGGTCTTGGCGAGCTCACTGTACTTGGACTCCAGCTGGCTGATGCCGAACTTCATGTTGTGGGAGCCGACGAACCAGCTCAGGTCGATCTTGGCCTGGGTGGTCTGGGTCTTGTCCTCGGCCACGTAGTAGCCGCGGCCGCCGCGCACGAAGTTGAGGGAGTTGTAGCTGGGATCGTAGTCGCCGGCGCCGGGGCCGTAGACATGCCAGCGGCCATCGGTCACGTTCGGGTTGGTGGCGTCCGTGGGGTCTTCGGTGGTCTTGTACTGGGTGGTGCCCAGCTTGGCGCTGAGGAAGAGGCTGGGCGAGATGGTCCAGTCGTAGTTCAGGACGAGGTTCTGGACCGTGTTCTTGATGGTCGAGCCCAGCTGGGCATTGCCGAAGGAGGCAGGGTAGGCGGTGGGGAAATCATCCTTGGAGTTGTTCACGTTCGCGGAGAACGTGAGCTGGTGGTCCTGGGTGATCATCCAGTTGATCTTGCCGATGAACTGGAGGTTGTTGATGGTCTCCTTGCCGTTCTTGTTGCCAGAGGCGTTCGGCAGGTTGTTGGTCTCGTTGGTCTCGGTCTTGGCGACATCGAGGCCGGCGAAGAAGAACAGCTTGTCCTTGATGAGGGGGCCGCCCACTTCGGCGCCGATGTCATAGCGGCTCGGGGGAGCAGCCTGCTTGAAGTACTTGTTCTTCTTGGGGACGGCCTGGATGCCGATGGGATCCCAGGTCAGCCAGGAGGAACCCTTGAAGCTGTTGGTGCCGGACTTGGTGATGGCGTTGATGACGCCGCCGAGGGCGCTGAACTCGGGCTTGAAGCCGCCGGTCTGGACTTCCACCTGATCGATGAAGTCGGTGACGAGGGAGGCGCCCTGGAAGCCGCGGGCAGTGTTGGTGGTGGAGAGGCCGTCCACGACGTAGCTGTTCTCGGCCGAGGAGCCGCCGCCGATGGAGGGATCAGAGCCGAAGCCGCCCGTGACCACGCCGGGCGCCAGCATCGCGATGGTGCTCATGTCGCGGCCCTTGGGAATGGCCGAGAGGTTGTCCATGGAGGTGACCATGCCCGTCTGGGTGGTGGTGGTGTCCACGGTGGTGGCCGTGCCGAGCACTTCAACCACGGTGGCGGCTTCGCCGGCCATCTTGAAGTTCACGGGCTGGGTCTGGTTCACCAGCACGTTGACGTGCTGGGTGATCTTCTGGAGGCCACCCTTGGTGACTTCCACGGTCCATGCGCCAGGGTTCAGAAGGCCCATGCGGAAGGTGCCATCGGCACCCGTCACGGCCTGGCGGGTGGTCTGGGTGGAGGTCAGACGGACGGTTGCGCCGGCGATCGGAGCGCCCTTGGCATCCGTCACGGCGCCGCTGACGGCACCCGTGGTGGCCGTCTGCGCATGCGCGACGATGCCGCTCCCAGCGACGATGGCGGCGGCGGTGAAGCCCAACCGGGTCAAGACTCGATTCATAGAAACTCCTTTAGGGGGGGGGCGGCATAGCCGCAGGGTGCAGAGCCGAACTGGAAAAAAACAAAGCCGCCGGAAAGCCTGCGGCGGTGGGTGATGTGAAGGGGGGACCTACCAAGGATCGGGGGGAGTGTCGAAAGAATAGGCTAGGTTCCGAGAACTTTACAAATACTTTCCGTCCTACAAGATGGTCCCAAAAACATCGTGTAATGATGTATTAAGTTGGCGCATCTCATTCGTAAAGACTCCTTGGTACATAGAAAAGAGGCCCTTGCGGGCCTCTTTTCTGGTGGTGCCGGGGTTGCTTAGAAGCGGAAGCCGGCGGAGGCAGTGATGGTGCGGGGCGCGCCGTAGCTGAGGTAGCTGGTGGGCTTGCCGAAGGATGCGGCAGGCACCCAGGGGGAGTTGAAACCGCCGTTGGCAGTACCGTAGGTTCCGGTAGCCGCATTGTAGGCGGTGCTGAAGGTCACCAGCTGCTGGTGGTTCAGCACGTTGCCGATGACGACCTTGCCGAAGGCCGTCACATCCTTGCCCGCCACCTTGAAGAGGGGGAAGTCGTGGGTGAGGGCCAGGTCCAGGTAGGAGGAGGCATTGTAGACCCCGGTGCCGCGCTCCTGGTTCATGTACTGGGTGGTGGTGCGGCCCCACTGATCGCTCAGGCCGGGGTTGACGCGGGCGCGGGTGATGGAACGGGCGTGGCTGAAGTGGGAACCGGAATCGAAGCGGTAGACGAGGCCCACGGAGGTCTTGCCGAAGGCATTCGTGAAGGTGCGGTTGCCCGTGATGCGCATGCGGATGGGCTGGTGGCCCGCGAGGTAGCCCTCGGGGCTGGTCCAATTGTTGTCATACATGTAGACGCCATCCTGGGTGGTGAAGTTGTCCAGGCCTTCACCACGGGCGGGGGTGCTGCTGCCTTCACCTTCGTAGTTGCCCTTCAGCTCGCTCCAGGTGATGTTGCCCAGGAAGTTCCACTCGTTGCGGTTGAACTGGCCCTCGAGTTCCAGGCCCTGGTACTTGCGGGTGGCATTCTCGTTGTTGTCCCACACGCGCAGGTAGATCGGGTTGCCCGTGGGATCAGCGACCGTGCCGTCGTTGCCGGCGCTGTAGTCGATGAGGTTCTTCCACTTCTTGTAGACACCGGTCAGCTTGACGTAGCCATCGCCGATGCCGCCGTAGTTGAAGGAGTAGGCGTAGCTGGCCTGGACCTCGTCCACGGTGGGGGCCTTGAGGTCGTCGTTCAGGCGCACATTCAGCTTGGGGTCGCTGTAGTAGGTGGGCACGCCACCGATGTCGTAATTGGCGAGATTCTGCAGGTCATCCAGGCTGGCGGGGGCAAAGGGGCCAGTGTAGGCGTAGTCGATCTCGGTGGGGTTGCCCTGGCTGGTGACGGAGTTGGTGATGCCCTCCAGCACCTTGGCGTTGTAGCGGGCAAAGCTCAGGCCGAAGATGTGCTTGCTGTCGCCGAAGAGGTCGTACTTCAGGCCGAGGCGGGGCGAAAGGCCCGTGGCGCCGGCGGTGGAGGTGCCATCCTCGTTCTCGGCATCGTACTTGTCGAAGCGCAGACCCAGCTGGAAGTTCCAGTGCTGGTCGAGGCTCCACTTGTCGTTGACGTAGAGGCCGTAGGAGAAGTTCTTGGCCGCCCCGGTGCCGCTCTGGAAGGTCCACACGTCGATGCCGTAGGCCTGGCGGGTGGCCAGGTTCAGGCCGATGACGCCGAAAATGTAGCCGGAGGGCGTCTGCTCGTTCTTGGCCTGGCGCTTGCCTTCGTAGTAGTCGATGCCGAAGTCGGTCTGGTGGCTTCCGGCCGCATCCCAGAAGAGGCTGGCCTTGAAGTTCAGCGTGAGGTTGTCGCGCTGGTCGCCGCCGTCACTGTTGTTGAAGATGCCGTTGTTGCTGTAGCCGCCGACGCCGTAGTCGTAGAAGGGACTCTGGCCGTTGGTGGAGCCGCCGGCGGAGAGGTTCTGCTTCTTGGTGCCGCCGCGCAGTTCGGTGGTGAAGTTGGCGGCCCAGGCGGAGCGCCAGGTCAAGGAGAGGAGCTCGGAGGTGTTGACCTGGGGAACCAGGGAACGGAGTTCAGCCGCGGAGTAGTTGCGGTTGCCCTGATCGGTCCGGGAATTCATGAAGGACGCGATGAGGGTGTGGTCCTGGTTGATGGCCCAGGTCAGCTTGGCCTGGCGGCGGATCTCGGCGGAGGTGGTGGTGTAGCCGGCGTTCAGGCCTTCGGGGCCGTTGAGGTTCGTGCCGCTGGGCCAGAGGCCGTAGACATCCTGCTGGTTGATGGTGATGGCACCGGCGTTGGCCTGCTCCGTCTCGAAGTAGGAGGCGGCGAACCAGAGCTTGTCCTTGAGGATCGGGCCGCTGAGGAAGAGGGTCTTCTCCTCATTCAGGACGTTGTTGATCTTGGTGCGGTCCTGCGTGGGGGCCGTGGCGTTCCAGGCGGCGTTGCCGAGCTCCCAGCGCAGGGAGCCGCTGAACTCGTTGCCGCCGGAGCGGGTGATGGAGTTGATGACGCCGCCGTCCACATCGCCGTACTCGGCGGACATGGCGCCGGTGATGACCTGGGTCTCTTCGATGGCATCGTCGATGGTGCGGACGCCGCGGGTGTTGTAGGCGTTGTCGGCCATGTTCTGGCCGTCCAGCAGGTAGAGGTTGCCGGAGGTCATGGCGCCGCGGACCTGCACGCGACCGCCCACGCCGGTGGTGACGCCGGGGGTGAGGAGGGCCACGCCTTCCATCGACCGGGCGTTGGGCAGGAGGTCGACGGTGTCATTGCGGTAGTTGCTGGCGGTCTTGACGTCGGTCTTGTCCACGGCAGGAGCGGCCGCGATCACCTCGACCACCGCGCCACCCACCTTGTTCATGGTGACCTTGGGGTTGAAGCTCTGGTCGATGCCGAGCTGCTCGGTGATCTTGCGGGTTTCCAGGCCATCCTTGGACAACTGGACGGTGTAGAAGCCGGGAGGCAGGAGGCGGACGACGAACCTGCCCGTGGCATCCGTGGTGTAGGTTCGGGCGCCCTGCAGGGCCGGGGAGGTCAGGCGAATCAGAACGCCGGCAATCGGCGCGCCAGAAGTGTCCACGACCGTGCCCGCCATGCTGGCGGTCTGCGTGCCCTGCGCCAGGGCGGCAACGCTGCCCAGGGCCAGAAGGGCCGTGAGGCGGCCCATGCGGTTGTTCAAGAGATGCATCGCATCCTCCAGGAAGTCGGAGACGAAAGAAGGGCGTCTCCGCGGTGAAAAGCATCCAGGACCCCGTGAGGGGCGCCCCGGCTAGGGGCAAGTACAGGGACCAGGAAGGTGGAAAGATCTAGGTAACGATGTTGCGATTGTAGCGGCCTGGTTGTGAAAGATTGTGAATATTTCAAAATCCACGGGAACCCTGATGCCGAAATGAGCATTCAATCCCTGGTTTTCCGGTCGTATATCGTAAATTGAGGCTTGACCGGGAGCATTCCCGGTTTTCAACCACGGCGGGGGAATAGGGTGCCCGTGCCCCGTCAACACCCCAGGGATTCGAGCAGCCAGGGGGCCTGAGCGGAGGGTTCGGGAGCGATCTGGAGGGTGGCGAGGTAGGGCGCCGGGTCGGGGGGGCGCCCCCCGGCCTTGGCGTACACCGTGAACAGCACGTCCTGCTCCTGGATCCGCTGGCCCACCCGGGCCTGAACCCGGATGCCCACGCCCAGATCGAGCACGTCGCCCTGGTCCTTCCGTCCCGCGCCGAGGTCCATGGCCAGGAGGCCCAGGGCGC
>DPRT01000029.1 GCA_003538615.1 Holophagaceae bacterium | reverse complement strand
GCAACCGCGACCTCCAGCAGTCGGATCTGCGGAAGTTCCGGGCCCTCTTCCTGCCCAATGGCCGCCAGGACGCCTTCTTCGGTGCCTTCCGGGCCTTGGATGGCCGCGAGGTGAGGGAAACCACGCCCCAGCCGGAGGCCTTCGCCCTCATCGTGAACTGGCAGGCCCTCATGGACCGCAGCGGCGAGGAGGAGGATGTTGACCACCCCGCCGAGCTGCTGGACCTGCCCAAGTACGGCAGCGTCACCGAGCGCGGCGATCCACGCTACCTGGTGTTGCGCGAATGGCTGGCCCTGGCGCCGGACCTCATCGTGTTCAACGACGAGGCCCACCACACGCACACCAATCCCGAGGAGAAGGGTTATGCGGGCGGGGAAGGGGCCTGGGAGCAGGCGCTGACGGCCATCCGTGAAGCGCAGCGGATCCTGCATGGCGAGGCGCTGGGCTGGCGCGGCGACTTCAGCGCCACGCCGTTCTTCCAGGTGAGCGGCGGCCGGGGCAAGGGCAGGCAGGTCACGCGGAAGTGGTTCCCCCACATCCTCTGCGACTACGGCCTGCGCGAGGCCCAGCGCGACATGCTGGTGAAGCAGCTCTGGCTGGTGAAGGACCCCCGCCTGCCCGAGGACGGCGAGGCGCACCGGGCCGAGGATGGCGTACTCACCGAAAGCCAGAAGGCCCTCATCGACGTGGGCCTGGCCAAGCGCCACTGGGTGGAGAAGGGGTTCCGCGGGCTGGGTGTTCCCGCCATGCCGAAGCTCATGGTGGTGGCCGAGGACACCTCCCTGGCGGATCAGGCCGTGGACTTCCTGAACCGCGAGCGCATCGGCGACCACGGCCTAGCGCCCGACTGCGTGGCGGTGCTGCACAGCGGCAAGAAGGGGGATCTCAAGAAGGACGAATACGACGCGCTGCGCCGCCGCATCTTCGCCGCGGACCGCCGGGATGACCTCCAGGTGATCGTGAACGTGGCCATGCTGCAGGAGGGCTTCGACGTCAACTCCATCTGCGTGATCGTGTTCCTGCGGGCGGGTGAGAGCGCCATCCTGGTGGAGCAGGTCATCGGGCGCGGCCTGCGCCTGATGTTCCGCGAGGAGGGCTGGCCGGAGCTGTGGTCCCAAAAACTGGAAGACGCCCGCAACCTGTGGGACCACCGCGAGCCCATGACGGCCCTGGACATGCTCTACCTGGTGGACCACCCGAAGTTCCGCCAGAAGCTGAAGGATCTGGAGGACGCGGGGGTGGCCTTCGGCGAAGGGGAAGTGGACGAGAGCCGCTCAGCCACGGGCGAACTGCTCACGGTGGGCGTCGAGGCGGCCCGGGTGCCGGCCTTCGACCTGGCCTGGCCCTTGGGCTTCCTGCGGGCCGACCCGCCCCTGCCGGATGTGCGCGAGCTGCTGAAGGACGGCAACTTCAAGCCCTATGGCGATCAGCGGGCCCTGGATGAGCTGCGCAAGGACCAGGGCGTGCAGTTCATCAAGGAGCATGTGGCCACCGAAACCCAGGCGGCTTGGACCGCCGAGGTGTCCGCCGAGGCGCAGCAGACCCTGGCGAACCTCGCCAATCAGCTGGTGGATGGCCGCCGCGGGCAGTCCTGGCTGTCGGACCAGTGGGCGGAGATGGTGGACGTGGTGCAGGCCGTGGCCAGGAAGCACCTGTTCCCCGGCAGCGACTTCGATCCGCTGGAGCGCGCTGAGGATGCCCGGGTGCTGCGGCAGGCCCTGGTGAACCAGCACCTGCTCAAGCAGCTGCAGGATGCCCGGGACCGCTGGCTCCAGAAGCTCTACGACGCCCACCCCGGCGACATCGGTGTGAGCAGCTGGGGATGGGCCTCAGAACCGGAACTCGACGGTCGCGCGCCCTTGTTGCGGGGCCGGGAGACGCGGCGCATCCCCAACGCCCGCTGCGTGTTCCCTTCCATCTTCGAGGCGGCCCAGGGCGGCGGCTTCGAGCGGGCCTTCATCGAGCAGGTGCTCGAAAAATCCGGCGAGGTGCTGGGCTGGTTCAAGCCCCTGGAACGCCGCCACAGCCTCTGTCTGTCCTACCGCACGCGATTCGGCGAACTGAGCCGCTACTGGCCGGATTTCCTCGTCCGTACCGCCGACGCCATGTGGCTCATCGAGACCAAGGCCCAGCGCGACCAGGCATCCACCGTGGTCTGGGACAAGGCCCGCGCCGCCCTGGCCTGGTGCCGCACCGCGGCCCAGGTGGCGCCGCCCTCCGCTCACCTGAATGGCATGGTCTGGTCCCAGCCCGCGCCTTGGCGCTACGCGATTCTTTTTGAGGATCAGTGGAAGGGAGAGGCCACGGCCTTCACGCCCCTGGCCGGGCTGGCGGAAGCCCGCACCCTGGCCTTCCTGCGGGCGCACGGCGAAGTGGGCGCGGGGTCTCTGCTCGAACAGATGCAGCGGGGGTAGACAGGCTGCCGGATGCACCGCTGCCCGCTTCCGCTAGGCTGGTGGCACGAACCCCAAGCATGCCTCCCAGGAGCTGCCATGAGCACCCTTGTGTCNNCTGGTCTGGGGCGATGCGGGCTGGGATGTGCTGGCGGACTACTACGAGAAGGTGAAGCACAATCCGGCCAAGGCCAAGGAGGTGCGGGACCGGACTTGCCCGAAGGCCAAGTCCAAGGCGGGTGCCACATTGGCTGCGGCTGAACCGGCGGATGCGGTCATCGCGCTGAAGGATGTGGAATGCCTCCCGACCCAGTGGCCGTGAACGTCAGGGCATCCCGAGGCTGAGGGCGGTCCGGCGCAGGTTGGCGTCGATGGCCAGGGCCTTGGCCCAGGCCGCCCGGGCCGGGCCTTCGGCCTCGCGGCGGCCACGGCGGGCCGCCTCCTGTTCCACCACCGCGATCCAGAGCCAGGCCTCGGCCCGCTGGGAATCCTGTTCGATGGCTCTCCGCGCGGCCGCCAGGGCCTGGGTGCGGTCCTGGGGGCGGCCCCGGTGCCGGTAGGCCCGGGCCCAGACCTCGGCTTCTCCAGCCTGGGCCTTGGCATGACCGGCGGTTTTCGCGGCCTCGCGGAAAGCGGCCACGGCCTGGCGCCAATCCGGGCCGGGATCGAGCCCTTGGGCGAGCCGCTGGCGCCCCCGCAGCAGGGCGGTCATGCCCCGGAGATGGTTCGTCTGCCCCGGGCTCACGGGCCGGCCGGGCACCCGGGTCAGGTGTCCTTCGGCTTCCTTCAGGAAGGGGTAGGGGTCCTGGCCCCGTTCCAGGCGCTCCTGGGCCCGGCCCAGAATCGCCTCGGCCATGGAGTCGTGGGCCTGGAGTAGGTTGGGGTTGGCCTGGAGGGCCCGCTGGTAGCCCTCGACGGACTGAATGAAGTCCCCTTCGCCGCTCCCCTGGGTGGCGAGGAGGTACTGGCCCTGGATGAGATGGGCATCCCCCTCGGTCCATCCAGGGTTCCGCGGCCGGAGCCCCCGGGCCCGGGCCCCGGCGGAGGCCTCCAGGGCGGCGGCGACGGAAGGGCGGGGATCCAGGCCGTGGAGCCGCTCGTACTCCGCCCGTTCCACCCAGAGGGAGGCAAGGGCCAGGAAGCCTCCGATGAAGTCGGGGAAACGGTTCCGCAGGAGGAGGGCCTGGGTCAGGCCCTCCTCGAAGGTGGCCCAGGGAGGAGTGCCGGCGTTGGTCTCCCAGGTCATGCGCCGCATGCAGGTGCTGGCCAGGATGGCCGTGAAGAGGGGTTCCTGGGGATGCCGCCGCTGGGCTTCCCGGGCCAGGGCCTGGGCCTCGCTGTAGGCGGAGAGGGGATCAAGGCCCCGGGGCCTGAGGTACTTGGTGGCCACGATCACCAGGATGGGGATGCGGATGGCCTGGATGGCGGGATCCTCGGGGCCCAGGGCCAGGGCTTCCGCGGACAGCCTGGAGGCCTCCTGGTAGGCCTCTGCGGTGGCGGCCTCAAGCGGGGGCTGCAAGTCGGCCCAGAGGGTGAGGGCCCGGGCCAGGTGCGCGGGGGCCCGGCCCTCATCGGGACGGAGGGTGCGGGCCACGGCCACGGCCTGGCGGCACCGGGCCAGGACATCCTCGGCGCGGCCTCCCGACGTCAGTTCCAGGTTGGTGCGTTCCGACAGGACCTGGACCAGCCCCAGCGCGGTGGCAGGGTCGCTGGGGCCCAATTGGCGGGCTTCGCGGAAGACGGCTTCCGCCTGCTCCAGGAGGGGCAGGGCCGCCTTGGGGTCCTGGAGGGCCCGGGCCCGGGCCAGCAGTGCCTCGCCCTCCAGGCGCTTGGCCTCGAAGAGCCAGGGGGTGGCCGCCACCGCCTCCCGGGCCTTGACCTGGGCCATCTCCCATTGGCCGCCCATGAAGGCGATGAGGGCTTCGTGGTAGGCGGGGGCTTCCAGCGCTGCGGACGCGCCTTCCTTCAGCCGGGCCATGGCGGGGTCGCGCAGATCCCGGGCCAGCTCGCGCTCCCGGGCCTCCCGCAGTTCCTTGGACGGCAGGGCCCGGGCCAGATCCAGGGCCCGCTGGTAGGTGGCCGCCAGGGCGCGGCCCAGGGCCAGGGACACTTCCGGGGTATGGAGACCGCTGGACCAGGCCGCTTCCAGGCGTTCCCTGGCCTGCTCATGGTCTCCCAGGGCCAGATGGCCCCGGCCCAGGGCATAGTCCGCGGGGCTTGTGGCCAGGCGCCCGGCTTGCCGGGCTTCCTTTTCCAGGGCCGCCATGCGGGTGCGGGCCTGATGCAGCTCGGGGCGCACATCGTGAGGGGGCAGCAGGTGGGAGTAGCGCAGCAGGGCTTCGATGCGTTCGGCCTCCTGGCCGAAGTGCTGCGCATGCCGCACCCGGGCCCAGGCCGAAGAGGCGGTGCCGAGGGCGAGGCCCCCGAGGACCAGGAGGCCCAGCAGCGCCACGCCCGCCACCGCCACGACCAGCTTGTGCCGCCGGGCCCACTTCTGGGCCAGGTAGGGCAGGGTGGGCTTGCGGGCCAGGATGGGCTCGCCCTCCCGCCACCGGCGCAGGTCCTCGGCCACGGCCAGGGCGCTGTCGTAGCGGCGGGCGGGATCCTTTTCCAGGCACTTGCGCGTGAGGGTGTCGAGGTCCCCGGGCAGGTCCGGCACGAGCCGCTGGAGGGGCGGCACATCGGTCTCGACGGTGCGGCGGAAGACCTCGATGCCTTCAAAGGCCGCGAAGGGGGCCTCCCCCGTCAGCGCCTTGTGCAGGGTGGCGCCCAGGCCGTAGACGTCCGTGCGCCGGTTGATGCGGTCATGGTGGCCGCGCACCTGCTCCGGGGCCATGTAGTGGACGGAGCCCATGGCCAGGCCGTGCTGGGTGAGCCCTTCGGCATCCAGGCCCTTGGCGAGGCCGAAATCCAGGATGGTGGCTTCCAGGGCATCGCCCCGGCGGGCCACCATGATGTTGGCGGGCTTGAGGTCGCGGTGGATGAGCCGGGCGTGGTGGGCGGTGTGGATGGCCTCGGCCACGGCTTCCATCACCTGGACCTTTTCGGTCAGCGAGAGCCGGGGGATGGCCGCGTCGAGGGTTTCCCCTTCGACGTACTGCATGGCGATGTAGCTCTGGCCCTCCCACTCGCCCACTTCGTAGACGCGGCAGATGCGGGGGTGCTCGACCATGGCCTGGTGCTGGGCTTCCTGGACGAACCGCGCGGCCATGTGCGGGTCGTCCCGCCGCAGGAACTTGAGGGCCACCGCCCGCTTCAGGCTGGGGTCGTAGGCCTTGAACACCCGCCCCATGCCGCCTTCCGCCAGGAAGCGCAGGTCGCGGTAGTGCTTCCAGGCCGGGAGCGTGAGGGCCCGCAGCACCTGGCGTCCGCTTCCGCCGGATGGGGATCCGGCTGCGGGCAGGCTGTCCCAGGGGGCCTGGCGGCCCCGTCCGGAAGAGGCTGGCGGCGGAGGCGCTTCCAGGCCCGCCCAGAAAGAGGCCGGCTGGCCGGAGGGCGACGATTCGCTTTCCAGGATCCGGACCAGGGCCGTGACATCCACGGGATCCAGGAGGCCGCGGTGCTGCAGGGTCTCGATGGGATTGGGCTCTTCGGCCACCGCGGCGATGGTCTTCGCGTCCAGCAGCCCGTGAAGCAGGCCCAGGCCAAGCAAACGCACCTGGCGGTCTCTGTCCACAGGCCCACTCCCATCCGGCGATTCCCTGCGAGTGTGAGGCATCGGTCCGCGGCCCTCAAGGCCAGGCCAAGGTTGGGCGACCCAGGCGGTGTCCGCTCCGCTATAAAATGACCCTTCCCTGGCTCTGCCATGGGGACGCCCTCCTGGGTTCCACCCTTCTCCCACCACGCCGCCATTGCCGAGGCCTCCATGACGACGACGACAACTCCCCTGGTGGGCATCCTGATGGGCTCCAAGAACGACTGGGAGACCATGAAGCACACGGTCCTGACGCTGAAGGAGCTGGGCATCGCCTGCGAGGCCCATGTGGCCAGCGCCCACCGCACGCCGGAGAAGGTGGTGGCATTCTGCCAGGGGGCCGAGGGCCGGGGCCTGAAGGTGATCATCGCCGCGGCGGGCGGCGCGGCCCATCTGGCGGGCGTCTGCGCCAGCAAGACCCACCTGCCCGTGCTGGGCGTGCCCATGAAGGGCTGGGCCACGGAGGGCATGGACGCCCTGCTTTCCACCGTGCAGATGCCCACGGGCATTCCGGTGGGCACCCTGGCCATCGGGAAGGCGGGCGCCATCAACGCGGCGCTGCTGGCCGCCTCCATCCTGTCGCTGGGCGACCCCTCGATCCGCGAACGCTACCTCGCCTACCGCCAGGCCCAGACGGAAAAGGCCCTGGCCGACGACGATCTCGTGATGCCCTGACATGGACCGCGTCCACCTCATCACGCTGTCGGACCGCGCCTCCCGGGGCGAGTACCAGGACCAGTCCACGCCCCTGCTGACCTCCTGGCTCAAGGGGCAGGGCGTGAAGGCCGTGACGGCTTCGTTGATGCCGGACGATCCGGAAGCCCTGGAGGTGGATCTGCGGGCCGCAGTCGCCGCGGAAGCGCCCCTGGTGCTCACGTGCGGCGGCACGGGCTTCGGTCCCCGGGACACCACGCCGGAGGCCACGCGCCGCATCATGGAGCGCGAAGCGCCGGGCATCTGTGAACTGATCCGCGCCAAGGGCGGCCATCCCCTGGCCTTCGCCAGCCGGGCGGTGTGCGGCATCGCCGGGCGCACGGTGATCCTGAACCTGTCGGGCCGGCCCGCCGCCGCCCTGGAGCAGATCCAGCTGGCCTGGCCCCTGCTCACGCATGCCGTGTCCGTGCTGCGCAAGGAAGGCGAGGCCGGGGGCCCCTGCACGTGAAGGTCTGGGCACGCATCAACCACGTGGGCTGGGTTCACCTGTGGCGCCGCGAGGAGGATTTCCTCGCCGCCGAGCCCTCGGCCCACTTCCTCAATGGCCGCACGGATCCGCGCTGGGCCGAGGCGCCCCTGACGCCGGAGCAGCGCGGGCGCCTGGAAGCGGGCGACCTGGTGGAGATCGAGGATCCGGGCTTCTTCGGGGATGGGGGCTGAAGGGAAAGATTCCATCTCCATGGCGCGTCGGGTCTGGGCAGGGGCGCCTCGCCATGGGATGTTGGAGGCCGACCCTGTGACGAGGCCGACCGCATGTCCGAGATCCAGCAGATCCTGAGCACCCTGAGCCAGCTGGTGGGCTGCACGCCCCTCCTGGCGCTGGATGTCCGGTACCGCGGCCAGGCCCGGCGCATCTACGCCAAGGCCGAGAACTTCAATTTCACGGGCAGCATCAAGGACCGCATGGCGCTGCACATCCTGCGGAAGGCCCATGAGGCGGGCCTGCTCCAGGCCGGATCGCCCATCGCCGAAGCCACCAGCGGCAACACGGGCATCTCCTTCGCGGCGTTGGGCCGGGCCCTGGGGCATCCCGTGACCATCTTCATGCCCGACTGGATGAGCCAGGAGCGCAAGGATCTGATCCGCTCCTTCGGTGCGCAGATCCGCCTGGTGAGCGCTGCCGAGGGCGGCTTCCTGGGTTCCATCAAGCTCAGCGAGGCCTGGGCGGCGGAGACGCCCGGCGCCTTCCTGCCCTGCCAGTTCGCCAACGCAGCCAATGTGGAGGCCCACGCCGCCACCACGGGGCCGGAGATCCTGGCCCAGCTGGCCTCCGTGGGCCTGAAGCCCCAGGCCTTCGTGGCGGGCGTGGGCACCGGCGGCACGGTGATGGGGGTGGGCNNATCCTGTCCGTGGATGACGGCGATGCCATCCTCATGGCCCAGAAGCTGGCGCACCGCGGCCTGGGCGTGGGCATCAGCAGTGGCGCGAACTTTCTGGCGGCCCTCCAGGCCCAGGATCGGCTGGGCCCCGACGCCGTGGTGGTGACGGTCTTCAGCGACAGCAACAAGAAGTACCTCTCCACGGACCTCATGAAGGTGGAGGCCGTGAAGGAGGGCTTCCTCAGCCCGGAGGTGGACCTGCTGGGCATCGGGCAGGCCATCCGGGTCTGCGGAATCTGCGCCCAGGGCGGGCCGAGGGCCCGGGACTGCGGCTGCTGCTAGGGCCGGTCTAGGCTTTTTGGACCGAGGTCTCCAGCCGGTGGTAGAGGGCCAGCAGGGCGCAGCTGAGCCAGAGGTTCATGGCCCCGCCCAGCAGGTTGAAGACCCAGAAGGCCGGGTGCTTCAGGCGCAGGAGGGCTCCGGGGCCCAGGTCGGGATCCAGGTTGGGGAAGAGGCGGTCCAGCGCCCAGCCCGCGGCCATCTGGTAGGTAATGGCCACCAGCAGCATGGCGAGCACGGCCTGCACCACCCGCGGCCAGTGGCGGACCATGGCGGCCTGGCTCCAGCGCAGGGATTCCAGGATGGAATCGCCCCGGAGCAGCATGCGCATGGGGCCCCAGCCGAACAGGGTGAGGACGAGGATGCCCGGGATCAGGAAGGCCAGCAGGCCCAGCCCGACGGCCACGCTGAGGCCCAGGCGGGTCAAGAAGGCCTTGAGCCAGCGCCCGTCGAAGACCGCCTGCCAGGTGGCTGAAGGATTGCCGGGGTGGTTGAGGGTCTCCCCGTCGAGCTGGGCCTGCATCCGCGGGATGAAGTACATCTCCAGGGGGAGGAGACCCACGAAGGCGAACAGAGCCTGGACCAGCAGGCTGGGTTTCACGCCAGCCGCCAGTTCCAGGGCCGGGGCGAGTTCCGCCAGGAACATGGCCAGCAGGGTCAAGCCGAGGCTGAGGCCCGGGTGGCGGCGGAGCAGGGAGAACCCTTCGCGGAGGGCGCCGAGGTGGGAGGGCGGGGGCGTGCGCATCCTTCCAGGCTA
>DPRT01000197.1 GCA_003538615.1 Holophagaceae bacterium | reverse complement strand
GCGCGCACCCAGCTGGTGATGGCCCTGCTGAAGCTGAATCCCCTGAGTTCGGGTGCCCGGGCGCGGGTCGTGACCTGGGCCGGCCCCGGCGCCTCGACGGAAGTCCAGCAGCTGCGGGGATCCGGTGGCGTCTTCCACCTGATCCAGAGGGCCGAGGGCACCTGGATCAGCGACCGGGAGGCCCCCCTGCGCGCGCTGTTGTTCCCCGGGCCGCAGCCCTCCCTGGGCGAGCGGCAGGAATGGGCCCGCGTCGCGCTGTCAGCCATGGCGCCGGATACGGAGCTGTCCTTCTGGCTGGCCCCGCGCCTGGGGGCTGGGGCCGCCTTCGAAGTCCAGGCCCTCCGCCGCCGCCTGGCCAACGCCCAGCAGGGCACCTGGCCCAACCCCTTCGTGGCCAAGGCCGCGCCGCTCACGGGCGCGCTGGCGGTGTCCCTGGGGGCCGGCCCCACGGAAAAACTGGTGGAGGCCATCCTCCGGGTGGATGACGCCAGCGAGTTCAAGCTGCCCCGCATGCCCGAATTCGCTGAGGGCGGCCAGGCGCTGAGCCCCTCCCAGATGAAGGCCTACCAGCAGGCGCTGGCGTCGGCCCAGGAGCGCCAGCGGCAGCGGGCGGCCCTGCGCCAGGATGCGGCGGCCCTCCAGGCCTGTCTGGACCCGCGCGGGGCCGCCCTGCTCTGGAACGGCTGGGTATCGGCGCCGCCCCTGGGGGCCTCCGAGAAGGCTTCGCTGCTGGAACTCGCCAAGCTGCGGCGGGAGGATCCCTGGCGGGCCATGCAGGTCCAGCGGGACGGCAAGGTGGCGGCCTTCGGCGGCTTCGGGGAACCGGGCATGGCGCCCAGCCTTGCCCTGGCCCTGCCCGTCCAGGGGGCCAAGCGCATCCAGGTGGAGAACCTGATGAAGAAGGTGCTGCCGCGCCTCTTCAAGGGCCAGAACCAGAANNCTGCAAGGGCAGGCGCCGACGCTGGCGGACCGCGATTCACAGGCCTGGGCCCGCATGGACATCGACGGGACCCGCGCCTCGAAGGAACTGGAGAACCTGCTGCTGGCCTTCCTCCGCAGCCGCACAGGCAGCGGCTGGTGGATCGGCGAAGCCGCCAGCGAGGACGAGGCGGCCACGGAACTGGCCGCGAGCCTGGGCCCCTTCCTGGGCGCCCTGAAGGGCCTGGGGCCCGTCCGCATCGAATGGAACTGGACTGCCGGCGGCCTGGAGGGACGGCCCCGATGAAGCTCCGCCACCTCCTGGCCGCAAGCGCGGTCCTGGCCGCCACGGCCCTGCTCGTGCCCCTCCGGCACCGGGCGGTCCTGGAGGCGGATCCGGCCAATCCNNGGCCTGGCCATGGTTCCGACAGTCTCTGTCCATTCCATTCCACGGGCCCCGGGCGGCGGTGGCCCTCCCGGATGCGGGCGACCGGGAGGCTTTCCGGATCTGGTTCGTGGCCATCCTGGAGCAGCAGCTGGAGGCTCCCAGTCCGGCCTGGGAGCCCGCCCAGCGGGACTGCGCAGGCCTGCTGCGCTTCGCCTTCCGCGAGGCCCTGGCGCCGCACACAGCAGACTGGCGGGAGCGGGTGGCCTTCAGCGCAGGGCCGCCGGGACAGGACCCCTCGCCGACCTTCGCCGCAGACTGGCGGCATGGCTTCCCCACCCCCGACGGGCCCCAGCCCTTCGCCAAGGGGGCCCTCCTGCGCCGCCTGGCCTGCGTGCCCCTGGGCCGCGACCTGCAGCTGGCCCGCCCCGGCGACCTGGTCTTCTTCGCCCGGGGCGGCGCCCGCGCCCAGCCCGACCATGCCATGGCCTTCGTCCGGCCCGATGTGGACGGGGCGCCCATGCTGCTCTACCACACGGGCCCCGAAGGCAGCGGTGCCGCCCGCCAGCCCGGCGACATCCGCCGCGCACGCCTCGACGACCTGCTGCACCATCCCGAACCCGATTTCCGCCCCCTTCCCGAAAACCCGGCTTTCCTGGGGCTCTATCGCTGGCGCCTGCTGGCGGACGAACCTTCCGTATCCTCTTTCCTTCCCAGGTCCTGACATGCGCTGGTTCCGTCCGCTCCTCACCCTGCTGCTGCCCGCGATCCTGCTGCTGCCCACCACGGGCACAGCCCAGAAGCGGGCCGCCGAAGCCCCCTGGCGGGAGGGCGGCTGGACCGGCGCCTTTGCCACCCTGCGGCCCACCCTGCCCGGGAAGCCGGGCCTGCTGGAGGCGGCGGGCCCCATTCCCGCGGAGGCCCGCATCCGCATCTACCGCGTGGAGGAGCCCGAAGCCTTCCTGAAAAAGGTCCTGCTGGACCGTGGCCATGCCGCCGCCGAAGGCGGACGCGCCGCCCAGGATCCCCTGGACGTGCTGAGGGAGGCGGTGCTTTGGGGCGGCCGCCGGGCCTTCGTGACGGTCCACCGCACGGCCACCCAGGGCCTGAGGGACGCGGCCAGGCAGACGGACCGGCTGACCGCCGCGAGGACACCCTCGGCGCCGGTGCGGGAGGGGGCCGCCCTTCCGCTGGAGGGCCAGCCGGGCATCGCCTTCGTGGCCGAGACCGTGCCCAAGGTCATCGAGGATATCGCCGGAAAGAAGGGGCATGAGGANNGCGGGCCTCTACCTGGTGGAGGTGCTGCGGGGCAGTACCGCGGCCTACGTGCCCTGGGTGGTCACGGATCTGGCCCTGCTGTCGGAGCAGGACGGGGCGAAGCTCCGCGTGCAGGCCGTGGACGGGCGCGATGGCGCCCCGAAGGCCGGCGTGTCCGGCCAGATCATCGAAGGCACCAAGGCGAATCCCCTGGCCTTCGATGGCGCAGGTGTGGCCGAGGCCTCCGTCACGCCCGGGGTCCGCCGCGTGATCATGGCGCGCAGCGGCGGGAGTTTCGCCCTCCTCGCCAGCGAAGGGCAGAGNNCGCGTGGTGAACGGGGCCGCGAGCCTGCCCTTCACGGTGCTGGACCCGGAAGATACGAAGGTGACGGAAGGCCAGGCGAAGCTGCTGAACGCGGAAACCGGCACCTACGCTACCCAGTTCACCCTGCCGGGCGCGGGTCGCCTGGGGCTCTACCGCCTGGTGTTCCAGGGCCCCCAGGGGCCGGGTCAGGCCGAATTCAAGGTAGAGCAGTTCGTGAAGCCGGCCTTCGAGGTCAAGGTCACATCCGAGAAGACCAAGGTGGGTCTGGGCGATGCCCTGGCCTTCCAGGCCAGCGCCCGCTATTTCTACGGCGCGGCGGTGCGCGGCGCCAAGGCGGACTGGTTCCTCTACAAGGTCGTGCCGCCCAAGTCCCGCTGGATCTGGGATGACGAAGATGCCGGTCCCGCGCCTGAATTGATGGAAAGCGGCCAGCTGGAACTCGACGACGAGGGCCGGGCCGACCTGCCCGCGTTCAAAGCCGAAAGCGATGGCCTCTGGCGCATGGTCGTGAAGGTCGCGGACGCTTCCGGCCAGCGCAACAGCGGGCAGGCCCAGGTGCGCGCCGCCGCGGGCGACCTGGTGCTGATGATCGCCGCGGACCGCCAGGTGGCGCTGCCCGGCAAGCCCTTCCAGGTGACGGCTCGCGCCCTGGATCTGGATGGGAAGGAGATCCCCGGCGTGGCCATCGCCCTGCGGGCCGCCCGCATCGTGGCCCAGAAGGACCACGCCTACTGGTGGTCCCGCCCCAATGCCCTGAAGCCCGGCGAGACCGTGGCGTCGGCCCAGGGTCCCCAGGCCATGCTGAGCATCCCCGAAGGCGGTGCCTTCCTGCTGGTGGCCGAGGCCCGGGATTCCAAGGGGCGCCCCGTGACGGCCCAGCGCCAGATCACCGTGGCCGCCGAAGGCACGCCCCTGCCGGCGGTGCCCGATCTCCGCGCCGCCGCGGACAAGCCCGAGTACCAGCCCGGCGACACGGCCCGCGTCCTGGTCCAGCTGCCCCGGCCGAAGCTGACCTTGCACTGGGCCATCGAGCACGAAGGCCTCGGCCAGCGCCAGAGCCGCACCGTGCCGGGCACCACGGCCATGGTGGAGATCCCCGTCACCGCGGCCATGCAGCCCAATGTCTGGGCCGTCTTCGAGATCGTGGCCGAAGGCCGCCGCCAGCTGGTGGAAGTGCCCATCCGCGTGCCGAAGCGGGACCGCCGCCTGTCGGTGTCCGTCACCACGGACAGGGAACGCTACGAGCCGGGCCAGCCCATGAAGGTGTCCGTGGAGGTGAAGGACGCGTCCGGAAAACCCTCTGCCGCGGACCTCAGCGTGGGTGTGGTGGACGAGGCCATCTATGCCCTGAGCCAGGAACTGCACCCGGACCCTGTGCGCTTCTTCCATCCCACGCGCCGTCACGGCGTGCTGCGGTCGGGCTCCACGGACTGGAGCTTCCACGACCTGCTGCGCCGCCAGCGGCCCGTGTGGAGCCTCAAGCAGACGAAGCGCGGNNCGGGCCGCGATGGGAAGGCCAGCGTGGACCTGACGCTGCCGGACAACCTCACGGCCTGGCGGGCCACGGCCACGGCCATCACTGGCGACACCAAGGTGGGCGTGGGCCGCAGTTCCAGACCAGCCTCCAAGCCCCTGCAGGTGGCCCTCACCCTGCCGCGCACCCTGAGCGTGGGCGAAGAGGCCCGGGCCATCGCCCTGGTGCGCAACCTCTCGGGCCAGCCCATCCAGGGGAAGATCCGCCTGGAGGTCCAGAACGGTCGGCTCACCGGTACGCCTGAAGGCTCGTTCAGCCTCCAGGACCAGGGCGAGTACCGCTTCGTCCTGCCGCTGTTCTCCGACAAGACCGGCCAGCTCACCGTCACGGCCCGCGTGGAGGGCGGCGGACTGAAGGATGCCGAACGCCAGCGCGTCACCGTGCTGGACCAGCTGGTGCCCGCTTCGCTGTCGGGCTCGCTGGTGCTGGAGGGCGGGTCCCAGACCGTGACCATCCCGGCGCCTCCGGCCGCCAGGGGTGACGCCATGCTGGTGCTCACGCCCGTGGGGAACCTGGAACATCTGGCGGCGCCCTCGCTGCCTTATCTCATCGGGTACCCGTACGGCTGCGTGGAACAGACCCTGTCCAGCTTCGTGCCCAACCTGCTGGTGGCGGACCTCGTGAAGCAGGGGGCCATGCCGGACCTGGACTGGAAACAGCTCACCAACCTGGACCGCAACATCCGCGACGGCGTGTTCAAGGTCTACGGCTACCAGCAGCCCAACGGCGGCTGGGGCTGGTACGCGCCCAAGGATTTTGGCCTGGACGCCAATCCCCACACTACCGGCTACGCCATCCAGAGCTTCGCCACCATGACCCGACTGGGCTACACGGTGGATGAGAATGTCTATCGCCGCGGCCGCATGGCCGCCATGAGCCTCTTCCAGCAGGTGGCCCGGCAGGCGGATCAGGCGAACCCCGCCCAGCGTGAGCGGAGCAGCCACGGACAACCGGCGGATCCCCAGGCGGACGCCGCCTTCCTGCTCATGTCCCTGGCCCAGACCGGCGAACCCCTGGCGGGCCTGCTGGACAGCACGGCGGACAAGGTGCTGAGGGGCCAGTGGTCCGGCGACCATGTGCTGGCCATGGTGGCGCTGGCCGCCGCCCAGGCCAGGCATCCCAAGACTCCCGCCCTGATCGAGCGGCTGGAGCAGCGGGCCGTGGTGAAGGGCGGCCTGGCCCGCTGGGAGGGCCACCGGGAGGTCTGGTGGAGCTATGCCTCGGGCGATGTGGTGCCCACGGTGATGGCGCTCAAGGCCCTGTGCCTGGCGCGCCCCCAGTCGCCCCTCATCCGCCAGGGCGAGACCTTCCTGGCCTCCGAGTACCGCGGCCACGGCTGGTATTCCACCTGGAGCACGGGCCAGATCGTGGACCTGCTGCCCTACCTCATGAAGGCCCGGAAGCTGGACTGGGGACCGCTCGCCATCCAGGCCGCCGTGCAGGGCGGTCCCTCCTGGGAATTCAAGGAACGGCCCCAGGCCCGCCGCTGGAACGCCCGCGAGCCACGCGCCGGCAGCTTCCCCATGGCCGAACCGAAACCCGTCATCCTCACCGCCAGCGGCAAGGGCCTGCTGGTGTGGACCTATGCCTACCAGGTGCCGGGAAGCGCCGCGGGCTTGGCCAAGGCCGACGCATCCTCGGCCCTGCGCCTGTCCGTGACGCGGAACCTCTGGCGCCTGAAGACCCCCCAGGAGACCGGCAATGCCCGCCAGGGATGGGTCCGCCAGGCCTGGACCGGGACCATGAAGGCCGGTGAGGAGGCCTGGATGGAGGTGTCCTTCCGCACGGACCGGGATGCGGACTACGTGATGCTGGAGGTGCCCATCCCCGGCGGCCTCAATCCCACCGTGAAGCTGGAGGGTTTCGTGCTGGAGGGGAAGCCCTTCACGGATGAAGGCGCCACGGACGTCTGGACGAAGCCCCGCATAGAGGTGCACGGCGACAAGGTCACGTTCCTCTTCCAGCGCGCCTGGAGTTGGGACACGCACACGGTGAGGATCCTGCTGAGGGCGGGCATGGCGGGGAGCTACCGCCTCCGTCCCGCCAAGCTTAGCCTCATGTCGAACGAGGGGCAGTGGGCCACCTGCGATGGCGCCGACCTGAAGGTGCTGGATGGAGGTGCGCGATGAGGCGCCTGATGGTTCTGCCCCTCCTGCTGGCGGGTCCCCTCCTGCTGGCGCAGAAGCCGCAGGCGCCGGCGGCCACCTACAGGCCGGACCTCCGGCAGTGGCGCCTGGAGGTGTCGCCGGCCCTGGGCGGCTGGTCCAGCGACCGCACGGTGAACCTGAGGATCAAGCTGGTGGACCCCAAGGATCCGGAGCCCCCCAAGGACGAAGGGCCCGCCCGGTTCTTCTTCGAGGAGGAGGATGGGGGCGATGGCCCCGCCCAGGAGGACACCCGCACGGCGGACCAGCTGCGCCGGGAACGGCAGGCCCGGGAGGCCGAGGCCGCCCGCAACGCCTGGCGGTCCCGCGCCCTGCAGGTGTGGTTCAACGGCGCCACGCTGCGCTGGCAGGCCAGTGTGGGCACCACGCTCCACACGGAGCTCACGGCCCAGAATGGCGAGAACCGCCTGGAGATCCTGGAGCCGGATTCGGGCGTGAAGGTCGTCCGCAGCTGGTGGGTGTCGACGGCGCGGACAAGGCTTCGCGTGGTCTCCCTCCAGGCTGGCGACGAGTACGCCAGCGGCAGCCTCCAGGTGCTGGAGCCCGATGGGGCCCTGGCCGAAGGGGGCCGCCGTACGGCCTCCGGCGGCATGCTGCGCTGGTCCGGCGAGTACACCCACGAGACGCCGCCGCCGGGAACCTACACGCTGAAATGGACCAGCGGCTGGCGGGGCGGCAAGCCGGCCCGGATCAAGGTGGAGGCCCTGCTGGACGGCGGCACCGACCAGGAGCGCCGCTGGACTTGGGAATGCCTCATCCTGCCCGGGGCCGGGCCGGTGACCCTGGGGACCTTCGATGTGGAACCCTAGGCTTCCCGGGCTCCTGCTCGCGTTCCAGATGCTGGCGGCCCAGCCGGCGCCGGAAGCTGGCCCCGGTCCCGGCGTGATGGCGGCTTACCAGGCCCCCATGCTCCGGCCCGGCGAGGGCTTTGCCATCACCCTGGGGGATGGCGGCGTGCGCGCCTTCGGCGAAGCCCGCCGCGAGGCGCCCATGGGCAGCCTCGCCAAGCTGGTCTGGATGCGCCTGGAGGGCGCCGAATGGTCCAGCGCCGGGGTGAGGTACCGCTGCCAGGGAACGGCAGGCCCCTTCGTCTGCTGGAACCGCGAAGGCCACGGCCGGCTGGATCTGGGGCGGGCCCTCCAGGAGAGCTGCAATCTGGCCTTCCTGACCTGGATCGAAAGCTCCCGCAGGCGTTGGATCGAGGACTACGGCCCCGGTGCGGCGCGGCTCCGCATGGAGGAGACCTTCCTGCCCTTCCTGGGCCGCCGCCTGCCGCCGGGCGAGGGGCTGCCGCCCCTGACCGCCGCCTGGGTGGGCGACGGCGACCTGCTGCGCACCAGCCCCGAGGCCTTCCTGCGCTGGCTCATGGAGCCGGACAAGGCGGAGGTCATCACCTTCGGGCAGCGCTTCCTGGCGGGCTTCTGGGTCGAAGTGAAGGACCTCTTCGGCAAGGAGGGCTGGTGGTTCAAGTCCGGCACCGCCCCCGTGCCGGGCGATCCCGCGGCCACCAGCGCCTGGGTGGCCGGAGGCCGCGGGTCCGTCCTCGTGGTGCTGCACCTTCCCCGGGGCCGGGGCAAGCAGGAGGGACTCGCCCGCATCCGGGAGATCCTGGGGCTGAAACCTTGATGCTGCTGCTGGTGGCGGCTCCCGCGCCGCCGATCGCTTCCCCCCTGATCGAAGGCGATGTGGCGGATCTGCCCGCGTTGGAGGAGGCCCTGCGGGTGGCGGCCGCCGCCACCGCGGCCTATGGAGCCTGGCCTCCGGGCCCCTGGCGGGTGCGCCTGCATGGGGACGCCGCGGCCTTCGAACACGCCACGGGGGCGCCTCCCGGGCGCAGTGGCCAGTGGCTGGGCGATACCCTCCATCTGCGTCCCTGGGACCAGCTGCGGCACCGCGACCTGGGCGCGGTACTGCGCCACGAGCTGACGCACCGCCGCCTGAAGGGCGGGGGCCTGCGGCGCTGGACGGAGGAGGCCCGCTGCCTGTGGGCGGAGGGCCACCGGCGTCCTCCGGAAGCCTGGCCCGCGCATCCGGCGGTTGCGCTCCAGGACCGGCTGGACCGGGCCCTGGCCGGAGGGACCACCCGGGAGCAGGCCTGGGCCTACCGCTGGCTGCGGGCCTGGCTGCGGCGGGAGCCGGTGCCGGAGCCGCCTGTCGTGGCGAGGCCGGACAGAGATGCCTGGGTGAAGGAGGCGGCCCCTCTCGGCGCGACCATCACGGTGGTCTGGCCGGCCGAGCGGTGGCTGGGTCCCATGGTGGTCAATGGACAGCGATTGTCGCATCGGCCAGGGCGGAGCTGGCAGTTCCGGGGCCAGGCACACTTCCATGGGAAAGCTCCTGTCCAGACTCTGAAGGGTCTGGTGGAGGTCCGCGCCGAGGCCCGAGGCTGGCGTCTCGCCTGGACGGTTTCCGAAGCGGCCTGGATCGCCGCGGCCACCGAGGGGGAACTGGGTGCCGATGCTCATCCCGAGGCCCGACGGGCCCTGGCGGCCGTGTTGGGGCGCTGGCTGGAGGGCCACCGGCGGCAGCATCCTGGTGGCGTCCTCTGTCCCTTGACGCATTGCGCGGTGGTGAGGGGGACGGCTTCTCCCGGCACTGTCCAGGCGGCCGCTGCCTCGCCGCCGCTGGATCTCGATGTCCGCTGGGCCTTCTTTACGGGCTCGGGCGGCGGCCGCCCCCTGAGCCCCCGGGAGGTCTGGGGCGAGGGCCCAGAGGCGTCCGGCGGTGCCGCGGAGGTGCCCGGGGACCGCTGGCTGGCCTGGGAACGCCGCCTCCCGGCAGTCCAGGTGGCCGCGTTGAAACGCGACGTGGCGCCGGGACTGAAGCCCGGACAGCGGGGCCTGCGGCTGGGGGAGTCCGGTCCCTACGCGGTGGAGGCCTTGCGCCTGGCCGCGGGCCGCCGCTTCGGCTGGACGGCCTGGCCCAGCAATGCCTGCGAGGGAGAGGTCCAGCCCGATGGCGCCCTCGTGTTGAGGGGCCGCGGCTGGGGCCACAACGTGGGCCTCTGCCTCGCCACGGCCCGGTTCCGCGCGGCCCAGGGCGCCACCGCGGAGCAGATCCTGGCCGAGGCGTTTCCGGTTTCGTGGAGGAAGCCCTGACCTGGTCCGTCTACCTCCTCCAATGTGCCGATGGCACGCTCTACTGCGGCATCGCCCTGGATGTGGCGGCCCGGCTGGCGCAGCACCAGGCGGGGAAGGGCGCCAAGTACACGCGTGGACGGGGGCCGCTGGAACTGGTCTACCGTGAAGTGTGCGAATCGAAGGCCGAAGCGCTGCGCCGGGAGCGGGCCATCAAGCGGATGCGCCGGGAGGCCAAGCAGGCCCTGGCGGATCAGCGCTGAAGCA
>DPRT01000210.1 GCA_003538615.1 Holophagaceae bacterium | reverse complement strand
CGATGCGCTGCATGCGGATGCGGTCACCCAGGATGGCGCCGCCACTGAAGGGCGAGGTGGGATCCACGGCGAGGATGCCCACCTTCTGGCCTTCGGCCCGCAGGGTCCGGGCCAGCTGGTCGGTGAGGGTGCTCTTGCCCGCCCCGGGCGGACCCGTGATGCCGATCACGGATGCTCCGCCCAGGTGGGGCCAGAGCCGGGCCATGAGGTCCCGGGCTTCAGGATGGCCATTCTCCATCCAGGACATGGCCCGGCCGATGGCCCGGGCTTCTCCGCGGCGCAGGGGCTCCAGGAGGTCGGCTGAGGAAGGCATGGGCCCAGGATGCCAGAGTGGAGGCCTCCAGGCTCCTGCCTCGCAGGCGGGAGCCGCTTGCAGTAACCTGGAGCTTCCGGCCCGGGCCGCAGTAGGACCATCCACGATGATCAAAGGGCTGAAAGCCTCGAATGCCCCCGGCTCCGGGGATGCGGCTCCGGAAACGGGATCCGCCAAGCCTGCCGTGCGCCTGACCAAGCGGGCGCCGGTGGCCCCGCCAGACCCCAAGGCTCCGCGCGAGAAGATCTGCGCCGAGTGCGGCCTGCACTTCAAGGTGGAGACCGGCCAGAAGTTCTACCTCTGCCCCGACTGCTACCGGCGGTCCTTCGTCTACAAGCGGAATGGGGGCAAGGAGGCGGCGCGCATCCTCGCCCAGATCACCTGCGCCGCTTGCGGAGCCCAGGAATACCTGCCCTTCGTGCCCGAGGACCCGGCCAAGGCCCTTTGCCGCGCCTGCTTTGCCAAGGAGCGGCCGGAACCGAAGGCTCCGCCCCGGCACTCCCGTTGATGACCGAGGAGATCTTCTGATGCGTTTTGCGATCCTGCCCCTGCTGTTCGGCGCCTCCCTGTTGTCCGCCCTGCCCGCGCCTCCGAAGGCCGCGTCCAAGGACAGCACCTCCGAGACCGCCCGCCGGGCCTTCCTCCAGGTGCTGGATGCCGTGGACGCGGGCTGGTTCGGCCAGCCCTACCAGGGGATCACCTCCGTGGAGATGCAGGGCACCCTCGGCATCGCCCTCAGCGGGGCCGCCGTGAACCAGAAGGTGGACAACCTCAGCCAGGGCCAGGTCAAGGGCAACAGCCAGGGCGGCCAGGCCAACCTCCGGGTCAAGGGCACCTACTTCGCCAATGGCGACTTCCGCACGGATCTGGCCGGGGACTTCGGCACCCTGCTCTACACCCGCCGCGGCGACCGGGGCTTCCTCTACAGCAAGGAGCAGAACGCCTACACCACCCGCGTGAACCTGGCGCCCTCCGACGCCCCCACCACCTACATGGCGTGGTTCCGGCAGACCCTGAACGACATCAAGGCCGTCTACATCGATGCCCCCACCTTCAAGGCCAGCCTGGCCGGGGAGGAGACCAGCGGCGGCCGGACCCTCCAGCGCCTGGTCTTCACCGCCCCCACCAAGCCCTGGGACGCCAAGCGGCGGGAGCAAGGCTTGGCCCAGAGCCTGGGTTTCTGGAAGCGGGGCCGCCTGGAAGTCACCGTGGACAAGGCCACCCAGATGCCCCAGCGCCTGGACTTCCGCAACGACGAGCAGGGCGTCCAGACCCGCATGGATTTCAGCTACAGCGCCGGCAACAAGCTCCAGGCCGTCAACCTCTCCAACAGCAGCCGCGGCTTCGAAGGCCCCGGCTGGCTCCGGCTGGGCTATGGCGGCGACGGCCTCATGTCCCATGTCGCCGGCGAACTGGCCAGCCAGGACAAGAAGGTCTCCTTCGCCATGAACCTGGCCTGGTCCAAGGTCCGTGGCGCCACCTTCGTGGCCATCCCCCCCGCCGGCGCCACCAAGCGCGGCCGCGAGGACCTGGAGATCCAGCTCATGGTGGGCCTCGCCTCGAGGATCTTCGATCTCCAGCGCGCCGGCCTCAACCTCCGCAGCGTCGCCATCGGCGGAAAGTAAGTAGACTGGAACCATCGGAGCGTGGCGCAGCCTGGTAGCGCACCTGCTTTGGGAGCAGGGGGTCGAGAGTTCGAATCTCTCCGCTCCGACCAAGAAGAGGGGGCCGGATGGCCCCCTCTTTGTGTCGTGAACCATAGATTGTCGCAAACGACAGACTATGGTTCCAATACACGGTGCGACAAACTATTGTTCCACCGGCGCGCGGAGCCTGCATTCGTTGGGCTTACCCCTAGTGTTCGTTGACATCTAGGGTGAAGGGAACGCCCTCCGCCTCCACAAGAGTGTCGCGAGGTCGGGTGGCGATCCCCACCCAAGGATCACCCCGGCCCCGCCCCTTGCACCACTGGACCCAAGACGCACATACGTCGGGCTGGTCACCAACACCGCAGCCATGAGAAGCACCTAGTGTGGGCATACTTTCGCAATGAATGACCCGATGATCAGAACCGCCATGCACAAGTCGATCCTTCGTGGGCATTGGAGGAACCCATCCACGCTCGTGATCGATGAGTTGGGGATATGTGGTGGGTTCGCGCGGGTCGATGTGGCGGTTGTAGCCGAAGGGCAGTTGCACGGATATGAAATCAAGAGCGAGATGGATTCGCTTCATCGACTGACGCGCCAGATCGATGCCTACAACGCGACCATGGATCGCGTCACCCTGGTGACCCATCAACGACATGCCGAAGTCGCGATGGCCCTGATCCCCGACTGGTGGGCTATCAAGGTGGTAACTGCAGGTCCCCGCGGTGGGATCCGGTTTGACCACTACCGCCGGGGGCGGGTGAACCCGTCCGTGGATCCGAACGCCTTAGTTGAATTGCTATGGCGCGATGAGGTCGTGGCGGCCATGAAGGGAAAGGGCGCCCCGAAGAGCGCCCTCTCATTGCCCAAGTACAAGCTTTACGACCTGCTGGTGCAGTCCTTCACGATGCCAGAGCTGGGGAAGCTGGTCCGGTCGGCCCTGAGGGGGCGAACAGACTGGCGATCCCACCAGAACCAGATGCTGCGATCACTTGGCGGACTACCAGCGTGAGGTGGTGGTTGGTACCTGCCCGGCGCCAGGTGGTGGGGCTTCCGGGTGTGGCGGTCCTCCCGTTCGCGACGTCATCGATGTACTGGTCCCCCGCGGAGAACGAAGGACCAGAGAAGTCCGGATGGGCGACCAGGGAGGCCGCGATCCCCCGGAACTGAGCCGCCCCGGGGGTGCTGATGATTACGGTCTTCCGCCGCCGGGTGGTGAGGTTCTGACCTTTGGCGTACAGGAACAGTGTCGGCGTGGTGTAGCGGATGTGGCCGTTGAGCTGCATCTTCACCGGATCAAATTCCAGGTGACCGGGATGGTTGATCGCATAGTCCGAGAACAGGGGCATCCGCTCGCTGGGTTTCGTGCTGCGGCGAAGTGTGTCCCACACCAGCCACTCGGTCCGCTCGTAGGTGTTGATGGAATAGTTCGCAAGTCCCGCAAAGGACTTGGGGAAGGCGGTCCCAGCAACGGCAAGGGTTCGCCAACCCGGCCCGGACGGCAGGGCGTCGATGATGCCGCGAACGGAAGCGGCATGTGGGGCTACCATCCCGGGAATGAAGGCCCCCATGTCAACCAGCAGATCCGTTTGGGCGGTGCTGAGCCCAAGACTGGCAATGGATCGCGTGTAGAAGCTGGCGGCCAAGGGGGCATGGATGGTTCCACCCTTGGGAAGCTGGTGGTAAGCCCGAAGACAGGCACCACGACCATCGGTAGCGATGATCGCCTGCAGGGCCGCCGTGAGGGGCGGGGCCTCATGACCGGTGAAGACCGGGATGGCCTTGACCTTTTCGGACCGCATCGCGTCGAAGATGTCGGTGATGGCGGTGGCGGGGGTGACGGAGGCAGTGCTGCCTTCAAGTGCCGCGAGAAGGTAGGCGCAGTCGATGAAGACCGGGGTTTCGGTCCCCCAGGCATCCGCGACTTGATGGGCGATGAGCTCAGCGTGCGTGGGCGGCGGGGGACCCCCGGCCTTCACCTTGGCGGGCTTCTTCTTCAGGGACTCGGGCAGGACCTCAAGGAGGGGCCTGAGTTTGGCCTTATCGGCCGGGGACAGTTGGAACAGGGCACCCCTCTCGCCAAGTTTCAGCTTGAGGATGGGGATATAAACGAAGTCGGTCATCTGGTTTCCTTCCGGATCCGATCACGGACAGGCCCTATCTGGTGCGATACGCACACTTGGGCCAGATGGCGACATGTGCGACAAGAGGTTTGGCGAGAAGATGCCCTTGGGGCGCGAAGTTGACGCCCCAAGGGGTCTTTCTCTAGGCCACCCGAATGCAGATGGCGTAGGGCCGACCGTCACGCCGGCGACGCCACTTCCCGGGATACGGCTCCGGGAGGGCTTTGGCGTGGATCAGCACCCATGTGCCATCCTTCATCGGCCTCTTAGGTCGACTCATGTTCGCCCCTGTGATCGATGTTATTGAGATCTGGGGGTTGGTGACCTAGACTAACCGTTGTAGGTCGGTTGCCGAAAATCACTCCCCAGTGGTTTAGGTTCCTCGGGCGGATTCGTTGGTGGAACAACGGGTCCGCCCTTCCCGCGTACTGGCGGGCGAGGGTGTTCGCTGCCAGCGCCTAGGTCATGTCGGCCTCCAGTGTCGGCTGCGCCGGTGATGGATCATCCTTGATGAGTGCCCATACGTTCCGTCCCACGAGCCTGAAGATCAGCGTCCGGCCCTGGAGGATGCGGTAAAGCTGTCGTGACTCAGCCCACTCGCTTCCGGCCTCAGTGAACCCTGGCCAACCGTCAGCCTTCATTTCCTGCACGAGCTGATTGATGTGCAGGGGGCCACCCGCCCGTTCCAATGCGGATTGGGCCTTCTCAGCGACCTCCTCATTGCTGCGCCTTGCCGCCGCACGAGGGCGGACCCGGATCGATGAGATCACGCGTTCATATTCATCTGCGGCATGTGGGCCGGGTTCATCCTGCGAAAGCGGCTGTGGAACAGCGGTGGCTGGAGTGGGGGCCACAGCGCGGGAGGCAGTGGTGACCATGGCGGGAATTATCTGATCCGGCGTGTAGTGGAGCACCCGTAGCCTGAAACTGGGCTGCCAGGATTCCACAGGTGTGCCATCGAAGTAGCCCGGGAACAGGGCGCGCGTGTCCTCGATCCATTTAGCCAAGGCGTTGTACCGGTCGTTGTATTCCGCAACCTCACGCCGTTTGGCATCTTCCAGGAGGAAGATGCGAAGTGCTTCATTTTCTGCTGGCGTGACCATAGAATCCTCCGGTCCTCGAGGAGAGTCTCTCGCCAAAATATCGTCATGTCAAGACGGACATTCATAGGCCAATGTCCTGGCGTAAAAGAAGCCCAAATCGATCACATCTTCGGTCTTGTCATCAGATTTTGGAATTTCGAAATCACTGGGGGCAGACATCTGGCTCGGAATTCAACACATAACCCCTCTCCCTGGTGATCTAACCTGCCAGGTCCTGTAGTCGGGCATCCTTGCAGATCGCGTACAGCCGCCGGGTCCCTCGCCAGAACGGGGTGGATGGGAAGCCTTCCTTCAGGACCATCCGCCAAGTCGGCTCGATTCCCCGCTGAACCAGTCTCCGGGCGATTCCGCGGACCTGTTCCTCCAGTTCCAGACCGCGACTCAGCCGGTTCCAGCCTTCTGGTCATGCCGATCTTGAAGACAGAGGGCATTCCCGCTCGCGGGCTCGCGGAGTCGGAGCCTCTGTGGCGCCGGAGCAAGACCGGCGACTGGCGAATCCCGCCCTGGCACGGATCCTTCTGATGCCCTG
>DPRT01000217.1 GCA_003538615.1 Holophagaceae bacterium | reverse complement strand
GAGGAGACTTCATGTCCCGCATTGCCATCGTGGATGACAGCCGTCTGGTCCGGACCTTCGTCGCCGGGGTCCTGCGGGCCAAGGGGCACGAGACGGTGGCGGTGGAGCCGGTCTCCCTGTTCGAAGTGCTCAAGGTGCTGCGGGAATCCCCGGTGGACCTTCTCCTGGCGGATTTCCTCATGCCCGACTGCCCGGGGGAAAGCCTGGTGCGGGCCTGCCGGGAAGACGAAGCGCTCGTGGAACTGCCCATCCTCATGATCTCCGCCCACCGGGATGATGAATGCCTGATCCGCCTGCAGAAGCTGGGCATCTCGGGCTTCCTCCTGAAACCGGTGGACCCGGCCGTCCTCGTGGACAAGGTGGACGAGGCCCTTGCGGGCTGATCCCCCCGGCGGCGATGCTGGATCCATGGATGGAGCGCGGAAGCCGGATGCGAGGGGCCTGGCGGCCCTGATCCTCGGGGCATCGCTCCTGGGATTCGCGGCCATGCTGGTGCGCTGGTCCACTCCGGCCGGTCCGCTGGCAGTGGGCTTCTACCGCATGGCCATCGCCCTGCCGCCGGTGGCCTGGCTGGCCTGGCGGGCCCGGGGTTCCGCCCGGCCCGACATCGGCCGGGCCCGGCTCTGGGCCCTCGTGGCGGGCCTCTGCTTCGTGGGGGATCTGTGGATGTGGCACTCGTCCCTCCATCACACGAGCGCGGCCAACGCCACGCTGCTGGTGACGCTGGCGCCCATCTGGGTGGCCGTGGTCTCCGTGGTGTGGATGGGCGCGAAACTGCGCCGCCGCTTCTGGGCCGGCGTGATCCTGGCCCTGGGCGGGGCCCTGATCCTGGGCCTGGCCAAGGGCGCCCGCTGGGGCACGGGGCTGGGCGAGCTGCTGGGAGCCCTGGCCTCGCTGGCCTACGGTGCCTTCACCCTGGCCCTGGGCCGCGCCCGCCAGGAACTCAGCGCGCCCGAGGCCCTGTTCTGGGTGGTCCTCTGCTGCACGGCGGGCTTCGGGGTCCTGGGCTTCGCGCAGGGCGAGGCCTTCAGCGGGTATCCGCCCCGGGCCTGGTGGGCCCTCGCGGGCCTGGGCCTGGGCGTGCAGGTGGCGGCCTGGTGGCTCATCACCTGGGGCATGGGCCATGTGCCCACGAATCTGGGCGCCATGGGGCTCATGACCCAGCCCGTGGCCACGGTCATCCTGGGCTGGCTGCTGCTGGGGGAATCCGTGCGGCCCGTGCAGGGCCTGGGCACGCTGCTGGTGCTGGCGGGCATCGCCGCCTGCGCCTTCAGCCCGCCCGTGGCCGAGAAGGCGCCTATTCCGGGGTGAGAACGCCCCGTTCCTCGCGGTAGGCGAAGAGTTCTCCGAAACGGCCCCACGCGACGATGGTCTCGAAGGTCGCCTCGGGATCCTCCATGGGCAGGCGGGTGGCGATCTCCTGGAGCAGGGCCTCCTTGGGCAGCTCGCCCTCCTCGAGATGCAGCATCTCCTTGACCACGCGGAACAGCCGCAGTTCCAGGAGCTGGGCCCGCCACAGGTCCTTGCGATCATCCATGTTGGCGTTCACGAAGCGCTTGCCCAGGGGCGTGAGCAGCACGCTGCGTTTGGGGGTGTCCACCAGGTCCAGCATCTCGGCGGCCTTCACGGTGGTGAGGACCCGCTCGAAGGGCACGTGGGTGTGGGAGGCCACCTGGAAGAGGTCGCTGGTGCCGCCCTGGGCCTCCAGGAATTCCAGCAGGCCCAGGATGTCGGCGCTCTGGACCATGGGCAGGGGCTCCACCTGGTCCTCCTCCTGCGAGGCGCTGGGCACGGGCACCGTCACCTGGACATCCGGCAGCTCGGCGCTGGTGATGATGTCGTGGAGGTGGTCCACCAGCTTCATGAACTCGGGGGAGCGGCTGTCCCGGGGGCGGGGCAGGGGCACATCCACGATGGTCCGCAGGGTGCCGGGGCTGCCGGACAGCACGGCCACGCGGTCGGCCATGAGCAGGGCCTCGCGGATGGACTGGCTCACCATCAGGATGGCCGAGGGGTTGCGCTCCTTGTCCGCCCAGATGTCCATGATCTCGGCCCGCAGCGCCTCCGCCGTGAGGGCGTCCACCTGGCTGAAGGGCTCGTCCATCACCAGGATCTCGGGATCCACCGCCAGGGCCCGGGCCACGCCCACGCGCTGCTTGGTGCCGCGGGANNACCATGGCCACGCCGGGATTCAGGCCGTCCAGCTTCTCCCCGTGGTGGCGCACCTCGCCCTGGGTGGGGGGCATGAGGCCGGCAAGCAGGCGCAGGAGGGTGGACTTGCCGGAGCCGTTGTGGCCGATGATGCAGAGGATCTCGTCCGGCCGCACGTCGAGGCGGATGTCCTCCAGCACGCGCTGCACCTTGCCTCGCAGGCCGGGGAAGCGCATCTGGACGCCGCGGAGTTCACAGATGGGGGAGGTGCGGGCCTGCTGCATGTCCACCTCAGCGGTTGAGCGCGTAGCGGGTCTCGGCCAGGCGGTACAGAGGCACCCAGACGAGGCGGTTGAAGAGGACGACCAGCGCCGCCATGAGCAGCGCGCTGGCGGCCAGGTGGGGCATGGAGCCCTGCTCGGTGGCCAGCACCACCTCGGCGCCCAGGCCGAAGGTGCGGAGCGTGTGCTGCTTGGCGGTGACGATCTCGGTGATGATGCTCGCGTTCCAGGCCCCGCCCGTGGCCGTCACCCAGCCCGTCACCAGGAAGGGGAACACCGCCGGGAAGTAGAGGTTCCAGCAGCGCTTCCACAGGGACATCCGGTAGGCCGAGGCCGCCTCGCGCAGGTCCGCCGGAATGGCCTGGGCCCCCGCGATGATGTTGAAGAGCAGGTACCACTGGGTGGACAGCACCATGAGCAGCACGCAGCTCACGCCCAGGCCGATGCCCATGGACTGGAAGACCAGGATGAGCGTGGCGAAGATCAGGGAGGAGGGGAAGGAGGCGGCCACCTGCACCACGGACTGGAGGCGCCGCGACCACTTGGGCGACATGCCGATCCACAGGCCCACGGGCAGGGTCCAGAGGGTGGCCAGGAAGGTGGAGAGCAGCACCCGGGACAGCGACGCTCCCCCGGCCTTGAGGAGCACCAGCCACTTGGCGCCGCTCACCTCGGCCAGCAGGCGCACGACGGAGACGCTCCCCAGCGCCAGCAGCAGGAGCACACCCAGCATGGCGGAGGCCGCCACCCAGGAGCCCAGCCGGCCCGGCCGCTGGATCTCCTCGCGGGCCTTGCGGATGAGGGCGGGGCGGGGCGCCCGGCGCAGCAGCCGCTGGCTCCGGCGCAGCTCCAGCCACTTCAGGAGGCGCGAGCGCCGGAACAGGCGCAGCAGCCAGTTGTCCCCGGGGTCCACCTCGGCGCCTTCGTCCACCTGGAAGCGCTGGGACCAGGCCACCACGGGCCGCCAGACCAGCTGGTCCAGCAGGATCACCAGCACCAGCATGGTGAGGATGGCGTAGATCTGGGCGCGGGTGTTCCCCTGCTCCACCGCGGCGTTCATGTACGAGCCCAGGCCCGGCAGCTGGAAGTTCTTGTCGCCGGCCCGGAAGGCTTCGGCGGACATGAGGAAGAACCAGCTGTTCGCCACGCTCACCATGGAGTTCCACACCAGCCCGGGGGTGGCGAAGGGCAGCTCCACCCAGCGCAGTTTCTGGAGCCAGGTGAACCCGTAGAGGCTGGAGGTCTCCTCCAGCTCCTTGGGCAGGGTCTTCAGCGACTGGTAGAAGCTGAAGGCCATGTTCCAGGCCTGGCAGGTGACGATGAGCAGCACCGCGGACAGTTCCAGCCCGATGTTGCTGCGGGGGAAGACCGTGAGCATGAGCAG
>DPRT01000089.1:890-5306 GCA_003538615.1 Holophagaceae bacterium | reverse complement strand
CACATCCAGCCCGCCTGGTGCATGGGCTACGACCTGGACGTGGTCACCTGCGTGAACGAGCGCCAGAAGCTGCTCGACGAAGTCACCGGCACCGGCGCCGTCTGCATCTTCGAGCACGATCCCGACATCCCCGCGGGCACCGTGGGCCGGGACGCGAAGGGCCGGTACGCCGTCACCCCCGTAAGCCTGTAGACCCGAACCGGGGCATCCGTCCTTCCCCGCCCGCGGCAGCCGTACCTCCAGCCCCGCCCCCCGGGTCCGCGCTAAACTGGACACCTCCCAACGAGGTGCCCGTGTCATTCACCCCAGGCAGCAGGCGAGGCGCCATGGCCGACATCAACATGACGCCGCTCATCGACGTGATGCTGGTGCTGCTGATCATCTTCATGATCGCGGCGCCCATGATGACCACGGGCGTGGACGTGAAGCTGCCGGAAAGCCGCACGGGGCGCAACCTGGAGAGCGAGGCCCTCACGGTATCCATCACCTTCGACGGCCGCCTGCAGTTCGACAAGGCCTTCATGGCCCTGCCCGTGCTCGCCAACCAGCTGAAGGCGAAGGCCCAGAGCGGCGGCAAGCGCCCGGTGCTGGTGCGGGCGGACCACAACGTGCCCTACGGCCGCGTCATCCAGGTGGTGGACGCCATCCGCGAAGCGGGCTTCACCCAGGTGGGCTTCGTCACCGCCGCCGCGCCCCTGGTGCCTGTCGCCGAGGCCAAATGAGCCAGGATCTCCAGGCCTACCTGCGCACCCGGGCCCGCCTCGGTGAGCTGGGCTGGCCATCGGGCCTGGCCCTGAGCCTGGGACTCCACCTGGCCCTGGGCGCGGCGTTCTTCTGGCCCAGGGGCGGCAGCGGCATGCAGCCCGAGGAGGCCAAAGTCACCTGGGTGAACCTGCCGGCCGCCATGGGAGGCGCCTCCGGTGGCTCTGAGGCCATGGAGATCGGCCAGTCCGGCGAGCGCCTGAGGCGGGTGGAGGACGTGGCGCCCGTGCGCGACACGGCCCCTTCCGCCACGGCCCCCGATCCCTTTGCCCTGAAGACCACCAAGGCCGCCGCCAAGGGCGACAACAAGGACAGCGCCAGCCAGGGCACGGGCACCACCGCCGCCAAGGGCAAGACCGCCTCGGCCAACCCCGTGGCGGGCGCCGTGGGCTCGGGCAATGGCGCGGCCTTCGGCGCGGGCACGGGCGTCCCGGGCCTGAATCCGAGCTCCGGCGTGCAGGGCGGCGTGGGTCTCGTGGGCGGGGTGGACGGGGACTTCCCCTTCATGTGGTACCTCCAGCAGGTCCAGGCCCGCATCACGTCCAACTGGAACCGCGTGTCCAGCACCCAGGGCCGTGTGCAGATCTACTTCCGCATCGCCCGCGACGGCAGCCTCGACCGCGTACGCATCGAGATCCCCAGCGGCAATGCCGCCATGGACGAGAGCGCCCGGATGGCCGTCCTCCGCGCCGCGCCCCTCCAGCGCCTGCCTGAAGGCTACGAGGGGCAGTATCTGGGCGTGCGGTTCTGGTTCACCTACCTGGGGAATTGACGCCATGCTCCCGCTTCTGCCCCTGGTGGCCATCTTCGCGCAATCGCCGGTTCCGGCGGCGCCCATCGTGACCGCCGAACCCCGGGAAGTGCGCCCGGGCGAATCCGTGCTGCTGAGCTGGACCTGCCCGGCGCCCCAGGTGCGCCTGGAGCCCGGCGGCATGATTCTGGCGGGCAGGGGCCAGGTGACTGTGCGTCCCGCCTACACCACCACCTACCGCCTCTTCGACGCGGGACCCGGCGCTGCCGTGGGTGGCGCCGAGCTGGGCCACGCGGAAGTGCGCGTCACCCCCGGCCTGCCCCTGGGCGAAGCCGCCCGCATCTGTGCCTTCGACGCCAGCGCCAAGGCCGTGCTGCCGGGCGAACCCGTGGTGCTCCGCTGGGAATGCGCGGGCAGCGCCAAGGTGCGCCTGGAACCCGGCGGCCTGGAACTGGACGGCAAGAGCGAAGTCACCGTCACGCCCCTGGAGAACACGCGCTACACCATCACCGCCAACAACGCCGCCGGCGGCCAAAGCCGCACGCTGGAAGTGGCCGTGCTGGGCCACCGGGCCCTCGCCGCCAAGGCCACCCAGACCCCCGCCGCCAGCGTCTGCAGCTTCGACGCCAGCCGCACGGTGGTGAAGGCCGGTGAGCAGGTCGACCTCAGCTGGATCTGCCAAGGGGACGCCAAGGTGCGCCTGGAACCCGGCGGCCTGGAGCTGGACGGCCAGTCCAGCATCGCCGTGGTGCCGGACAAGACCACGGTCTACACGCTGAGCGTCAGCAATGTCCTGGGCGGCTCCTCCCGCAGCATCGAAGTCCGCGTGGAGGCGCCGCGCCGGGTGCTGACGGAGAAGGACCTCGCCAATCCGGTGGAGGCCGTCAAACCCCTCGAGCGCATGGACCTCCCGGAAGCCCTGCATCGCGGCGCCACCCTGCGGGCCGCCGCTCCCAAAGGGGCCTGGACCCTGCGCCTGGTGGTGTCCGGGCGCGCAGAAGGGCTCAAGCAGGTGGCCCTGGCCGCGGGCCCCAAGGCGCCCGAAGTGTTGGTGCTGCCCTACGTGCGGTCGGACGGCTTCCGGTGGTGGCAGGCCTGCTATGGCGCCTTCCCCACCCGGGCCGCGGCCCTAAAGGCCTGGCGGAGCGCCCCCCAGGGCCTGCGCAAAACCTTCAGCGACGCCCTGCCCCTCAAACTCCAACGCCTGCCCGGGGATCCCCCGAAGGCCCTGCCTGGCGCCTCGGCGGTGAATCCGCTCAGCCCCGGGTGACTTCCAGGGTGTAGGGCTCGCCGCTCATGTTGGCGTCCAGGGTATCCACGATGAAGTAGATGGTGCGGGACTCCGCACTGCGGTTCTCGTAGGTGGCCTGGGGTTCGCCGGTGGGGATGCGGTTCTGGAGCAGGCCGGGTTCCTCCCGCCCCCAGGCGTTCACGCCCAGCACCCGGAACCAGGCCTTGCGGCCTTCCACCACATGCGCCTTGACCTTGCCGCCCGCGGGCACCTCGACGGCATAGGCCCTCCAGCCACTGATATCCGGCACTTTGTCCATTACCCGGACGCTGCCCGGCGGCAGCTGCAGAGCCGGGACTGAGGGGCCCCGCCGGGCCCCGGCCCGGGCCTGGCCGGTGAGACCCGCCTCGGCCCCCGCATCCGGAATCTGGGGGATCATGGGCCCCCTTGGGGCCTTGGGAAGGTCCTTGGCTTCCACCACCGGAAGCGGCGCCGGGGCCTGGAGCAGAAGGACGGGAACGGAGAGCAGCCAGGGGATCATGGGAACCTCCATGCCTTGAGATGCCGCCGCCCCCGGATGGGTTGCTTCAAATCTTCCGCAGCAGATCCTCGGCCACCCGCCCGGCAGCGCCGGGTTCGCCCAGGTGGCCGCGCACCTCGCCCAGCTCGGCGCGGATGCGGCGGGCGGTGTCCGGGTCCAGCAGTCGCGTCAGCTCCACGCCCAGCCGCTCNNGGGGACCTTCACGATGCGCTTGGCCATCTCGTAGGTGAGGGCGTTCAGCTTGTAGACGATGGCGAAGGGCGTGCCCAGCAGGGCCGTCTCCAGGGTGGCGGTGCCGGAGGCCACCAGGGCCGCGTCCGCGTGGGCGCGGGCGGCGTAGGCGCGATCCTGCACCAGCGCCACCGGCGCATCACCCAGGTGGGCGCGCACGAAGGCGGGATCCAGCGTGGGGGCCACAGGCAGCACCCACTGCACTTCGGGCCGAGCCGTGCGCCAGCGGCGGGCCAGCTCCGCCATGGGCGGCAGCAGACGCTCGATCTCCCCCTTGCGGCTGCCCGGCAGCAGGGCCACCAGGGGGCGCGAGGGATCGAGGCCCGTCTCCGCGAAGAAGGTGGCCCGGTCGCACTCGGGCTTCACCACCTCCACCAGAGGATGGCCCACGAAGCGGGCGTCCACGGGGTAGCCCCGGAACAGCTCCGGCTCGAAATCGAACAGGCAGTAGAGCGTGTCCAGCCCCGTGCCCAGTCCGGGGATGCGGCCCTTCTTCCAGGCCCACACCTGGGGGCACACGTACTGGTGCAGGGTCACGGCGGGCATCCGCTTCCGCAGGGCCTTCGCCAGCCGCAGGTTGAAGCCTGGGTAGTCGATGAGCAGCGCGGCGGTGATGCCTTCCTCCTGGGCGGCGGCCAGGATCTGCTTGAAGAGGCGGTTCAGGCGCGGCAGGTGCTTGATGACCTCGATGAAGCCCACCACGGCCAGATCCTTCACGTCCGCCAGCTTGCGATCCAGGAAGGGGCTCATGCGCGGCCCGCCCACGCCGATGATCCGCAGGTCCGGACGGCGGGCCTTCAGCTCGCGCAGCAGCTCCGCGCCGTGCAGGTCGCCGGAATCCTCGCCCGCGATGACGAGCAGGGTCTGGGTCATGCGCCGTCCCCCTCGCGGCCATCATTC
>DPRT01000089.1:0-833 GCA_003538615.1 Holophagaceae bacterium | reverse complement strand
GGGCCTGCCGCAGCAGCTCCACCACGGCCACCTCGGCCCCGCCGTCGATCTGCAACGCCAGCTTCACGGCCCGGCCGCTGGTGGCCTCCAGCAGGGCCTCCAGGTGGCCCAGCAGGCGGAAGCCCGCTTCCCGGTTCACGGGGCGGGCCGCGGGAAGAATGAGGAAATCCGGATGCAGGCCGTGCTGAAGGGCCTCCAGCCCCTCTTCCACGGGCGCCTGGCCCGGCAGCTGGATGGCATGGACCGCCAGGGTCCGGCGCAGGGCGGGGGTCCATCCGGCATGCAGATCCCCGGTCCACTGCAACATGAGGGGCGCGAGGGGGGACCAGGGCACAGGATCGGAACTGGACAGAATCAGGGGGACGAACCGCATGGGTTTATCATGAGGGATCGGAGGCACCATGGGCCGCATTTTCACCCTGGATGAAGCGCGGGCCCTCATGCCCCAGGTGAAGGCCGTCACAGAACCTGTCTACACACTCGCCGCGAGTCTGGCCGAGGAATTGAGCCAGGCGGAGGACGCCAAGGACGAGGCCCGCGCCGAGGATCTCCGTGACCGCCTCCAGGTCCTCGTGCGGACCTGGCAGCAGAGCATGCAGGATCTCGAAGCCGACGTGAAGGGCCTCTGGCTCGTGGATTTCGATTCCGGCGATGGCTACTGGTGCTGGGCCTATCCCGAGGAATCCCTCGACCACTGGCACAGCTACGAGGGTGGCTTCCGCTCCCGCGTGCCCGCGGACCAGCGGCCGGGCGTGCAGGCCTAGCCGAATGCCGAAGCCCCGCCCCGCCAAGCGCATCGAACCGCCTGCGCCCGCCCGGGATTTCCGCGCCGC
>DPRT01000203.1:1590-3800 GCA_003538615.1 Holophagaceae bacterium | reverse complement strand
TTCACGTTGTCCACCATGTGGGGGCAGGCGATCTGGGGATCGAGGGAGGAGACGTCGATCTCCACGGTCTGCACGTAGGCGGCATCCGCATCCGGCGTGACGCAGGGGATGGCTTCCGTGACGCCCGCCTCTTCGCGGAGGTAGCGCACGGTCTCCTCGTCGCCGGGCACGATGCCCGAGGTGGCCCCCGCTTCCACGCTCATGTTGCAGATGGCGATGCGGCCGCTGGTGCTCATCTTCCGGATGGTCTCGCCATGGAACTCCAGCACCTTGAAGTTGGCGCCCTGGGCCGTGAGCTTCCCGATGAGGTGCAGGATCAGGTCCTTGGGGCCCACCATGGGCGGGAACTCGCCCTTCACGATGACCTTGATGGTGGCCGGAACCTCGATGTTCACGGCAATGCCCAGGCTCCAGGCCGAGGCCATCTCCGTGGCGCCCACGCCGAAGCTGAAGGCGCCCAGCGCCCCGTGGCTGGTGGTGTGGGAATCCGTGCCCAGCACCACGAAGCCCGGCCGGACATAGCCGTATTCCGGCAGGATCTGATGGCAGATGCCGCCCACGTCGCCGCGCACATCATGGAACTTGGTGATGCCATTGGCCGCCACGAAGCCTCGGATCTTCTTATGGTTGGTGGCGGTCTTGGGGGATTCCGCCGGTACGCGGTGGTCGAAGATGATGGCGATGCGGGAGGGGTCCCACACCTTGGGCTCGAGGCCCGTGCCCTGGAACACCTCCTGGAACTGGTTGATCACCAGGGCCGCGTTCTCGTGGGACATGGCGAGATCCACCCGTGGTTCGACCACATCCCCAACTTTCACGGAGGCCTGTCCCGCTGCGCGGGCCAGGATTTTTTCAACGACCGTCATACCCATAAATGCCTCCTCAGATCACACCCTTGGTTTTCAGCTCGACCAGCTCGGACACACCCAATCCCAGCAGCCCGTAGATCTCCGCATTGTGCTCGCCCAGGCTGGGCGGCGGCGCGTCCACGGAGCCCGGCGTCTTCTCGAAGAGGGCGGTCATGCCGAAGACCTCGATGGGCCCGACGCCCGCCACATCCACCTTGCGGAGCACCTCGCGGTGCTGGACCTGCGGCTGCCGCAGGGCTTCCTCCAGGCCCAGGATCTCCCCGCTGGGCACATCCTTCGCATTCAGTTCCCCTACCCAGAAACCGGTAGGTTTCAGGGCCAGCTTGGCCTCCAACAGAGGTGTCAGAAGCTTCCGGTTCTTCTTGCGGGTGTCCCGCTCCTGGAAGCGGGGATCCGTCTTCAGTTCGGGAACCTCCAGCACGTCACAAACGGCCTCCCACTGCTCCTGCTTGTTGGCCGCGATGTTGATGTGGCCGTCCTGGGTGCGGAAGGTGCCGCTGGGCGCCGCCGTGAAGTTGTCGTTGCCCATGAGCACCGGCTGCTCGCCGCCGATGAGCAGGTTGGCCGCCACCCAGCCCATGAGGGGCATGATGCTGTCCAGCAGGGCCACGTCGATGGACTGCCCCTGCCCCGTGCGTTCCCGGTGGAAGAGGGCCGCCATCACGGCGAAGGCCGCGTTCAGGCCCCCCACCGTATCGCACACCGGAAAGCCCGTGCGCAGGGGGCTCAGGCGCTCGTCGCCATTCACGGCCATCTCGCCGGACAGCCCCTGGATGATCTGGTCGTAGGCGGGCTTCAGGGCATCGGGGCCCGTCTGGCCGAAGCCGGAGATGGCGCAGTAGATGANNGGCGACTTGGTGTTCAGGGTGATGGATTTCTTGTTGCAGTTCTGGGCCAGGAAGCTGGTGCCCATGAGCTTCTTGTTCAGCTCGGGGACGATGCCCAGCTTGCGGGCCAGATCCCCATCCTTGGGGTTCTCCACCTTGATGACCTCGGCCCCGAGGAGGGCCAGATGCAGGGTGGTGAACGGGCCCGACAGGACGTTGGTGAGGTCCAGGACCTTGATGCCTTCGAGGATCTTCCTGCTCATGCCATGACCTTCGCTTGAATGGGGCCCGTCTTGTAGACGCAGCCGGGAAGTTCCCGGGCGAAGTGCCTGGCCACGTCCTTGGTGACACTCACGAGCGCCGCCAGGTCGATGTCCAAGCGCTGTCCGGTGCGCTGGAGGCCATGGACCAGATCTTCGGTGGCCACGTTGCCCGCTGCGACCTTGGTGAAGGGGCAGCCGCCGAGGCCGCCGAAGCTGGTCTCGATGGCCTTGGCGCCAGCCTCCATGGCCGC
>DPRT01000203.1:1325-1468 GCA_003538615.1 Holophagaceae bacterium | reverse complement strand
ACGCCCACTTCCAGGGCCCGCTCCAGTCCCTTTTCGTTGAGCACCAGGCCCGACAGCAGGGCGCGGTGGGGTTCCTTCGCCAGGATGCGGAACAAGTCATCCGTGTCCGCCATCTGGGGCACCTTGTCGCCCCGCACGAAGGA
>DPRT01000203.1:0-1219 GCA_003538615.1 Holophagaceae bacterium | reverse complement strand
GCGGCCACGGCCTTCTCGAGGCGCGCGCCCTTTTCGGTTTCGCCCAGCCAGTCCAGCATCATCTTGGCGGCCAGGATGGTGGCGATGGGGTTCACCTTGTACTGGCCCGCGTATTTCGGCGCGCTGCCATGGCTGGGCTCGAAGACGGCCAGCTTCTCGCCGATGTTGCCCGAGCAGCCGAAGCCCAGACCGCCCACCATCTGGGCCGCCAGGTCGCTGATGATGTCGCCGAAGAGGTTGGTGGCCACCATCACGCCGTAGTTCTTGGGGTTCTTCAGCATCCACATGGTGATGGCNNATGACCGTGACCTTGGGGTAGTCGAATTTCTTCGCGTATTCGAAGGCGGCACGGATGATGCGGTCGCAGCCCTTCTGGGTGTTCACCTTGCAGGTGATGGCGAACTCGTCCCCGGGGATGCCGGCGAAATGCCCGAAGGGCTTGCTCAGCTTCTTCAGGGTTTCCTTCAATTCGTCGGGAACGGGGCTGAACTCCACGCCGGCATAGAGATCCTCGGTGTTCTCGCGGAACACCACCATGTCGATGCCTTCCTTGTAGTTCAGGGGATTGCCCACATAGGCCTTGCAGGGCCGCAGGCAGGTGTAGAGGTCGAACATCTGGCGCATGCGGACGATGGGGCTGCGGTAGATGAGCCCCTTCCCCTTCAGTTCGGGCACCAGCTCCGCCTCCGCATCCTTCACGGGCTTGGAGGTGATGGCGCCGAACATGGCGGCATCGCTGTTCTTCAGCAGATCGATGGTGCGCTGGGGGAAGGACTCGCCCTCCTTGCACCAGAACTCCCAGCCGATGTCGCCGTGGGTGTACTTCGCATCGAACTTCAGGGCATCGAGGCAGATCTTCGCCGCCTCCATGACTTCCACGCCCACACCATCTCCGGGCAACCACGCGATGTTGAACTGGCTCATGATCAGGCTCCTTCGCAGGGGTCTGCGGTAGGGCCCAATCATGACCTCCCCGTTAAGTTCGGGCCCGGGCGGTCATCACAAATCCATTCGAAAACGCCCGTTTGAGGTCTCCGGACCTACAGATCGTCAAAAACTACTTGCAGGCCAGCCAGCTGTCGCCGGTACGGACCTCCGCGGCCAGCTTCACGCCCAGCGCCCCCAGATCATCGGCGCCCTCCATGGCCTCTTTCAGCAGAGCTGACGCACGCTCCACCTCCTCCGGCGGCGCCTCCAGGAGCAGCTCATCGTGGACCTG
>DPRT01000060.1 GCA_003538615.1 Holophagaceae bacterium | reverse complement strand
GGTAGGACCGCATGACCCACCAGGTCTGCAGAATGCCGATCAGGTTGAACACGAAGTAGTAGACCACGAGACCGGCCGGGCTCTGGGCGAAGAAGAACGTCATCATGGCGGGCATGAGCACCAGCATCATCTTGCGCTGGACGGGATCGCCCACGGCCGGCGTCATGTACTGCTGGACGAACATGGAGATGCCCATGAGCGCCGGATAGATGAAGTAGGGATCGCGGACGGACAGATCCACGATCCAGCCGAAGAAGGGGGCGTGGCGGAGCTCGAAGACCGCGTTCAGCATGGACCACAGGGCCAGGAAGATGGGCATCTGGACCAGCATGGGCAGGCAGCCGCCCATGGGGTTGTGGCCATTCTGCTTGTAGAGGGCCATGAGCTCCTTCTGCATCTCGGCCTTCTTGGTCATGTCGCCGCCGAACTTCTCGTACTTGGCCTGGAGGGCCTTCTGATGCGGCTCGAAGTCCTTCATGCGGAGCATGGAGATGGTCTGCTTGGTGTTCAGGGTCCAGGTGGCGGCGCGGATGATGACCGTGAAGATCACGATGGCCCAGCCCCAGTTGCCCACGAGGCTGTGGACCTTCTTCAGGATCCAGAAGAGCAGGTGCGCCACGGCGCCGAAGAACCCGTAGTCGATGACCTTGGTGAAGGGCTTTTCGAAGGCCAGCAGGGGTTCGGCCTGCTTGGGTCCGAGGTAGAGCGAAGCGTCCAGGCGGCCGTTTTCCGGCAGCAGCTGGTAGCCGGAGGCATCGCGGCCCGCGGGCCGGGGCAGCTTCCACAGGGCGGCGAAGTAATGGTTCGTCTGGCTCTTCGCCTCCTTCTCCAGGCCGGCATCCAGGCCCAGGCGGGCGGCGGAGGGCGGCAGCTCCTTGCGCTTGGCGCCCAGGAAGCTGAAGAAGGGGTCGTGCAGCATGTCGTTCCAGGTGACGGCGTCCACGGACTTCTCGTTGAGGGTGAACACCCGGCCCAGGTGTTGCACGGGCTCGTCGCTGGTGGGGTTGGCCACCAGCTGAAGGGGGGTGTTCCGGGGCGACAGGCCCTCCACGCGGATGACGAAGCCCTTGGCGGGCACCGTGTAGGCCAGACGATCACCGGCGGCGTTCTCAAAGATGACGGCGGTGCCCTCCGGTCCCTTCTCCTCGCGCACCGTCTCGAACCCCGCGCCCTGGAAGGCGCCCAGGCCCGCGAAGGCCTTGGGGAAGAACGCGGTGCCGTCCTGGAGCCAGGTGGCCTGCTTGAGGGCGCCGGTGGCCCGCTGCCAGGTGAGGCTGATGTCTTCGGAGACGAGGGTATGGGTGGCCGCGGGATCCACGGCCTTGGCGCCGGAGGCGGGCGCAGGCGCGGCTAGCGGAGCGGCCACGGGTGGGGCGAGGACCGCCGGGGCCTTCGCCGCTTCCGGCAAGGCCTGGGCCTGGGGAACCGGCTTGGCGTAGCGGGAGCTGACCCAGAACTGGCCCGCCAGCAGGATCATGCTGCCGACGACGAAATAAAGGACGTTGCGGTTTTTCATGGCGTGTCCGTGGCGGGGAGACGGCGCAGGGCCTGTCGAAGCTGGCCCTCGATGTCCCGGAAGGTGAGCCGGTCGAGGGGGGGGGCGCTCCGCGCGGGGCGCACCCAGACGATCCAGGGTTGCCCGGCCAGGCGGTCGGCAAGGGCCAGGAAGGCCATCCGGACCTGGCGGCGGAAGCGGTTGCGGCGAACGGCGGGGCCGGTCTTGCGGGGCGAGGTCACGAGCAGCAGAGGCCCGGATTCGCTGGATCTGCGCCAGGCGCGGATATCCAGGAACGCGTCATGCCCCAGCAACGGCCGGGGCAGGGGCGTGGGCACCGCGTGGTCCTTGTGACGGACCGTGCGGAAGCGGCCCTTGAAGATCACGGGACTGGCGTCAGACCGCCAGAACGTGGCGGCCCTTCGCGCGACGGCGCTTGAGCACCAGACGGCCGTTCTTGGTCTTCATCCGGCTCAGGAAGCCGTGGGTCTTCGCGCGGCGGCGGTTGTTGGGCTGAAAGGTGCGCTTCATGGTTCCACCTCGGGGGGTCCCCTCCCGGGGAGGAGGACGAACCTTCGAGGATATCAGCGAGGCCCGGCCTGCTCAAGGGCATTTCCGCGGACCCATCCGATCCCCGGGATGCTAGATTTGGAGTCCCCCCCGCGAGCCTGCCGTGGCCGATGGCGTGCGTAGCCCGCCCTCCCGACAACGCGCGTCTGCGCGGCTCCGCCACGCCCGCCGTCCACCCGCCGAACCCGGTGACACACATGCGATCCGCCGATCCTGCCGCCCTCTGGGACACCCTCCGCCTCGGGTTGTCCAAGCAGCTTCCTGAAGCGAGCTTCAAGGAGTGGATCGCGCCCTGCGTGCCCCAGAAGGTGGAGGACGGAACCCTGTGGATCCAGGTCCCAAGCGCCGCCGCGAAACTCTGGATCGAGCAGCAGCTTCCAGAGGAATTCAATGACGCCCTGGCGCAGGGCGGGCTCGGGGACCTGCGGCTGGAGTTCCTGGTTTCCGGCGCCCCCGCCGCTGAGCCCGCGCCCACACCCAAGCAGCGCGGAGCTTCCGGCGCCCACGCTGTCCTCGCCGATACACCGGCCGCCTTTCCGCACCTCTTCAACCGCTACACCCTGGACCGCTTCGTGGTGGGCCCCGGCAGCCAGCTGGCCTTCGCCGCGGCCAAGGCCGTGGTGGACAGCTACGGGAAGGCCGCCACGCCGCTCAGCATGAACCCGCTGTTCATCTACGGCGGCGCAGGCCTTGGCAAGACCCACCTCATGGTGGGCATCGGCAAGGGCCTGCTGGCGCGCAATCCCAAGCTCCGCGTGGCCTACCTCAAGGTGGACAATTTCTTCAACGAGCTCACCGTGGCCATCAAGGCCAAGAACACCGAGCCCATGCGCAAGAAGTACCAGCAGAACGATGTGCTGCTGCTGGATGACGTGCAGACCCTGGGCAAGATGGAGCGCACGCAGGAGGAGATCTTCTACGTCCTGGAGTACCTGCTGCAGCACGGCAAGCAGATCGTCCTCACCTCGGACAAGCCCCCGCAGCGGCTGGAGGGCTGCCACGAGCGGCTCATCACNNAAGAAGCTGGAGGATGCGGATTTCAAGAACGTCCCCCCCATCCCCGAGGACGTGCTCACCTTCATCGCCCACAAGGCCAAGGGCAGCGTGCGCGACCTGGAAGGCTTCCTCACCCGCGTCATCTTCCAGGCCAGCCTCATCGGCGTGCCGCCCACCCTCGAGATCGCCCATGCGGCCTTCCAGGGCCAGAGCGGCGAGGAGCCCACGGCCGCCATCCCCCCGGAGCGCATCTATCGCATGACGGCGGAGACCTTCAACGTGGCCTTCGTGGACCTCATGAAGAAGCGCTCCCGACAGCAGGCCATCCTCCTGCCCCGCCAGGTGGCCATGTACCTCGCCCGGGAGATCGCCTCCTCGCCTTTCACCGAAATCGGGCGCTCCTTCTCGATGCACCACTCCACCGTCATGAACGCCATTGATTCCGTTCGGGAGCGCATGAAGCGCGATCCGGAATTCCACAGGATGGTCCAGGCTCTTCTAAACAGTATTCACTGATATATAGTAACTTGCGTCGATATCCACAGCTCGGCGACTCCAGGGGTCCACAGAACCCGCCAAACCAGGGCCGCCCCAGGCGCCCCACCCCCTTTTCCGCGGCACCCGAGGGGCTTTCCGCAACCTGTCCCAAGGGGCGAAACTCCGGTAGAATAGGGCTTTGAGACCTCTTTCCACAGGTTGCCCAGCGCTTCAGCATCATCAAGGGTGATTCATGAATCTTCAGTTACAGGTTTCCAAGGATCGTTTAGATCGCACCCTGGGGATCTTGAAACACGCCTTGGACCGCCGGGTCACCCTGCCGATCCTGCAGCACATCCTCGTGGACGTGCGGCCGAAGGAGGTCGTGCTCAAGGCCACGGACATGGAACTGGCCTTCGAGGCCACCGTGCCCGGCGAAGGTCAGGGCGAGTGGACCATGGCCGTTCCGGGCAAGAAGTTCATCGAGACGGTGAGGGTCTTCCCCGAAGGGATCCTGAGCCTCGAATGCCCGGACGCCGGGGGCCGCCTGTGGCTTCGGGCGAAGGGAATGAACTCCGAGCACAACATCCAGCCCGGAGAGGGCTTCCCGGAGCTTCCAGGGCCCAGCAAACAGCTTCCCGTGGTGAAGATCCCCGTGCTGCGCTTCAAGCGGGCCATCCAGCTGGGTTCCATCGCCGTCAGCAAGGACGCCACCAAGCCGACGCTGTCGGCGGTGCTCCTGCACCTGTCCAAGCACCACGTCCGCGTGGTTTCCACGGACGGCTTCCGCCTCGCGGTGGCCGAGGTGCCCTGCGATACGAACCTCAAGGATGAAGTCCGGCTCATCGTGCCCAAGCGCGCTCTGGACCTCATCCCCACCCTGCTGGGCGACGAGGGCGAGGTGGAGCTCTGCTGGGACGGCACCACGCTGTTCCTCGATCAACCGGGCCTCAAGTTCAGCACCCGCC
>DPRT01000011.1:2496-5708 GCA_003538615.1 Holophagaceae bacterium | reverse complement strand
ACATCACCTCCAAGCCGCCCGCGACCATCGAGTACGAATAGTGGCCAAGCGCAACGAACCCGTCCGCAAGTCGGTGAAGGATGTGCTGGAGGATCTGCTGGCGGGGTACCGCGAGGCGGCCTTCAGCGGACCCGAGTCCGCCCTGAAGTACCTGCGCCGCACCTTCGAGGGGCAGGCCAGCCTGCCCAATGCCGTGAAGGCCGTCGCCTACGACCTGCAGGCGGATGCCCTGGCTCAGGTGGGGGCATGGGAGGACTGCGTGGCCTCGGTGGACACGGCCCTGGGCTACCTGACGGACCTGGAAGCGGCCTTCCCCCATGAATCCCGGCGGATGCTGGAGGGGATGACCTGCCTGGAGCGGGGCATCCAGGCCCACAGCGAGCTGGGGGATTTCCACGCGGCGCTGGAACTCTGCGAACGGGCCATTGCCCTGGAGCTGGGCGCCCACTACACGGCCAAGCGCGATTCCCTCGAGTGGGCCCGCTGACCCAGGCTCCGGGACGACCGGGATGCTCCCGGCGTGGATTTCCCGGTTTTTTATGCCTGTGCGACCATGAGGAACTACACTCATCCGGTCCATGAGCCGTTGAAGATGGATCCAGGGGAGGGCCATGGGCGAGGATTTCCAGGTGGTTCCGCAGCAGATCCGCGTCCTGATCGTGGATGATGTGCCCATCATCCGGTTGTCGCTCCAGCGGATCCTGGCCAAGGCGGGCTACCACTGCCGCGAGGCGGAGGATGTGCCGCAGGCGCTGAAGGCCCTGGAGGAAGAGGCCGCGGAGCTGGTGCTTTGCGACATCCAGATGCCCGGCGCCTCGGGGCTCGATCTGGTGAAGGCCCTCCAGCCCAGGATTCCCGACACGTCCGTGGTCATGGTGAGCTCCACCGAAGACGCGGAGACGGCCATCGAGTGCCTCCAGCAGGGCGCCTTCGGCTACGTGCTGAAGCCCTTCCAGCCCCGGGAGATCCTGGTGCAGGTGAACGGCGCCCTGCGCCGGCGCATGCTGGAGATCTCCTTCCGGGACCGGGAAGCCCAGCTGGCCCGGAAGGTCCGCGAGCAGACCGAGGAGATCCGCAACTCCCGGGAGGAGGTGGCCCTGCGCCTCATCGCGGCCAGCGAGCACCGGGACCACGAAACCGGCAGCCACGTGCGGCGCATCGGCCTCTATGCGGCCGAGATGGCGGATCTCCTGGGCTGGGGCCAGGAGCGCATCGATGCCATCCGGTCCGCCGCGCCCATGCACGACATCGGGAAGATCGGCGTGCCGGACGCCATCCTCCAGAAACCCGGCGCCCTCACGGAAGAGGAATGGGTCACCATGCGGCGGCACACCAGCATGGGCGCCACCATCCTGAAGGGATCCGCGGTGCCCTTCATCCAGATGGGGGCCCGCATCGCCATCGGCCACCACGAGAAGTGGGATGGCACGGGCTACCCGAAGGGACTGGCCGGCGAGGCCATCCCCATCGAGGCCCGCATCACGACGCTGGTGGACGTGTTCGATGCGGCCAGCAGCCGGCGGCACTACAAGGAATCCTGGCCCGAAGGGCAGGTCATCGAGCTGATCGAAAGGGGCAGCGGCGTCCACTTCGATCCGCGTCTGGTGGCGCTGTTCCTGGCAAACCTGGACCGGTTCCGGAAAATCCTCGCGGATAATCCGGATGAGGCCGAGGACGAGATCGACGAGCTTTAGGCCGGGGGCGGATGCTAAGCCGGAGGCGGAACCTCCGCCCGGGGGCCCCGCCTGGTGATGGTGAACTCCCCCAGCATCATGGGCACCGCGGCCTTCAGCATCAGGGTGAAGGCCAGGAAGCCGATGGCGAAGATGCCTGCGGCCACGGCGATCTCCGTGAAGGAGGGGCGGTAGACGTAGATGTCCCCCAGCACGTCGGGCGTGAGGCCGGGGATGATGAGGCCCATGCCCTTCTCGATGTAGACGCTGGCGTAGATGAGCACGCAGCCGAGGTTCAGCGTCACCCAGTTGGTGCGGGTGCGGGGCACGAGGAAGAGGATGAAGGCCGCCAGGCCGCAGAGGATGGAGGCCCAGGCGTAGGGCACGAGGGTGGTGTGGCCCTTGAGGCCGAAGAGCAGGTACTGGAAATACACCATGTGCTCGGTGCCCGAGTANNAGTACAGCTCCTTGAAGGCCTCCGCGGCGGTGAGGAAGAGGTTGAAGCCCATGGTGTAGGCCATGAGCTCGGCGATCTTGAAGATGGCCTCGTCCTTGATGCTGAGCTTGGTGGTCTTCCGCAGCACCTGGAGCAGGATGAGCAGGATGGCGGGGCCCGAGCAGAAGGCGGACGCCAGGAACCGCGGTGCCAGGATGGCGGAGTTCCAGAAGGGCCGCGCGGCCAGACCGTTGTAGAGGTACGCCGTGACCGTATGGATGCTCACGGCCATGGGGATGGAGAGCAGCACCAGGGGCAGCACCAGCTTCTTCACGTAGTGCCGCTCGGTGTAGGCGCAGAAGAGCAGGTAGGTGACCACGAACCAGTTCAGCAGCAGGTAGAGGTTCAGCACGATCACGTCCCAGGCCAGCATGGACTGGGGCCAGTTGAGGCGGCCCACGAGCGGGATGATGTGCCAGAAGCGGTCGGGCCGGCCGATGTCCACCATGACGAAACCCAGGCACATGATGAGGGCGCTGATGGCCAGCATCTCGCCCAGGATGGTGATCTCCTTGATGGGCTCCCAGTCGTAGATGTAGGCGGGGATGACCAGCATGATGGCGGCGGCGGCTACGCCCACCAGGAAGGTGAAGTTGCCGATGTAGAAGCCCCATGAGACCTGGTCCCGCATCTTCGTGACGATGAGGCCGTCCCTGAGCTGGCCGAGGTAGGCCCCGGCGCCGATGGCGATGAGCAGCAGCAGGAAGGCGATCCAGGCGTAGTAGTAGCGGTCGCCCCTGGTGACGATGCGGAACGTGTCGGCGATGAACTGCGTGAAGTGCTTCAGCATGGCCATGGCCCTACACCCCGTAGAAATAGAAGAAGTTGGGTTGGGTGTTCAGGTCTTCCTTGAACTTGAAGACGCGCTTGTTCTCGAGGACGTACCGGATCTCGCTGTCCTTGTCGAGCAGGTTCCCGAACTTGCGGGAACCCGTGGGGCAGATCTCCACGCAGGCCGGGTACAGGCCCTTGCGGGTGCGCTGGATGCAGAAGGTGCACTTCTCCACCACGCCCTTGGGCCGGGGGCGATTGCCGAAGTAGTG
>DPRT01000011.1:0-2432 GCA_003538615.1 Holophagaceae bacterium | reverse complement strand
CCCCCTCCTCCTTGTCCATCTCGAGGACGCGGATCCACTGGACCTCGGGATCCCGGGACTGGTTGTTCTCCTTCACGCAGGCATGCACGCAGCGGCGGCAGCCGATGCAGCGGCTGAGATCCAGGGCGTAGCCGAAGATGACTCCTGGGATGGGCGGCGTGTCGGCCACCTTCACCTCCTTGCCGTACTTCGCCTGATATTCCTTCTCCAGGCGGGCGATGACGGAGCGCACCTCGTCACTGGAAAGTTCCTTGAAGTTGCGCTGGAGGAACTCCTCCCGGCTGAGCGTGTCGCAGCCCGTGAGGGCTGCGGCCATGGTGGCGGTGGCCGCGCCGAGGAAGTCCCGGCGGGTGGGTCCGCAGCCGGAGGATTCGCAGCCTCCGGCGGGGCAGGCGGGCTTCGGGTCCGTCATCGGGCACCCCCTTTCCTGGGATGGATCTGTTCGGGCCGGGCGGGCGGCGCCATGGGCTTCACGGGCTTGAAGCGGGGGGTGTGGGGATCGTGGCAATGGACGCAGAGCAGGTACTGCTTGGCCCCGTTCCAGCTGCCGGTGCGCTTGCCGTGGACGCCCACGCGCCAGTCCCGATACTTGTCGCCGTGGCACTGACCGCAGAGCTCGTACGAGGCCGTGAATTCCACCCGCTCCCCGCTGGCCAGGCGCAGGCGGTCGCGGTCCACAGGATCGTGGCAATCCAGGCACCAGCGGCTGGCGGACCCGTGGGCGAGCACGATGTCGCCGTGCATGTCGGCGAGCTCCCGCCGCCGCGGGTTGACCTTCAGGCTCTTCCCGTCATGGCAGGAGGTGCAGGGGAAGATGCCTTCGCTGAAGGGAGGCCTGGGCACCTGGATGTCCTCCTGGGCCGCGGGCCCCTTCGTCCCGGTCGGCTGGGCCGCCGGGGGATTGGCGAAGGCCGCAGGGGCCAGGAGGATCAGCAGGCCTGCTGCCAGGGCGGGTCCTGAGGGGAGGCGCATGGGAGGTTCCTTTCGCGAAACGGAAGGGCGGGTGGGCGGATGTTCGGACTTCATGGGGCCTCCTCGTCGGCTTCCGGTCCGTCCTGCGCGGCCCGGTTCTTCAGGAGGCGGGGGGCCGCGATGAGCGTCGTTCCGAAGGCCATGAAGGCCAGGAAGAGGGTGAGGGGGCGGCCCCCGGCCAGATCCTCCACCAGGAACTTGAGGGCCGTGAGGGCCAGGAGCGGGTAGACCATCCAGCGCAGCTCCAGCACCGGGATCTTCCGCCCCAGCCAGGCCAGGGCGATGGCCAGGGCGGACAGCACGCCCGTTCGGGCCAGGGCGAGATTCGCGGGATCGGGGGCCCGGCCGCCGCAGCAGAGCCGGATCGCCAGGGCGCCGAAGGCGGCCGCGGCCAGGGCTCCCAGCACCAGAACGGTCGGCCGCATGCGGATGGTGACGGGCTCCGGGGGCCTGCGCAGCAGGAACAGCAGCAGGGCGGCCGACAGCGCCACCAGGCTGGCAAGCCCCGCCTGGGGCAACGGCGCGGCGGGTCCCGCGGGGTCCGTGAACACGCGGAAGGTCCAGGGGGCCAGTCCGGAAACCAGCGCCGACACGCCCAGGTAGAGGCCGCTCTGGAGCACCAGGACCGTCCGGCGGAGGTGGAGCGCCGCCAGCATGGCCGCCAGGCCCAGGACCCCGCTGAGGGCCGAGAACAGGGGCAGAGGCAGCACGATGGGCCCGCCCAGCAGCAGGAAGGTCAGGGCGAGGAAGGTGAAGAAGTTGAAGTTCGCCCGGGTCTCCTCCTGGTCGTCCGCAAAGGGCAGGGCGGCGGCGTAGCAGCCCACGCCCGCCAGCGACACGCCCGCGCCGAGGAGGACGGTTCCCGACCCGGAGGCCAGGGAGACGCGCAGGGCGCCGCCGAACCCCACCAGGAGCACCAGGGCCGTCTGAATGTATTCGAAGGCGTTCATCACCCGGCGCCGCTGGAGCATCCGCGCCGCGAAGCTGCCGATGTATATACCCGCCAGCGCCAGGGCCAGGAACAGGGCCCCGTCCAGCGACAGTCCGCGGTAGGCGCCCGGAGGCCCCCCGGGCCAGGCGGCGAGGGTGGTCAGAAGCAGCACGCTGGCATCGGCCGCCAGTGCCGTGGGCCAGCGCAGGCCGTGCCACCGGCGCCCGTAGGTGAGCCACAGGGTTCCAGCCCCCAGCGCCAGGAAGACAGCCACGAAGGGCGCGACCGCCTGGCGGGCGGCCATGACGGCGAAGCCCGAGCCCAGCGCCGCCAGGGTGGCGATCCAGAGGGTGGCCTGGAGGTTCCGCCGCCAGGCCACCGCGGCATGGAGAACCGCCATGGCCAGCAGGGCGGCAGCCGCCCGTTCCGGCGCCAGGATGCCGAAGCGGGCGCTGGATTCCACGATGAGCGGATAGGCGATGAGCACCGAGGCCAGGGCGTGGCAGGAGGCATCCAGGGCGCGCTTCGC
>DPRT01000080.1:9027-10751 GCA_003538615.1 Holophagaceae bacterium | reverse complement strand
TTCCCTTCCGGGTCGAACTGGTAGCCCACGCTCCGGATGGTGTGGACCCAGCGGGGGTGGTGGGGATCCTGCTCCATCACGCGGCGGATGCGGACAATGAAGTTGTCCACGGTGCGGCTGGTGGGATAGGCGTCCTCGCCCCAGACCTTGTCCAGGATGTCCGTGCGGCTCACCACCTGGCCGGGCCGTTCCATGAGCAGGCGCAGGATCATGGATTCCTTCATGCCCAGCTGGAAGGGGCCGTGGGGGCCCTCGCCGCAGTAGTTGTCGAAGTCCACCCAGTGGGGGCCGAAGGCCTGGCGGCTGCTGATCTCCCGGCTCTTGTACCAGGCCTCGCGGCGAAGGATGGCCCGCACCCGCAGCAGCAGCTCCTTCACCTGGAAGGGCTTGCCGAGGTAGTCGTCGGCGCCGGTCTCGAAGCCGTGCATGCGGTCGTCATCGGTGTTCTTGGCCGTGAGGAAGAGGATGGGCGTGAAGTTCTTCGCCTCGCGCACCTTCTCGCAGATGGTGAATCCATCCATGCCCGGCAGCATCACGTCGAGGACGACGAGGTCGAAGGTCTCCGCGAGGATGGCCTTCAGGGCCTGGTCTCCGCGGGGGATCCAGGTGCAGGCAAGCCCCTCCAGCTCGAGGTTGAGCTTGATGCCTTCGGCGAGGCTCAGCTCATCTTCGACCAGCAGGATCTTGGGTTCGGGCATGGGAAACTCCAGGGCAGGCTTGATCGTACTAGAATGAAGGCTCCGGAGCGCCCATGGACCCGTATCTCAGCATCGTCATCCCCATCTACAACGAGGAGGAGAACATCCCCGCGCTGTGGGAGCGGCTGTCCAAGGTGATGGCGGAACACTTCACGGATCCGGCGAAGCCCTGGGAGATCGTGCTCACGGACGATGGCAGCCGGGACCGCAGCCTGGCCCTGCTGGTGGACATCGCCAAGGCCGAGCCCCGGGTGAAGGTCGTGGAGTTCAACCGGAACTACGGCCAGCACAGCGCCATCTTCGGCGCCTTCGCCGAGGTGAAGGGCCAGATCATCGTCACCCTGGACGCCGACCTCCAGAACCCCCCGGAGGAGATCCCCAAGCTCGTGGCCAAGGTGGAGGAGGGCTACGACGTGGTGGGCGGCTGGCGCCAGGGCCGCCAGGAGAACGACAGCTTCTTCCGCACCATGCCCAGCAAGATCGTCAATGCCGTCACCCGGAAGACCACGGGCGTGAAGCTGCACGACTACGGCTGCATGCTGCGGGCCTACCGCCGCGATGTGGTGGACGCCATGCTGCTCTGCAAGGAGCGCTCGAGCTTCATCCCCGCCCTGGCCAACAGCTTCGCCAAGCGCATCACCGAGGTGCCCGTGGCCCACGCCGAGCGCGCCGCCGGGGAAAGCAAGTACGGCCTCTGGAAGCTCATCAACCTCCAGTTCGACCTCCTCACCAGCTTCAGCCTCCTGCCCCTCCAGGCCCTCAGCGTGTTCGGCGTGATCATCGCGGCTTTCGGGTTCCTGCTCTTCCTGGGCCTGGTGGTCTACCGCTTCCTCCACCCCGAAGGCACCGCCCAGGGCGTGTTCACCCTGTTCGCCATCCTGTTCTTCTTCGTGGGCTGCCAGTTCATCGCCTTCGGCCTGCTGGGCGAATACATCGGCCGCATCTACCAGGAAGTGCGCGACCGGCCCCGCTACATGGTGAAGAAGGTCCACGGGGACCGGTAGGGGCGGTCAGGGCTCCGGCTCG
>DPRT01000080.1:0-8939 GCA_003538615.1 Holophagaceae bacterium | reverse complement strand
CCCCAGAAGGAGCGACACCATGGGCAAGATCATCGGCATTGACCTCGGCACCACCAACAGCTGCGTGGCCGTCATGGAAGGCGGCGTCCCCAAGGTGATTCCGAATCCCGAAGGCGCGAACACCACGCCCTCCGTGGTGGGCTTCAATCCCAAGACCAGCGAACGGCTGGTGGGCGTGTCCGCCAAGCGCCAGGCCGTGGCCCAGCCCAAGAGCACCATCTATTCCATCAAGCGGTTCATGGGCCTGCCCTACGCCGATTCGGACCGGGAGCAGAAGCTCGTGCCCTACACCGTGGAGCGGGCCGACAAGGGCGGCTGCACGATCGATGTGCTGGGCAAGAAGCTGAGCCCCGAAGAGATCAGCGCCGTCGTCCTGGGCAAGATGAAGGAGGCCGCCGAGGCCTACCTGGGCGAGAAGGTCACGGAAGCCGTCATCACCGTGCCCGCCTACTTCAACGATGCCCAGCGCCAGGCCACCAAGGATGCCGGCGCCATCGCCGGACTGGACGTGAAGCGCATCGTGAACGAGCCCACGGCCGCGGCCCTCGCCTATGGCCTCGACAAGAAGAAGGACGGCACCATCGNNCACCTTCGACATCTCCATCCTCGAAGTGTCCGAAGGCGTGGTCGAAGTGAAGTCCACCAACGGCGACACCCACCTGGGCGGCGACAACGTGGACCAGGCCATCATCGATTGGCTGGCCGACGAGTTCCAGAAGGCCGAGGGCATCGACCTCCGCAAGCAGGCCGACGCCATGCAGCGCCTCAAGGAAGCGGCCGAGAAGGCCAAGATCGAGCTGTCCAGCACCACCCAGACCGATATCAGCCTGCCCTACATCACGGCGGACGCCAGCGGTCCCAAGCACGTGAACCAGACGCTCTCCCGCGCCAAGTTCGAGCTGATGATCGAGCCCGTTCTCCAGCGCATCAAGGGCCCCTGCGAGAACGCGGTGAAGGACGCCAAGCTGGCCCACCACGAGATCGACGAAGTGGTGATGGTGGGCGGCTCCACCCGCATCCCCAAGGTGCTGGAGATGGTGAAGCAGATCTTCGGCAAGGAGCCCAACCACAGCGTGAACCCCGATGAGGTCGTGGCCGTGGGCGCCGCGGTGCAGGCCGGCGTGCTGGCGGGCGATGTGAAGGGCGTGCTGCTCCTCGACGTGACGCCGCTCAGCCTCGGCATCAACGCCAACGGCGGCCAGATGAGCGTCATCATCCCCCGCAACACCACCATCCCCACCAAGCGCAGCGAGATCTACACCACCGCCGTGGACAACCAGCCCGGCGTGGACATCGAGGTCTTCCAGGGCGAGCGCCCCGTGGTCGAGGGCAACAAGCTGCTGGGCCAGTTCCACCTGGGCAACATCGCGCCCGCGCCCCGCGGCATGCCCCAGATCGAGGTGGTCTTCGACATCGATGCCAACGGCATCGTGCACGTCACCGCCAAGGACAAGGGCACTGGCAAGGACGCCAGCATCACGCTGACGGGCAGCACGGGCCTCTCCAAGGAGGAGATCGAGGCCAAGGTCCGCGATGCCGAGGCCCACAAGGCCGAGGACGAATCCCGCAAGGCCCTGCTGGAGGAGAAGAACCACCTGGACCAGATGGTCTACCAAGTGGAGAAGCTCCTGAAGGAGAGCGGCGAGAAGCTGCCCGAGGCCGACAAGAAGGAGGCCGAGGAGGCCATCGTCGAGGCCAAGGCGGCCCTGGCCAGCCTGGAGGCGGATCGCATCAAGAAGGCCCTGGAGACCCTCACCGCCAAGAGCCACAAGCTGGCGGAAAGCCTCTACAAGAGTGAACCCCCGGCGGGTGACGGCCAGGCTCCGGGCGCTGGCGCGCCCGGAGAAAAAAAGGGAGATGACAACGTGATTGATGCCGAAGTCGTCAGTTAGGTCATACAGAAAAAAGGGGAGCCTGCGGGCTCCCCTTTTTTCTGTATGGAACAAATCTGAGTGCTTTAGACTAAACCCATGAACACGAAGCAGGAGCAAAGGGGCACTTTGGCGAAGCCGAAGCCCGCAGGGCGCGGCACAGGAGGTGCCGCGTGACCCACCCCGACTACTACAAGATCCTGGGCGTACCCCGCACGGCCTCGGACGAGGACATCAAGAAGGCGTACCGCAAGCTGGCGCGGAAGCACCACCCGGATCTGAACCCGGGCGACGCCAAGGCCGAGGCCGAGTTCAAGAAGCTGGCCGAGGCCAATGACGTGCTGTCGGACGCCGCGAAGCGGAAGAACTACGACACCTACGGCGATCCCAACGGCCCCGGGGCCCAGGCGCCCCCGGGCTTCGAGCCGGGCGCGGGGGGCGGATTCTCCTTCGAGGACATCTTCGCGGGCTTCGGCGGACGCCCGGTGCGGCACGGCCCGGAGCGGGGCGAAGACCTGATCCATCCCGTACGCCTGGGGTTCCGCGAGGCCTTCGAAGGCACCCGCCTCAGCCTGCGGGTGAACCGCTCCGAGCCCTGCCTGGCCTGCCGCGGCACGGGCGAGGCCCACAAGAAGCAGGAGCCCTGCCGCACCTGCGGGGGCAAGGGCAAGCTGGGCGGCGCCTCGGGCTTCCTCTCCTTCGGACGCACCTGCCCGGACTGCCAGGGCCGCGGCCTCCGCGCCCCGGCCTGTCCCGACTGCGGCGGCGCGGGCCGGCATCCCCGCCAGGAGACCGTGACCATCGCCATCCCGCCAGGTGTTGAAGACGGGGCCCGGCTGCGGGTGGCCGGCAAGGGCGAGGCCGGCCGTCGCGGCGGCGGTCCCGGCGACCTCTTCCTGCAGATCAGCATGGAGGCGGATGCCCGCTTCGAGCGCAAGGGCCCGAACCTCTACGTGCGCCTGCCCATCAGCTTTTCCGAAGCGGCCCTGGGGGCCAAGGTGGACGTGCCCACGCCCGAGGGGCAGCAGACCATCAAGGTGCCTCCAGGCACCCAGACCGGCGCCCGGCTCCGCCTCAAGGGCCAGGGCATGCCCATCCCCCGGGGCAGCCAGCGGGGTGACCTCATCGCGGAGGTGGCCGTGGTGACGCCCCAGATCCAGGACGAGCGCAGCAAGGANNCACCCCCAGACCCTGCGCCTCTACGAACGCGAAGGCCTGCTCGCGCCCAGCCGCACCGAAGGCAAGACCCGCCTCTACAGCGACGAGGATCTGGAGCGCCTCGAATTCATCCTCAACCTCACCCGGGACCTGGGGGTGAACCTGGCCGGCGTGGAGGTGGTGCTCACCCTCCGCGATCGCCTGAGCCGCATGCAGGAGGACATGGAGCGTCTGGCCCAGGCCCTGGAGGCCGCGGGCGTGAAGGATGTGCCCCGGCCCGCCTCGGCCACGGGCCTGGTGAAGCTGGTGCCGCACGGGCTGCGCAAGCGCAGCTGAATACGAGGCTTCTCGGGCGGCGTGGTTCGCTTGCTATGCTGGTCCCTCCCCTAAGGTGATCTGTGCCCCTCCGGCATCTCGAAGAGCGTTCGCTCGACAAGTACTTCGATTCCATCCGCCACCTGCCGCTCCTCACGGCGGAGGAGGAGCGGATCAACGGGCGCCTGTGGCAGAACGACCGCAACCCCGAGGGCCTGCGCAAGCTGGTGGAGGGCAACCTCCGCTTCGTGGTGAAGGAGGCCCGCAAGTTCGAGGGCATGGGCCTGGATCTGCTGGACCTCATCAGCGAGGGCAACCTGGGCCTCATCGAGGCGGCCAAGCGCTTCGATCCCGAGCGCCTGAACAAGTTCCTCACCTACGCCTCCTGGTGGGTGCGGCAGGCCATCTTTCATGCGCTGGCCGAGCACGGCAACAAGATCCGCCTGCCCCAGAAGGTGGCGGGCCACCTGGTGCAGCTGAACCGCGTGACCCAGAAGCTGAGCCAGTCCCTGGGACGCACGCCCATGCTGCAGGAGATCGCGGATGCGGCGAACCTGACGGTCGAGGAGGTGGAGCGCCTCCAGCTGCTCCAGCAGACCACCTCCACCGTCTCCACCGAACAGGGCCTCGGCGATTCCGATCTCACCGTGGGCGACAGCCTGGAGCAGGAGGTGGAGCCCTCCGCCATGCAGACCCTGGACCAGGAGGCCTTCCTCGAGCAGATCGAAGCCAGCCTGGCCTCCCTCAGCGAAAAAGAGCGACGCATCCTCACCCTGCACTTCGGCCTGGGCGGGGAGGATCCCCTCACCCTCGAGCAGATCGGCAAGCAGTTCGACCCGCCCATCTCCCGCGAACGCGTGCGGCAGCTGGAGGAACGGGCCTTCTCGCGCATCCGCGAACGCCGGCGCGAGGTGCTGGGCGGCTTCCTGCGCGGCGGGGACGGGCCATGAGCGGAGCGATTCCATGGTGAAGGGCCGCCCCGACTGTCCACGTTGCCAGGGGCAGGGCCTCGTCTTCGATCCGGATCCCCAGAAGCCGGTACTGGTCTGCGGCTGCACCGCGGACGTGGCGCCGGATGCCGAAACCCTGGGGCTGCCCGCCCGGTACCGCGAAGCCGATTTCGCGCGTTTCTGGAAGTGGTGGAACAACGCCCAGGCCAGTAGCGTCCGGTCTCTGCTGGACCGGGTTCCCGACCTGGAGGAATGGCTGGCCCGCCCCGAGGATGAGGTGGGCCCGGTCCCCTTCCGCGAGGACCTCGCCAGGCTGCTCCAGGCCCTCAAGCGCCGTCCCGAGCACGGCATCCGCCCCGCTGGGGCCGAGTCGCTCTTCCAGTGGGCCGCCAACGGCAAGCACAAGTTCCGCCACGGGTGGGAGCTGTGGTGGGTCCACGGGCCCGCGCAAAGCGGCCGCAGCACCTTGGCGGCGGCCACCCTCCGCGCCTGGACGGAGCGCACAGGCAAGGGCGGGCGCTTCGTGTCTGTGCGGACCCTGAGCCAGGCCATCAAGGACGCCTACTACGATGTCCGCAGCTTCCAGAACCAGGCCTTCCAGAGCGTGCGCGATCTTGTGGAACCCCTCCAGGATCCGCCCCTGCTGGTGCTGGACGACTGGGACCGCATGGACTCGGACCTGCGCGTGGCGGCGGCCCTGGCCCAGCTGCTGGACCACAGGTACAGCGAGGAGCTGCCCACCATCCTCACGGCGGCGGGCCCCCCCGAGGCCATGGACCGCCGGGAGAACCACCCCCTCGCACGGCTGGACGACAGCAGCTTGGCGGAGCGTCTCCGGGGTGCCGAGCGCGTGGAGATGCTGCCCGCCCTGAGGCTCTGGATCGAACGCATGGAGCGCGGCTAGGCCATGAAAGCCCTGCTTCGCGGCCTCCTCCGCCTTCACCTGTCCCGCTCCTCGGGGCTGTGGCTCATCACCGCGGGACTCACCCTGGCCCTGGGGTGGGGCGCCCTGCGCGTGGAGCGGGCCCTGGACCTCATGAGCCTGCTGCCCGCGGAACACCCGGCGGTGCGGGCCAACCTGGAGGCCGGAGTCGGCCAGCAGGAGCTGGTCTGGCTGGTGGCTGAAGGGGACGAGGCGGATCTCGAAGTCCGCCGCGCCTGGGCCGAGGATCTGGTGGACCGCCTGCTCATGGGAGGGGACCTGCCCCTCAACGGCCTCGCCGCCGAAGGCCGACTGTCGGAACCCGTGCCCGTGCCCGGCCCCGGCGGCCTGAGCCCCTGGCCCGCCCTCCTGGCCGTGGGCGCCATCACCGAAGGCGATGCGGCCGTGAGCCGCCTCACCACCGAGACCCTCTACGCCCTGGCCCCGGCCTGGCTGGGGGATCGCCTGGCGCCGCTGCAGGATCCCGGGATCCTGAAACGCCGCCTGGAGGCCACGGCCAAGGCCCTGGGCTCCCCCGAGCCTCTTCCCGCGGCCCTGGCCCGGCTGGATCCCCTGGGCCTCCGGGATCTGGCGCCCCAGAACGGCGAAGGCATGGCCAGGGCCCAGGCCCTGGGCCGGGCCTTCACCCTGCGCATGCGCACGGGCTACCTGGAGACCAAGGATGGCCGCTTCGTTCTGCTGCCACTGGTGGCCGGCTTTCCCGCCACGGACGTGAAAGCCACCACCCGGGCCCTGGCCTGGCTGGGACGCGGGGCCGAAGGGCCCCTGCCCGTCTCGGCCACTCTGAAGGCGGTCGAATCCGCCCTGGCGCCCCAGGCCGACCGCCCCTTTCCGGTGCTCGTCACGGGTGCCCACGCCATCACCGCCTGGGAATCGCACCGGCTCACGATCGAAGTCCTCCTCAGCCTGGCCCTCAGCTTCGTGCTCATCGGCCTGGTGTACTGGCTGGGGTTCCGCACCCTGGCGGGCTACGGCTTCGTCATGGGCCCCCTGCTCATCGGCATGTTGTGGGCTCTGGGGCTCACGGGCTGGATCCTGGGCCGCGTGAACCTCATGGCCGCGGGCTTCGGCGCCGTGCTGCTGGGCGTGGGCGACGACGTGGGCATCCTGCTCTTCAGCCGCTACCGGGAAGAGCGCCGGATGGGCCGCACCAAGCCCCGGGCGCTGCGCTCGGCCCTGCTGGGCACGGGCCCTGGCGTGGTGGCCGGCGCCCTGGCTACGGCCCTGGCCTTCCTGGCCCTGGCCTTCGCGCCCTTCCCCGGCATCCGCGACCTGGGGCTCACCACGGGGCTGGGCCTGCTGGCCTGCCTCGCGGCGACCTTCCTGGTGATGCCGCCCATGCTGATCTGGCTGGACCGCGGGCAGGGCACCTTCGCCCCCGGTTCCCCGCCGCCCCGGCCCCGCCGCCGGGTCTGGGCCCCCTGGGCCGCGCTGGGCCTGCTGGTCTTCGCCCTGGTGGGCGCCCCCCGGACCCGGTGGGAGGAGGACCTGCGCCGCTTCCGGGCCCAGGGCAATCCGGCCCTCACCCTGCAGGAGCGGTTGACGAAAACCCTCGGCGCCAGCCTCCAGCCCCTGGCCCTCCAGATCCCCCTGGAGGACCCGGACCGGCTGCCCGCCCGCTGGAACAAGCTCAGCCCCGTGCTTCGCGAAGCGGGCCTCCCGGTGCCGGATTGGCAGACCCTGGACCCGGAGCTGCGCCACACCCTGGGGTCCGAGACCTGGCGCCGCCAGGTGCTGGAAACGGCCGCCAAGGCGGGCCTGGATCCAGCGGGCCTGGAGGGGCCCCTGTCGGCCCTGGCCGCCGCCGCGGCGGATCCGTCCCAGCCCGTGCGCGCCCTCCAGGCTCTGCTGCCCCGGGCCTCAGCACAGCCCGGGAACCCCCGCCCCTGGACCCTCTGGGATCGCCTCCACTGGAACCGGACACCCGCGCCGCTGCCCCCGGCCCTGACCGTGCCCATCCGGCTGGATGAGGCTGCCCTGGCGCGCCTGACGCCCGAAGTCGAAGCTGCCGGTGGCCGTTTCGTGGGCACCCAGCCCCTGTTCCGCGTGGTGAAGGGCATCGCCCACGAGGCCGTGCAGCAGGCCGTGCTGCTGGCCCTGGTGGGGATCTTCGCGGTCATCGCCTTCTTCGGCCGCAGCCTGCGTTTCGCCCTGCTGGCCATGATCCCCCTCCTGGCCAGCCAGGCGGGGGCCCTGGGCGCCCTGGGCTGGACCGGCGAACCCCTGACCTTCCTTTCCCTCATGGCCATCCCCATCGCCCTGGGCGTCAGCGTGGACACGGCCTTCAACCTGCTGCACCGGGCCCGGGCCGAGGCGGATGCGCCCGACCGTGTGGCCCGGGTGAACGCCGTCTGCGCCGGCACCACCCTCGCCGGTTTCGGCGGCATGGTCTTCAGCGGCTACCGCGGCCTGCGCGGCCTGGGCCTGGCCTGCCTGGGCGGCGTGGCCCTGGCCCTGCTCCTCACCCAGTGGCTGCTGCCCGTGCTGTTGGAGAAGTGGCCCTTGGAGCGCCGATGATTCCAGGGAGGGTCTCACCGCGGAGAACGCGGAGAGCGCTGAGGAAAACCAGCTCCTTCTCCGCGTTCTCATGCGTTCTCCGCGGTTGGCGGTTGTCGCAGGGTTTGACGTCATAGATGGGGAGAGCGCACGCATGAATCCACTGCAGAATCTCCTCCAAAGCCGTCTCGCCCAGGGCCCCGTTCCCGCCTCAGAGGTCATGGCCCTGGGCCTCTACCATCCCGAACACGGCTACTACCGCCGCCAGGAGGGCCCCTGGGGCTTCGAAGGCAAGGACTACTACACGGCCCTGGATCTGGGCCCCCTGCTGGGCCAGACCCTCGCCCTGCGCCTGGAGGCGGCCTGGGAGCGGCTGGGCCGTCCCGCCCGCTTCACGGCCCTGGAGCCCGGCGCGGGCCGCGGCTGGCTGGGCCGCGATGTGCTGAACGCGGTGACGGGGCCCTTTGCCGAGGCCCTGGTCTATGTCCACCGCGACGACAACCCCGCCGCCAGAAAGGCCGCGGAAGCGGCCCTGGCTCCCTTCCTTTCGGAAAACCGCGCACGGTTTTCCGCCGAGAACGAACCCATAGGACCGTTCACCGGCGCCATCTTCAGCAACGAGCTCTTCGACGCCCTCCCCGCCCAGCCCTGGCGCTGGGACGGCGAGCGCTGGACCCGCGAGGTGCTGACCGCCGATGGTCCCCAGTGGCAGGCGGCGGATCCCGGCGAGGCCGGGGCCTGGTTCGCGGCGCACACCGACGGCCTGGAGCCCCGCGATGGCAGCATCTGGTGTGAGGGCCTGCCGGGACTGGTGAAGGAACTGGCGGGGGCGCTGGAGGCGGGCCTCTTCCTGGCGGTGGACTACGGCGAACCCGCAGACCGGCTGCTGGCCAAGGGCGCGGACCTGCGCCGCTTCAAGGCCCACAGCGTGGACGGCAAGTGGCACGAGGATCTGGGCGAGGCGGATCTGACCGCGGATGTGGACTTCACGCGGCTGGCCACCCTGCTAGAAGGCGAGGGCTTGTCGGACCTCGGCCACCTGGAGCTGAGCAAGTGGATCCGCACCCACGCGCCGCTGGACCAGTGGGGCGCCGGATGGATGGCCCTGCCCGAAGCCGAGCGCAAGGCCCGCACCGAGAACCTGCTCCAGCTCACCCTTCCCGGCATGATGGGCAGCCGGTTCAGGGTGCTGGAGGGGTGGAAGGG
>DPRT01000042.1 GCA_003538615.1 Holophagaceae bacterium | reverse complement strand
GGCCGGGTGAGGTTGCGGTGTCCGGAGGGGGTCACCAGCAGGTTGTCCTCGATGCGGATCCCGCCGCAGGGGGTGAGCTCATCAATGAGGGCCCAGTTGAAGGAGGCCTTGTGCTCGTTCTCGCGGAAGGGGCGGAGCAGCATGGGGATGAAGTAGAGGCCGGGTTCCACGGTGAACACCTGGCCCGCGTCGATGGTGCGGGTGGTGCGCAGGGTGGGGTGCTGGGCCGGGGGAGGGGCCAGCGTGCCGTCCGGCGCGCCCTGCTTGCCCGCCACATCGTGGACCTGGATGCCCAGGTGGTGGCCCAGGCCGTGGGGGAAGAAGGGGCGGCTGAGGCCCTTCTCCACGGCCTCCTCGGGACTGGCCTTCAGGAGGCCGTGCTCGCTCAGGAGACCGGCAATGGCGAGATGCCCCTGGTGATGGAGGTCGCCATAGGGCATGCCGGGCTTCACGGCGGCGCAGAGCTGGAGTTCGATCCGCTCCATGCCGTCCACCAGGGCTGCGAAGCGGCTGTCGCAGTGGGGGGCGGCCACGGTGCGGGTGATGTCGGCGGCATAGCCGCGCACTTTGGCACCGGCATCGATGAGCATGACGAAGCCGTTCTTCAGGGTGCGCTTGCCTTCGTAGTGGAGGGTGGCGCCCTTTTCGTTGAGGGCCACGATGCTGCCGTAAGGCAGCTCATGATCCACGATGCCCACGGCCTGCACGTAGGCGTGGTGGATCTCCAGTTCGCTGGCCCCGGCCAGGAAGGCGGCCTTGGCGGCCAGGTGGCCCCGGGCCGCGAGTACCGTGGCTTCCTCGATGCACTGCACCTCGTAGGCGGATTTGGTGGTGCGGTGCCAGTCCAGGCGGGCGGTGAGCCCCGCGGGGTTCAGCTCCAGCCCGGCAGCGGCGGCGCGGTCCGTTTCGTTGCCGATGTAGGCGGCGCGGGCGGGGCTGCCGAGGCGCTTCCAGACCTCTTCGACGGTGCCCGCCTCCTCGATCTCGAAGGCCCCGGCCCAGAATGGGTTGCCCAGGGGCAGCTGCTCGTACCAGAAATCCTCGGGGGCGTAGCGGATCAGCCGGGGTTTCTGGCCTGGGCGGATCACGAGGACGTGGTGCGGCCCCTCCATGGGGCACCAGTGGGCGAAGTGGGGGATGGGGTGGAAGGGGGCGTCCTGGTCGTCCGCGAAGTGGGTGTAGACCTGGCCGCTGGAGATCACCAGGGTGTCGAAGCCCGTTTCGGCCAGGGCCTCAGCCGTGGTCCGCTGCCGCTCGGCGGCATGGGCGTGGAAAAGGGAGGCGAGATCGGTCATGGGGTCGTCCAGGTGAAGATCCAGGGTGTCAGAGGCGGGGCGGATCGGAAAGTCAGAGGAAGCGCAGGGGCTTCTCTTCGGGCGCGAAGCCGTGGCGCACGGCCTTCTCGAAGAAGAGGGCCAGGCTTTCCCGTTCGGCCTCGCCCAGGGTGTAGCTGATGTTCTCGGTGAGGTACTCGTGCAGCTCGATCTTGGTCCAGCCGATGGTGCGGCGGGCCTCCTCGATGATGGCCGGCAGCTGGGACTGCCCGATCTCCAGGCTCCGGTGGAAGAAGGAGGCCACGCCCCCGGGCACCGGCAGGTCCGGGGCGTCCTTGCGGATGAGCCAAAGGGCGAAGACGAAGGGCAGGCCGGTCCAGGCATGCCACTCCTCCGCCAGGTCGAGCACGAAGAGCCCCTGGCGCGGCGCCCGCATGGCGGCATCCCCGATCATGAGGGCGGCGTCATGGGCTTCGAGCATGGCGGGAAGGTCGGGCCCCATGTCCGTGGCCGTGGGGCTCACGCCGTAGCGCTCCCGCAGCAGCAGCTGGGCCAGCACCACGCTGGTGCGGCTCGATGTGTCGAGAGCCAGGCTCTTGATCTGCTCCGGGGGCACCTTGGACAGGATCACCACGCTGCGCACCCGCTTGGGCGAGGCGATGCAGAGGCCCGGCACGATGCGGAGGTCGGGGATCCGCAGGTACTCGATGGAGCTGACGATGCCCGCATCCACCTCGCCCGCCCGCAGGCGGTCCGCGCAGGCCGATGGGTAGTGGAACTTCAGGTGGAAATGCTCCCAGCCGAGGCCGTGCTTGAAACCGTGGTTGAGGGGAGCGGCGTTCAGGTAGTCAATGATGGACAGGCGAAAAGGTTGAGTAGCCATGGCATCAGTCTATCGACCCTGCGATGATTCCCGGATGGTCCTCTGGCACTACGAGCTGAATACCCTGATGGGTCCGATGCGCGCGGCCTTCGATGGCCGTGGGCGCTTGCTGGAGCTGGCGGTGGAGGGGATGGACCCCCGCAAGACCAGCCCTCTGCCGCCCAAGGAACAGCGCGAAGCCAAGCGCTACCTGGATCGCCAGCTGGACGCCTATCTGGCGGGCACCCTGCGCACCTTCACCGTGCCCGTGGATCCCCAGGGCTCGCCCCTGCAGCAGCGCATCTGGGACACGGTGCGGACCATCCCCTACGGACAGGCGCGGACGCCTTCGGATCTCTCCGTCTGGCTGGGGGTCGACGAGGACCTCATCGTCATGGCCTGCGCGGCCAATCCCATCGTCCTGCTGGTGCCGTCCCATCGCGTGGTCCTGCCCGGTGAGGGGCCCCTGCCGAAGGCCCTGCGGGAACTGGAATCGGGCATGGGATGGCGGCGGCCTTGAGGGCGGCGGGCGCCCCCGGCGCTCCGTGTTTTAACAAAAAACAGTGATTCTGCCATCCTTGTGCCCATGAACGGGACCCTTCATCCGCTGTCCACGCCCCTGGGGGACCTGGGCGCAGCCTTTGCGGCGGACGGAAGGCTGACGGAGCTGGTGCGCCTCCACGGCAAGCCGCCGGTCCCGCCCCCGGGCCCCGCGCCCAAGAGCCTGCCCTACCTCAAGCGGCAGCTGGAGGCCTACTTCTCAGGCAACCTCCGGGACTTCAACATCCCCATGGAGGCCGAGGGCACAGAGTTCCAGCAGCGGGTCTGGCGGGAGCTGCAGAAGATCCCCTACGGCCAGGCCATCTCCTATCTGGAACTGGCGCGGCGCCTGGGGGACGAGAAGTGCATCCGGGCCGCGGCCCGGGCCAGCGGCGCCAACCCCATCTCCATCCTCATCCCCTGCCACCGCGTCATCGGGTCCGACGGCTCTCTGGTGGGCTATGCCGGGGGCCTGGACATGAAGGAATTCCTGCTGCGCCTGGAGGGCGTGCTGCCCAAGGCCCCACCCCAGCCCCGCCTGCCTTTGGAGTGGGACTGAGAAAGAATTCCGGCGCCGCCCATCGGAGGACTTCCCCCGCGTGGGCTCCTAGCATGGAGTCATGCGCTGGACGGATGAGCACCTCTACGAACGGATCCTGGC
>DPRT01000118.1 GCA_003538615.1 Holophagaceae bacterium | reverse complement strand
CAGGCCCGGGCGGTGATCTCGGCGATGGTCTCCGGGTTCCGGATCAGATTTCCGGCCAAGTTTCCTCCGTGGTTGGAATGCCTGCTTCCATCATGGATTCCGTTCCCTACACTGGAAAGCTCTGCTTTCGGACCCCATGACCCCTCCCCGCACCCTGCTCGCCTACAGCGCTCCCCGCAGCGGTTTCGGGGACGAATGGATGACCTTCCTGCCCATCGGTCTCGGCTACCTGCAGGCCATGCTCAAGTCCCGGGCCTTCCCCTGCCGGGTGGCCAACCTCAGCGGCAAGGGCCGGAAGGAGGTCCAGACCTACCTGAAGGCCCAGAACCCTTCGGTGATGGGCGTCTCCATGTTCACCTTCAACCGCAAGCGGTCCTGCGAGTTGCTGGCCTGGGCCCGGGAGGCCTGCCCCGGCGCCATCCTGCTGGCCGGCGGCCCCCACCCCACCCACCTGGCCGACGAGGTCTTCGAGGACTGCCCCGCCCTGGATGGCATCGTGCAGGGCGAGGGCGAAGCGGTGCTGCTGGGGATCGCCGAGCGGCTGAAGACGGCCCCGGGATCCGACCTGTGGAAGCGGACGCCGGGCCTCATCCTCCGCGAGGGCCGCACCCTGCCCCAGGCCCCCCTGGAAGACCTGGATGCCATCGGCATCCCCGCCGAGCACCTGGAGGCGGACTTTCTCAACGACGTGGGCCAGCTGGCCTACCTCAGCACCAGCCGGGGCTGCCCGGCCACTTGCAACTTCTGCAACACGCCCGAGTTCTGGGGCACCTCCATCCGCTTCCGCAGCGCCCCCTCGGTACTGCGGGAGATGCGCCTGCTCCGCGAGCAGCACGGCCTCACCTACTTCAGCTTCCGGGACGATACCTTCACGGCCAACCGGGACCGGGTGCTGACCCTGATGAAGGGCATCCAGGAGAGCGGCCTGCATCCCCTCTGGAACTGCCAGAGCCGCGTGAACCTGGTGGACGAGGACCGCCTGGTGGCCATGAAGCGGGCGGGCTGCGAGTTCATGCAGTTCGGCGTGGAGCACGGCAGCGAGCGCGTGCTGCAGCTGCTGGACAAGGGCACCAACCTGCGCCATGCCCGCCGCGCCCTTGGCCTGGTGCGCAAGGTGGGCATGAACCTGGGCATCTACCTCATCACCGGCATCCCCGGCGAGACCTGGGCCGATGTGGAGGAGACCGCCGCCTTCATCCGCGACACCCGGCCCCAGGACTGCCAGATCAGCCCCCTGGCCCTGTACCCGGGCACCCGCATGTTCGATCAGTACCGCGCCGAGGGCCGCATCCAGAAGGACTTCTACCGGGCCAGCGGCGATGCGGAGATCTTCGCCCGGGTGGACGGCCACACGGAAAAGGCCCTGCGCCACATCGACCGGGTGAGTCAGCAGGCCAAGGCCAAGTCCCGCTTCACGCCCGCCGAGTTCGCCGAGCAGAAGGCGTGGCTGGGCTTCTGCGCCATCACCAACCTGCTCTGCGGCGAGGCCGCCGAAGAGGAGGGCCGCTTCCTTGAAGCTGAAGCGGAATACGCCGAGATCATCGCGAAGGAACCCGCCAACCCCTGGGGCTTCATGAAGCGGGCCCTGCTGCGGGAGAAGCTCGGGCAGGTGGACAAGGCCCGCGCCGACCTGGCCGAGGTGCTGGCCCTCGCCCCCGGCAACCCCGAAGCCACGGAGCTGGCCGCCCTGTGGGGCCTGAAACAGACCGATGCTCATAGAGGGACGCGCCCGAAGAAGCCCGCCCACGGCCCCACGGCCGAGATGAAAGGCGCCGAGGCCTACCTCAGCCGGCCAAAGATGTAGGCGGAGTCAATCCCCGTGCTTCAGGTTGGGGCTGCGCTCCATGATGGTGAGCACCAGCCGCTCCAGCTCGTCCACCATGAGGAAGCGGAGGACCGGATCCTTCGGGCCGCTCTGCCCCGGATCGCCGCCACCGCGGAGGACGAAGAAGGGGCCGGACCGCTCCAGGCGGGAAATCCGCTTCCAGAGCAGGCGCCCGGCGCCCAGCTTGCGGGCCAGGGGCGCCGGCAGGGCATTGTGCTCCACGGACAGGCCCAGCTCATCCACCAGCACCTGGGTGCCTTCCACCATCAACACGCAGACCAGCGTGCCAATGAGGAGCAGGCCGCCCATCACCACGGCGCCGATGGCGGCGACGATGGCCACCCAGTAGGACCAGGTGGGCTCGCTGGCGGCCGCGGCCACCTTCAGGGAGGCGCGCAGGATGGGCAGGCGCTCCAGGATCTGCGCCAGGGCGCGGACCCCCACCAGCCAGGAGCCCGCGAAGAGCAGGACGGCCATGCCGCGCTGGGCGAAGGAGGGCCGGAAGACGAGGGGTGAGCCTGCGCTCATCAGGCTTCCATCTCAGCCACGATGGCCTCGGCAGCCGCGGCGGGATCCGCCGCGTGGGTGATGGGCCGCCCCACCACCAGCCACGTCGAGCCCTGCTTCAAGGCCTGGGCCGGGGTCATCACCCGGGCCTGGTCCTGGGTGGCGGCGCCCGCGGGCCGGATGCCCGGCGTGAGGCGGTGGAAGCTCTCGCCGCAGGCCTCGCGGATGGCCGCGGCCTCCCAGGCCGAGCACACCACACCCGCGCAGCCCGCCCGGTGGGCCAGCTTGGCGTAGGCCAGGGCCAGATCCTCGGGCCGCCCCGCATGGCCCAGGGCCGCCAGGGCCTCCCGGTCCAGGCTGGTCAATACGGTCACGGCCAGCAGTTCGGTGCGCCCCCCCGCGGTGCGATGGGCGCGCACGGCCTCCACCGCCGCCTCCAGCATGGCGGGGCCGCCCTGGGCATGGACATTGATGAGGCGCGGATCCAGCTTCAGCAGAGATTCCAGGGCCCGGCGCACGGTGGTGGGAATGTCGTGGAGCTTCAGATCCAGGAAGACCGGCACCCGGGCCTGGAGCTCCTTCACGAAGGCGGGGCCCTCCGCACAGAACAATTCCAGCCCCACCTTGAGCATGCCCACCCGGCCGGAGAGCCGCTCGGCCATGGCCAGGGCCTCCCGGGCCGTGGGCAGATCCAGGGCCACCACGAGGCGCTCCCGGGGCGTGAGGTTTGAAGGGGCTGGGCTCAAGGCGACTCCCGTATGATGCGGAGGATCATTCTGCCACCAAGGAAGCTCCATGCTCCCACTCACCGCTCTGCCGCCCACGCCTCCCGCCGAGACCCGGCCCGCTCCGCCCACGGCCGCCGAACTGGCGGACCGGCTGCTGGAGGCCTACGACTGGGGCCTCCCCCTGCCTGCGGCCCCCAGGGGATCCGGCACCCCGGCTTTCCGCTGGCTGCGGGCCGCCGCCACCTCTGATCTCCAGCAGGGGCTGGCGAACCCCTTCCCGCCCGGTCCCGCCCACCGGGAGGCGGAGGCCCTACGGGCCCTCTTCAGGGAGCCGCAGGGTCGCCTGGCGGGGCGCCTCGCCGCCCTCTCCCTTAAGCAGCCCGGCACCGCCCTGGCCCTGTGGCGGTGGGGCAAGGCCCGGATGCGCGAAGGGCGCTTCACCCCCGACCTCCGGCGGATCTGGGAAGACCGCCTGCTCGCGGAAGGCCCGGCCCTCACCCGCGGCTACGCCCTCCGCCATGCCCTGTGCTGGGCCCTGGCGGACCAGGACGAAGCGCGGTTCGCTTCGCTCAAGGCCCGCGCCGATGCGACAGCGGATCCCATCCTGGCCCAGTTCCAGCGGCTCTTCGGCCTGCTCGGCGGTCCCTCGCCGGTCCTGCGCCTCTGGACCCTGCCGGCCCTGGACTACCAGGATGTCCGCCTGGATCAACTCGGCGCGGCCCGGCTGTGGGTCCTCCCCGCCGAGGAGGGGCCCCTGCCGGAGCTCCCGCCGGAGGTGGCCTGGATCATCCCCAGCCTCCACGCGGGCCTGGACGACCGCAGCGCGAACCTGCCCAGCGGCCTGATGGACGAGGCCCGCGCCCTGGCCAGCCGGCTTCAGGCTGAAGGCCGCACCGCCCGCTACGTCCCGACTCGCGCCGCCTTCGAGGACCTGGGCCTGGCCTGGTTCCCCATCCTCATCGAGCTGGATGGCCAGGGATACATCAAGGCTGTCCGCATGGGGGACGCCGCGCCGGCGAGGCCCTGAAACCTAGCCGATCCCGCATCCCTGCAGCCATCCGGCCACAGCGCCCCAGACCATCTGGGACCAGTAGTAGAAGCCGCGCTTCACGGGCCTCGGGGTGTAGCTGGCGTGGAGCCGGTCCTTGAGCATGGGGTAGTTGCCGTCGGGATCGAGCACCGCCGCGGCCACGGGGGAATTGAACTCGTAGGTGATCCAGCGATCCTGTCCGTCCCACACGAGCCGCTGCTCCTCGCGGTTCTCCAGCCGCACCCAGAGCGTGATCGGAACCTTGAGGCCGCCCTTCCGCTCGAGGGTGATGGAGCCCACCCGGCCCGGTGCCGCAGGCTGCGGGGCCGCGAAGACCGGGGGCTTGTCCGAGAAGAGCCACCCGCCTTGCGTGACATCGCGGACCTTCACCCCCCGGATGGCGTAGTCGAGCACCTCGGTGCCCTCGACGAAATCCCGCCAGAAGGCCGAGAGATCGCGGCCCGAGACCCGCTCGGCGATGCGCCTGAAGTCGTGGCGCGTCGGGTGCCGGAAGGCCATCTCCTGGGCATAGGTCCGCATCACCTCCTCCATCACGGGCCGGCCCAGCATGGCCTCAAGCTGGTTCAGCACCAGCGTGGACTTGCCGTAGCTGGTGACGAAGTAGCTCTGGAGGCTCATGGTCCTGAACCCGAAGCGCGTGAGGGGATCGGCGGAGGGCAGCGTCCAGTAGTCCGCCCAGTCCAGGAAATCCGTGGGCACCTGGAACCGCCGCCCCCCCAGCAGGCTGTGGTAGCTGCGCTCCATGGCCTTGTGGGTGAACCAGCTGTTGAAGCCCTCGTCCAGCCAGGGCTCCTCGGCCTCGTTGCTGGCCAGCATCCCGTAGAAGAACTGGTGGCCGTATTCATGGATCGTCACCAGCTCAGGCTCGAAGCGCTGCTGCAGCGGATCGAACGCCACCGAGCCGGCGGTGATCAGGGTCGGGTATTCCATGCCGTCGGCCCCCCGGGCCCCCTTCGGCGTATCGATGACCGTGAGCGTCGGGTACGGATACTTGAAATACCACTCCTCGCTCCAGCGGAGGGCGTTCTCCACGGCGCGGCGCTGGCGCTGGAAGTTCCCGCGGGTGCGGTCGTCGATGTAGTAGAAGACCTGCACGCCGCGGTACTCGATCATGGCGGGCTTGCGCCAGCTCTCCCGGGGCATCACCGCCCAGGCGAAATCATGGACATCCTCTGCGTGAAGGCGCCAGATCACGTTCAGGGGGCGCTTGGGATCCGGCTCGATCTCCGTCACGAAGTTGGTCTGGGTCCCCGTGTGGGCCAGCCCAAGCGCATTCGGCAGGGACAGGGCCACATCGTAGACGCCGAAATCCGCGAAGAACTCCGTGTTCGCGTGATAGGCGTGGCAGTTCCAGCGGTCACCCTGGTAGACCCCCGCCTTGGGGAACCACTGGCCCGACATCAGGAAGTCCTCGGACCAGCCGCTGCGGGCGAACACCTTCGGATAGCGGTTCTCCCAGGCGATCTCGATCTGGATGGTCTCCCCTGGCGGAACGGGCCGCGGCAGCCTCAGCCAATGGACCGTCTCATCCTCCCCGGTGTGCCCCTGGAGATCCTTCCCTTCCATCCGGGCGCTGATGAGGCGGCAGTAGCCCCAGGAGGCAGCGTCCGAAGGCCGGTCCAGCCGATCGTTGCGCAGCCGTCCGCCGCTTTCCTTCACGAAGAGGCTCTGGGGCCCCTTGAAGGCATTGAGATACAGGTGCAGCGGCAGCTCCTGCGTGGGGGCCGTGCCCGTGTTGCGCCAGGAGAGGGTCTCCGTCCCCTCCAGCGTCTTGTGCTCGAAATCCAGGGTCGCCTCGATGCGGTAGTTGGCGATCCGCGGGGATTTCGGCTTCTCGAACCACTTCTCCGTCGTCCAGGTCCGGGGCCCCGCCGCCAGCCCGGCAGCCGCCAACAGCACCAGCGCAGCCACCATGCGGCGTACCATCGGATCCTCCCAGAGCGTCCGTCGAGCATACCAACACTCATCCAGCCTGCGTCCTTGCCACTTCCCCAATCCCTGCTACACTCGAGATCTACCGCGGGGTGGAGCAGTCCGGTAGCTCGTTGGGCTCATAACCCAAAGGTCGCAGGTTCAAATCCTGCCCCCGCTACCAACCGAATGAAAACCGGAGCCGAGTGCT
>DPRT01000140.1 GCA_003538615.1 Holophagaceae bacterium | reverse complement strand
TCGCGCATCTCGCCCACGAGGATCACGTCGGGGTCCTGGCGGAGGGCGGCCCGCAGGGCGGAGGAGAAGGTCTTGCAGTCGGCCTCCACCTCGCGCTGGTTCACGATGCTGAGGTTGTCCCGGTGCAGGTACTCGATGGGGTCTTCGATGGTGAGGATGTGCTCGGTGCGGGTGGCGTTGATGAGGTCGATCATGGCCGCCAGGGTGGTGGACTTGCCAGAGCCCGTGGTGCCTGTCACCAGCACCAGGCCGCGCTGCTCCTCGCAGATGGTCTTGAGGACCCTGGGGAGCATCAGGTCGTCGATGGTGTAGATCTTCCGGGGGATCACGCGCAGCACCAGGCCCACGGTGCCCCGCTGGTTGAAGATGTTGCAGCGGAAGCGGCCCAGGCTCGGCACCGAGTAGGCGAGGTCCAGGTCGAGGCTCTCCTTGAACTTGGCCTTCTGCTTGTCGCTGGCCATGATGGCGTAGGCCATGGCGATGGTGTCTTCCTGCACCAGCCGCTTGAATTGCGTCATGGGGGTCAGCTTCCCCCGGATGCGGGCGATGGGGTGGTTGCCGACCTTGAGGTGGAGGTCGCTGGCGCCCTGCTCGCAGACCACGGTGAGCAGTTCGTTGATGTGCATGGAATCTCCCGGCTTGGGTCCGCTTATCTTAGACCCCTGGGCCGTGAAAGGAAGCGTCTTGCAATCCCCGCTCGGAAAACACTGGAATCTCTGGTAAAATCTATGGTTCTGCCCGGCCCGTGCCTGGGCTGCCCGGGAGCCAGATGACCCCCCTCGAGAAGATCCGCAATCTTGCCATCATCGCCCATGTCGACCACGGCAAAACCACCCTCGTAGACGCCCTGTTCAAGGGCGCCCACATGTTCCGGGACAACCAGCGCGTCCAGGAACGCGCCATGGACAGCAATGACCAGGAGCGCGAGCGCGGCATCACCATTCTCGCCAAGACCACGTCCCTGCACTGGGGCGGCTACCGCTTCAACATCGTGGACACCCCCGGCCACGCCGACTTCGGCGGCGAAGTGGAGCGTGTGCTCAGCATGGTGGATTCCGTGCTGCTGGTGGTGGATGCCTTCGACGGCCCCATGCCCCAGACCAAGTTCGTCACCCGCAAGGCCCTGGCCCTGGGCCTGCGGCCCATCGTGGTGATCAACAAGGTGGACCGCCCCGGCGCCCGTCCCGTGTGGGCCCAGGACCAGGTCTTCGAGCTGCTCATCGAGCTGGGCGCCACGGAAGAGCAGCTGGATTTCCCCTGCGTGTTCGCCAGCGCCAAGATGGGCTACGCCATGCTGGACATGAACGACGCCAGCGACAGCCTGGATCCCCTCTTCGACAGCATCGTGAAGCACTGCCCCCATCCCACGGGCAGTCCCGAGGCGCCGCTCCAGATGCTCGTCACCCTCATGGACTGGAGCGACTTCGTGGGCCAGATCGGCATCGGCCGCATCGTGAACGGGCGCATCCACGTGGGTGACAGCGTGGGCCTGGTCAAGCGCGACGGCTCCATCCAGCAGCAGAAGATCACCCAGCTCTACGGCTTCGAAGGGCTCACCCGCGTCAACCTCACGGAGGCCAGCGCCGGCGAGATCGTCGCCATCGCGGGTATCGCGGACATCCGCGTGGGCGAGACCATCGCGGACGCGTCGAACCCCACGGCCCTGGAGTACGTCGACATCGACGAGCCCACCATCTCCATGATGTTCATGGTGAACGCCGGCCCCTTCGCGGGCCAGGATGGCAAGCACGTCCAGAGCCGCCGCATCCGCGAGCGCCTCCAGAAGGAGCTCCAGCACAACGTGGCCCTGCGGGTGGAGGACACGGAGAGCCCCGATTCCTTCAAGGTGAGCGGCCGTGGCGAGCTGCATCTCTCCGTGCTCATCGAGACCATGCGCCGCGAGGGCTTCGAGCTCTGCGTGAGCCGCCCGGAAGTGATCCTCCACATCGACCCCGTCACCGGCGAGAAGATGGAGCCCTATGAGGACGTCACCATCGACATCCCCGAGGCCTACATGGGCGTGACCATGGAGCACATGGGCAACCGCAAGGCCGAGATGCAGGACATGGGCAACGAGGGCGGGCGCCTGCGCCTGCACTTCAAGATCCCCAGCCGCGGCCTCATCGGCTTCCGCAGCGAGTTCATGACCGATACCCGGGGCGAAGGCATCATCCACAGCCTCTTCAGCCACTATGGCCCCCACAAGGGCGACCTGCCGGGCCGCAAGAACGGCGTGCTCATCAGCATGGAGCAGTGCGAGTCCGTGGGCTTTGCCCTCATGAACCTCGAAGAGCGCGGCGTCATCTTCATCCATCCCGGCACCAAGTGCTACGAGGGCATGATCGTGGGCGAGCACGCCCGCGAGAACGACCTGGTGGTGAACGTGGCCAAGGGCAAGAAGCTCTCGAACATGCGGGCCAGCGGCAGCGACGAGGCCACCCGCCTCACGCCGCCCCGGGAGCACACCCTGGAGCAGGCCCTGGAATACATCGAGGCCGACGAGCTGGTGGAAGTGACCCCGAACTTCATCCGCATGCGCAAGCGTGTGCTGGACACCAACGAGCGGAAGAAGGTCGAGAAGCGGTCGGACGCCTAGGCGCCCCCTCGGTCGGATGACGCCGCCCTTCGCCGCCCCGCCCCGCGCCAGCTTCTGGCAGAAGCTTGGTCCGGGCGGGGTGTCGTCGCTGGGTTTCGCGGCGGCCACGGGCCTGGCCCTGCTGGGTCTGCCCTGGGCCTATCGTTTGCGGCAGGTGCTGAAGGCGACCGCCGGCGACGAGCCCCGTTCCGCCGACGCCATCCTGGTGCTGGGGCGCCGGCTGGAGGGTGATTGGCTCACACCGGTCTTCCAGGCGCGGCTGGTCCATGCCGAAGCCCTCTGGCGCCAGGGACTCGCCCCCCGGATCTTCGTGGCGGGGGGCACCACGGGCAGCGCCCGCCGCAGTGAGGCCGAGGCCGCGCGGGAATGGCTGCTGGCCCGGGGCATTCCCCCGGAGGCCATCCTCCTGGAGGATCGCAGCCAGCACACCCTGGAGAATCTGTTCAATGTGCGGATCCATCTGCGGGCCCAGGGTTGGCGGACCCTGATGCTGGTGTCGGATCCCCTGCATCTCGCCCGCGCCAAGGCCACGGCCCTGGGCCTGGATCTCGAGGTGCGATGCAGCCCCGCTCCCGATTGCCTGCCGCGCCCCGGGAGCCTCCGCTGGTGGGAGCGGGCCCTCCAGGAGGCCTTCCTCCTGCACTGGTACCACACGGGCATGGCCTACAGCCGGCTGGTCCGCAGCGAACGGCAGCTGGAGCGGGTGACATAGAGCCTCCGGAGGCTGCCAGACTGAAACCATGGCTGGCCACTTGATCCTCGTCCCCACCCCCATCGGCAACATGGGCGATCTCACGGACCGCGCCAAGGAGGCCCTGGCCGGGGCCGATCTGGTGGCCTGCGAGGACACCCGCCGCACGGGCGGCCTGCTGAAGCACCTGGGCATCGACAAGCCCCTGCTGCGCTTTGATGATCATGCGGGGGCCGCGGCCTATGAGCGGATGGGGCTCGAGCTGGCCTCGGGCCGCACCGTGGCCTACTGCAGCGATGCGGGCATGCCCGGCATCAACGATCCCGGCTTCGAGATCGCCCGGGCCGCCCGGGCCGCGGGCGCCAAGGTCACGGTGCTGCCGGGCGCCTCGGCGGTGCTGCTGGCGGTGGTGGCCTCGGGCCTGCCCTGCCACGCCTTCGGCTTCTGGGGCTACCTGCCCAACCGCAGCGAACCCCGCCGCACCCTGCTCAAGAAGCTGGGCGCCGAGGAGGAGACCGTCGTGGTCTTCGAGACGCCCCACCGCATCCACGAAACCCTGGCGGATCTGGAGGCGCTGCTGCCGGACCGGGAGATCGCCCTGGGCCGGGAGCTGACCAAGCTGCACGAGACCTGGTACCGCGGCACGCCCGCCCAGGTGAAGGTCCAGCTGGGCCGCGAGGACCGGGGCGAGATGGTGCTCGTGCTGGCGGGCGCCAGCGCCAAGCGGATCGTCACCGAAGTGGAAGCCGGCTTCGATGGCGTCGAACTGCCGGACTGGGCCAAGGCCTTCCTCGCCGCCGCCCGCGAAGGGGGCATGACCCAGCGGGAAGCGGTGAAGCCCCTGGCCAAGCACCTGGGCGTGTCCGCCTCCGAGATCTACCGGTTGGCCTCAGAGGTCTAAGCTGGTCAGCACCTCGCTGTGTCTTGGATTCGATGACGGCCTATTGATGTCCGGCACCTGAGGCTGCCACCAGGTCTTCGGCGGCGCGCGCCAGGTAGCTCTCCAGCAGGTTGGGGATCTGGCTGGGGGTGAGGGGGCCATGCACCTCGTCGCCGATCATCACCACGGGGGCGAGGCCGCAGGTGCCGACGCAGCGGGTGCTCTCCAGGCTGAAGATGCCGTCCTTGCTGGTCTCGCCGAAGCGGATGCCCAGCTCGTCCGTGAGCTTCTGGGCCACCTTTTCGGCCCCCTTCACGTAGCAGGCGGTGCCGAGGCAGACGTTGATGAGGTACCGGCCCCGGGGCTGGAGGCGGAAGTAGTGGTAGAAGGTGGCCACGCCCGTCACTTTGGCGAGGGGGATCTGCATGAGCTGGGCCACGGCCTCCAGGTGCCCCGGCCCCAGGTGGCCGAAGTGGGCCTGGACCATGTGGAGGGTGGCGATGAGCATGCTCTCGCTGCGCTCGCCCTGCCGGTTCGCGTCGATGAAGGCGAGGACGGCCTCGGGCAGCATGGCGCGGTAGCCGCGCTCCAGCTCGGGCCAGTTGTCGTGGGTGCAGTGCGTGCAGGCGCTCATCGGATCCCTCGGGGGGTGCGGGCGGTGTAGTGCGTGTGGAGGAGGGCGTGGGAGGTGGGGCCCAGCGGCTCGCCGAGGAAGTCGGCATAGAGCTTCTGGACATCGGGGTTGTCGTGGCTGCAGCGGAGGGTCTTGGCGGAGTCGATGCTGTAGAGGGCCCGGGCGCGGGCCTTGGCCAGGTCCCGGTTCAGTGTGTAGCTGCCGATGGGCGGGTAGGGCTGGCCACCGCCGCAGATGCAGCCGCCGGGGCAGGCCATGATCTCGATGAGGTGGTAGTCCTTCTCCCCGCGCTTCACGGCGTCCAGCAGGACCTTGGCGTTCTGGAGGCCGTTGGCCACGGCCACGTTGAGGGTGGTCCCGGCCAGGGTGACGGAGGCCTCCCGGATCTCGCCCGTGATCCCGCGGACCTCGGTGAGTTCGAGGTTCCCGAGGTTCCGCCCCGTGAGCTTGAAGGCCGCCGTGCGCAGGGCCGCCTCCATGACGCCGCCCGTGGCGCCGAAGATGTCGCCGGCCCCCGACGAGGTGCCCAGGGGGTGGTCGAAGTCGCTGTCCGGCAGGCGCTGGAAGTCGATGCCGTAGGACTTGATCATCTGGGCCAGCTCGCGGGTGGTGATGACCGCGTCCGTGGTGGGCCTGCCGTCGAGCACGTGCTCGGGGCGGGCGGCCTCGAACTTCTTGGCCACGCAGGGCATGACGGACACCACGTAGATGTCCTTCGGATCGAGCCCCTTCTGCTTGGCGTAGTAGGTCTTGATGAGGGTGGACTGCATCTGCATCGGGCTCTTGCAGCTCGACATGTGGGGGATCATCTCCGGGTAGAACTTCTCCAGGAAGCTGACCCAGCCGGGGCTGCAGGAGGTGAGCAGGGGCAGGGGGCCGCCGCCCTCCAGCCGCTTCAGCAGCTCGTGGGCCTCTTCCATGATGGTGAGGTCGGCGCTGAAGTTGACGTCGAAGATGGCGTCGAAGCCCATGCGGCGCAGGGCCGTGACCATCTTCCCGGTGACCGGAGTGCCCACGGGCAGGCCGAAGGCCTCGCCCAGGGCGGCGCGGATGGCGGGCGCCGTGGTGGCGACCACGTGTTTCTCGGTGCGCCGGTAGCTGAGGGCCTTCCAGACGCGCTCGGTGTGGTCCTGCTCCAGGAAGGCGGCCGTGGGGCATACGCTCACGCACTGGCCGCACTGGATGCAGGCGCTCTCGTCCATGGGGGCCAGGTTGGCCGGGCCCACCACGGTGGTGAAGCCGCGGCCATGCTGGCTGAGGTTGAACACGCCCTGAACCTCGCCGCAGACGCGGATGCAGCGGCCGCAGAGGATGCACTTCTCCGCGTTGCGGACCACCGAGGCCCCGGCATCATCGACGGGGAACTGCTTGCGCTTCCCCTCGAAGAGCCGTTCGCGGACACCCATGCGGTACGAGAGGTTCTGCAGCTCGCAGTGCCCGTCGCGGTCGCAGGTCTGGCAGTCCTTCGGGTGGTTGTCCAGCAGCAGCTCCACGATGTCGCGCCGGGCCTGGCGGATCATGGGGCTGTTGGTCTGCACCTCCATGCCCTCCCAGGCGGTGGTGGCACAGGAGGCCAGGCCGTGGTCGAAGCCCTCCACCGCCACCACGCAGACCCGGCAGTTGCCTTCCAGGCTCAGGTCCGGGTGGTAGCAGAGGCGCGGGATGTGGATGCCGATCTTCTCGGCGGCATCCATGACNNATCGCGGCGAACTTGCAGACGTCGAAGCAGTTGCCGCACTTGATGCAGGCCGTCTGGTCGATCACGTGGGCCTCCTTGCGGGCGCCGGAGATGCACTCCACCGGACAGTTGCGGTGGCAGATCGTGCAGCCGATGCACTTCTCCGGGTTGATCTCGTAGCGGATCAGGGCCACGCACTTCTTCGCCGGGCAGTGCTTGTCCACGATGTGGGCCAGGAACTCCTCGCGGAAGTGCTTGAGGCTGGAGAGCACGGGGTTGGGCGCGGCGCGGCCCAGGCCGCAGAGGCTGGTGCGCTGGCAGAGGCGCGACAGGCGGTGGAGCTTGTCGAGGTCCTCCAGCACGCCCTTGCCCTGGGTGATGCGCTCCAGGATCTCCAGGATGCGGGTGGTGCCCTCGCGGCAGGGCGTGCACTTGCCGCAGCTCTCCTCCTGGCTGAAGGCCATGTAGAACTTGGCGATGTCGACCATGCAGTCGTCCTCGCTGAGGACGATCATGCCGCCCGATCCCATGATGGAGCCGGCCTTCTGCAGGGGCTCGAAGTCCACTTCCATGCCCTGCATGGAGGCCGGGATGAAGCCGCCTGCGGGGCC
>DPRT01000094.1:9113-10281 GCA_003538615.1 Holophagaceae bacterium | reverse complement strand
ATGTCCTTCATCGGGCCCTCCGGCTGCGGCAAGAGCACCCTGCTCCGCTGCCTGAACCGCATGAACGACCTCATCGACGGCGTCCGGATCGAAGGCCGCGTCCTGCTGGGCGACACGGATCTCTACGCCCCGGCCACGGATGTCATCGCCCTGCGCAAGCGGGCCGGCATGGTCTTCCAGAAGTCGAACCCCTTTCCCAAGTCCATCTTCGAGAACGTGGCCTACGGCCTCCGGATCCAGGGGCAGAAGGACCGCACGACGCTGGAGGAAGCCGTGGAGCGCAGCCTCAAGGGCGCCGGCCTCTGGGACGAAGTGAAGGACCGGCTCAAGGATTCGGCCCAGGGGCTGTCCGGCGGCCAGCAGCAGCGGCTCTGCATCGCCCGGGCCCTGGCGGTGCGTCCCGAGGTCATCCTGATGGACGAGCCCTGCTCGGCCCTGGATCCCATCGCCACCGCCCGGATCGAAGAGCTGATCCTGGAGCTGAAGCGCGAGTTCACCATCGTGATCGTCACGCACAACATGCAGCAGGCCGCCCGGGTGAGCGACCACACGGCGTTCTTCTGGATGGGCAAGCTCATCGAGGCCGGGCTCACGGAGAAACTGTTCACGACGCCCGGCCATCGCATGACCGAGGATTACATCACGGGGAGGTTCGGCTGATGCGCCAGCTCGATCAGGAACTCAAGGATCTGCGGGACGGCATCCTCGTCATGGCGGGCGTGGCGGAGGAGATGATCGACCTCACCATCCAGGCCCTGGAGGAGCGTTCCTCGGCCAAGGCCGACCAGGTGCAGGGGCTCGACCGGCGGCTGGACGAGTGGGAGCTGAAGCTCGACCGCCTCTGCATCGACCTCCTGGCCCTCCGTTCCCCCGCCGCGGGGGACCTCCGCCTGATCGCCTCCAGCCTGAAGATCGTCCCCGAGCTGGAGCGCATCGGCGACCACTGCTGCAACATCGCCCGCCGGGTGCCCTTGGTCCACCCGCCCATCCTGGCCGGGAACGATCTCGAGCAGCTGGGCACCCAGACCCGGAACATGGTCCGCCGCGCCGTGGACGCCTTCGTGGGCCATGACGCGGCCCTGGCCCAGGCGGTGATCCAGAGCGACGACAGCGTGGACGCCCTCTACGGGAAGATCTACCGGGACCTGCTGCGCCTCATGCTGGCGGA
>DPRT01000094.1:0-9030 GCA_003538615.1 Holophagaceae bacterium | reverse complement strand
GCCCTGCTGGACCTCAGCCTCCCGGACATGGACGGCCTCGACGTGCTGCGGGCCATCCGCGCCCATGCCACCCACCATGCGCTGCCCGTGCTGCTGGTGACGGCCCGCAGCGAAGAGATCGACCGGGTGCTGGGCCTGGAGCTGGGCGCCGACGACTACATCTCCAAGCCCTTCTCCGCCCGGGAGCTGGCGGCCCGCCTCCGCGCGATCCTGAGGCGCGCTGTCCCGCCGGAAACGTCGGTGCGCGCCCTGCGCCTGGCCTTCGGCCCCATCGCCGTGGATCTGGACATGCACACGGCCCGGGTGGATGGCCAGCTCGTGGATCTCACCCGGCGGGAATTCGAGTTGCTGGCCTACTTCCTGGCCAACCCCCGCCGCGTCCTCACCCGGGAGAAGATCCTGCAGCAGGTCTGGGGCCTGGAGTACCTGGGCGAAAGCCGCACCATCGATGCCCACGTGCGCCGGGTCCGGGCCAAGCTGGGGCCCGTGGCGGCGGACCACATCGAGACCGTGGTGGGCGTGGGCTACCGGCTGGGCGGACCCGCCGAGGCCTGATCCTCCGCCCGCGGCGTGGGCGGCAGCATCACCCGGAAGGTGGCCCCTTCCCCGGGGCGGCTCTCCACCGTCACCTCTCCGCCCATGAGGCGGCAGAGGTGCTTCACGATGGCCAGACCCAGGCCCGTGCCCGGCTTGGCCTGGGCCGCCCTGGACCGGTAGAAGCGCTCGAAGATCCGCCCCTGCTCCTCCTCGGAGATGCCCGGCCCCTGGTCGGAGACTTCCCAGCACTGCCCCTGCTCCGACAGGCGGACCGCCAGCCTCACCCGGCTCCCCGGCAGGCTGAACTTGATGGCGTTGGACAGCAGGTTCTCCAGGACCTGGCTCAGGCGGAGGGGATCGGCCACCAGGAGTCCCCCCGGCGGGGCCTCCACCGCCACGTCCAGGGCCACGTCCGAGGCCGCCAGGCGCGGCTGCTGGTCCTTCACCAGGGCCGCCACGAAGGCCGCAAGATCCAGGCACACCGGCTCCAGGTGGAGGGCGCCGCTTTCGATGCGGCTCAGCTCCGAAAGATCCCCCAGCAGCAGCGCCAGGCGATCCACGGAGCGCAGGATGGACTGGGCCCCCGCCTGGGCCGGTTCCGACGGGGCCTCCTCCTGGAGGTTCTCGGCGGCGATGCGGATGGCCGTCACGGGGGTCTTCAGCTCATGGCTCACGTTGGAGATGAATTTCTGACGGGTGGTCTCCAGGGCCTCCTGGCTCGTGACGTCGTCCAGGGTGAGCAGCACGCCGCTCACCGCCCCCAGAGGCGCGAAGGGGATCGCGCGCACCCGCAGGGTCCGGGCCGCTCGGGCCATGCGCCATTCCGAAGGCACGCCCGCATAGGCCCGCTGGACGGCGGCGGCGCTGGCGGCATCCGGGAGGACCTGGGCCACGGCCATCCCCTTGGCCAGCGGGGCTCCCAGACCGACGTGGCGCTGGGCCGCCGGGTTGAACTGCTCCAGCCCGCCGCTGGCGCCGAAGAGGAGCACCCCCTCCTCGATCCTCGCCATGATGCTGGGCAGCAGCCGGTCGTCCCGGACGGCCCGCTCCCGGAGGTCCAGGTTCTCCCGTTCCAGGGCCGACCAGGCCCGTGGCAGATCCTCGATGGCCCTGGGCCGCGTTCCGCCCAGCAGCTGCTCCAGGGGCTCGGCGATGGGCCCCACCTGCCAGCGGGCCATGAGCACCACCACGAAGGCCAGAGTGGCCACCAGGCCCAGGACCCAGAGCGCCGAGATCCCCTTGTGGACGCTCATGCCGAGCCCCAGGCCCAGGAAGAGCATGGCCGCCAGGCAGATCAACGCACGGGTGAGGAAGACCGGCACCCCCGATCCGCCGCGCCTCTGGGATTCCGGATGCTCCATGCCCTCAGACCTTACACTGCCCGCCATCCACATCCCAGCGTCCCCGCGGAATTTACGCTCCTGTTGCACGGCGGGACCCGGTACAGTTGATAGCGGACCTGTAGGGAGTCGTCATGTCTTTGAATGCCCTGATGCGCTGGCTGAAGCCCCGGGAGATGGTCTTCTTCGACCTCCTCGAATCCGCCGCTGGCAACGCCTACCAGGCCTCCCAGCTCTTCGACCTGGAGATCCGGACGGGCGATCCGGTCCGGTTCGCCGAGTTGCGCCGCCAGATGAAGGACCTCGAGCACATCGGCGACGACTACACCCGCGAGATCATGGACCGGCTGAACCAGACCTTCGTGACGCCCATCGAGCGGGAAGACATCATGGCCCTGGCCCACGCCCTCGATGACGTGGTGGATTCCATCCATGCGGTCTGCGAGCGCCTCATCCTCTACCGCATCAGCCACGTCATGCCTGCCGTCACCGAGATCAGCTCCCTCCTGGTGGAAGGGGCCGGCGAGCTCGTCCACCTCATCCGCTCCCTGCGGAACATGTCCAACCAGAAGGAGATCCGGGACCGGATCCGGCGCGTCCACACCCTGGAGAACAAGGCGGACTCCATCTACCACGCCGCGCTGGCCCAGATCTACGAGGACCCCAAGGACGCCATCGAACTCATCAAGTGGAAGGAACTGCTCAACCGCATCGAGGACGCGACGGACAAGATCGAGCTCGTGGCCAAGGTCGTGGGCTCCACCGTCATGAAGAACGCCTGAGGCCCCCATGCTCGAAGTGTTCCTCATCCCGTCCCTGGCGATCCTGGTCCTTCTCGCCTGGGGCATCGACTACATCAACGGGTTCCACGACACGGCCAACTCCATCGCCACGGTGGTGAGCACCGGCGTGCTTCCCGCCAAGTACGCCCTGATCATGTCCGCAACCCTCAATTTCGCCGGGGCCCTGGCCGGCACCTCCGTGGCCACCACCATCGCCAAGGGCATCGCCGACAGCCAGCATGTGGTGCCGGCCGTCATCGCCGCGGCCCTCATGGCCGCCATCACCTGGGATCTCCTCACCTGGTGGTTCGGCATCCCGTCCAGCACCAGCCACACCCTGCTGGGCGGCCTGGCCGGGGCCGTGGTGGCTCATGCGGGCTTCGGAGCCCTCCACACCAAGAAGCTCCAGGAAATCGGCGCCTTCATCATCCTCTCCCCCGCCATGGGCTTCATCGTGGGCATGGTGCTCATCCTGATCATCCTGTGGGTGGTGCGCCGCCAATCCAGCCACAAGGTCAACGTGGTGTTCCGCAAGGCCCAGCTGGTCAGCGCGGCGGCCATGTCCTTCACCCACGGCCAGAACGATGCCCAGAAGGCCATGGGCATCATCTGTCTCGCTCTCATCGCCTACAACTTCCACCTGCCCCTGGACGCCAAGGCCAAGGTGATCGTCCCCCTCTGGGTGAAGATCGGCAGCGCCACCTTCATGGCCCTGGGCACCGCCTCCGGCGGCTGGAAGATCATCAAGACCATGGGATCGAAAATTGTGAAGCTGCGCCCCATCCACGGCTTCGCCGCCGAGACCGCCGCCGCCGCGGTGCTCTTCACCACCGCCCACTTCGGCATCCCCGTGAGCACCACCCACAGCATCACGGGCGCGATCATGGGCGTCGGCACCTCCATGAACGCCAGCGCCGTGCGCTGGGGCGTGGCCGGAAACATCATCGTGGCCTGGGTGCTCACCATCCCCATCAGCGCCCTGCTGGCCGCGGGCTTCCTCAAGCTGGTGACCCCCTTCTTCTGATCCCGGAAGAAAGCTGCAGCGATGTGACACCCCGGACACTGATCCGTCACAGCCCCCGGCCAGTCTGGAAGGCCCGGTGTCCGGGAATCACGTAACTGCTTGGCATCGCCTTGTTTCCATAGAGTTTTCCGCACCGCCTCCGGCCTGTCATGACCTCCGCCGATCCTGGTCCCAACCACCAGGGAGGCCCTGCATGACGATCGAATCCCTCACCCCCCATCCCGAGGGCGCCCGCTACACGGTGCGGCCGCTGTCCAGCGCCGACTACGCCCACCTCCGGCGCCTCGAATCCGAAATCTGGTCCGGGGACGGCACCGGCGAGCTCTGCCCCCACTACCTGCGCCTCTGCACCGAGTTCTACGGCGACTGGTGCTTCCTGGCCCTGGATGGCGACCGCCCCGTGGGCTACGTCCTCAATTTCGTGAAGGGCGGCACCGTCTACTGCGCCACGTTGGCCGTGCTCCCGGACTACCAGAAAGGCCGGGCGAACTACCTGCTCATCCGGGCCATGGTCGCCAAGCTGCTTCAGGAGAACGTGGACGAGTGCCGGTTCCTGGTGGAGCCCGGCAACAACGATGCTCGCAGCGTCCACCACGCCCTGGGTGCCCGGGTGGTGGCCGAGGTGAGGGACTACTACGGCCCCGGCGATACCCGCCTCTGGTCCGCCATCACCCGCGAGGACCTGGAGCGCGTCCGGGCCCGCTACACCCGCCTCAAGCTGGTGTCCTGATGTCCTGGGCCGGTGTCCTCTGGCCCACCTTCGCCCTGCTGCCCCGCCTGGCAGCCGGTACGGAGCCCCAGCCCGGCATGCACCGCTGGGCCCGGCGGTTGCTGCCGGCCCTGGGCGTGGAACTCGAGGTGGCCGGGCACCCCCGGAAGGACATCCCGCTCTGGGTGGCCAACCACCTCAGCTGGGTGGACCCGGTGGCCCTCATGAGCCTGCGCCCCATGGGCACCATCGCCAAGGGCGAGGTCACGGGCTATCCCCTCATCGGGCGCTGGGCGCGGAAATCCGGCGTGCACTTCGTGGACCGGGCCGATGCCATGAGCCGCGCCGCGGCCCTGGCCGGCTTCGCCCTGTCGCTCAGAGAAGGCCGGGACATGCTGCTCTTCCCCGAGGGCACCACCACCCGTGGTGAGCGCCTGGCGCCGTTCTACGAGGGCGGCCTGCGGGCCGCCTACGAATTGGGGCTGCCCGCCCAGCCCTTCCGCCTCAGCAGCCCCGCCACCCACTACCCCTGGACCGGCGAGGAGACCCTGCTTCCCCACCTCCGCACCCTCTTGACCACGCGCACACCGCTCACCGTGGTGGCCGAGGCGCCCCTGCATCCGGCCGGATTTCCGGATCCGGACCAATGGATCGCCGCCTTCCGCGCCGCCCTCGAACCGAGGCGTTCCGATGTCCGCTGACGTCCTCATGCAGGGGCTCCGAACCGGCCTCACGCCCTTCCTGGGCCTGCCCCTAGCCCTCGACCCCCAGCCCGCCACCGGCGTGGTGCTCGGCGTGCCCTGCGATGCCGGCGTCATCAACCGCCCCGGCGCCCGCCTGGGCCCCTGGGCCCTGCGGTCCGCCGCCATGGGCCTCGGCGCTCATCCCATGCCCGGCCGGCTCCGCGAAGGCCGCCCGCTCCTGGGTCCCGCCGCGGCCCACGGGTGGCTGGACGGCGGCAACATCCCCACGCTGCCCTTCTCCCTGGCCCAGGCCCTCGACACCGTGCAGGCCACCGTGGGCGCCTGGGCCATGACCGGCTGCCGCACCTTCCTGCTGGGCGGCGACCATGCCCTCACCCTGGGCGCCCTCCGGGCCCTGGCCCGCCAGCATGGTCCCCTGGGCCTGCTGCACCTGGACGCCCACCCGGATGCAGCGGATGGTACCGCCTGGGGCACGGACATCCACCACGGCACCTGGGTGCGCCAGGCGCTCGAAGAAGGCCTGCTGGATCCGGAACGCGTGGTCCAGGCGGGCCTGCGGGCACCGCGCTTCGACGATGGCGAACTGGCCTTCCTCCAGGCCGCCGGGGTGCGCATGTGGACGCCCACGGACCTGCGCGATCCCCTGCTGGCCTCGCGCCTGGAGCAGGACCTGGCCTCCGTGGGCCGCGGCCCCGCCTACCTGAGCCTGGACCTGGACGCGCTGGATCCCGTCCTGGTGCCCGCTGTGGCCGAGCCCGTGCCCGGCGGCCTCAGCGTCGACGAAACCCTGCGCCTCATCCACGCCGTCCGCCGCTGGCCTGAACCCTGGGTGGGCGCGGACCTCATGGAACTGGCCCCCACGCTGGAAGGCGCCGAAGCCAGTGCCCGGGTGGCCGCCCACCTCGCCCTCCACCTCCTCGCCTGAGGTTCCCATGAGCGCCCTCGACGCCTTCCGCACCACCCACGGAGAGCCCACCTGGGATGATCTCGTCACGGGCCATGACTTCGGCTTCCTCTCCCCCGCCGAAATCCAGGCATGGGCTTGCGGCGAGGGCCCCGCCGCCCTCCGCTTGAAAGCCCTGGCAGGCGAGGGGCTCCGGACCTTCGAAGCCCACCTCTGGGCCGCCTGCGCCGAAGCCGTGGGCAAGACGCCCCGGCCCGGCAGTGCCCGCTGGGCCAAGGCCCAGGACCGCTGGCGCGAGGCCCTNNATGCTGGGCATGTTGCGGCCATCCCAACCCTGGTCGGGCACGCCTGCCACCGTGGATCCCCAGGCCGTGCAGCGGTTCCTCCATCGGACTAGACGGCCCTCATCCCATCGATGGGGGTCGTTTTTATAGGAATGTGCCACCCTGGAGGCCCCACCTCCGGAGTCCCGATGCCCCTGCCCGACCCCAGGCTGGATGATCTGCTGAGCGGCGGCGCGCCCAGGCTTGAACCCCTGCTCCGCTGGCTGCTGGAGGCGGCGCCGGAGGATTCGGTGGACGGCGAGGCCCGGCGCACGGCCCGTCTGCGGCGGCTTCTGGCCGCCCTGGAGGAGCGGGGGCTCACGGGGCCCCTGGCGGAGGCCTGGAACCACACGTCCGCCATCCGGCTGCTGGCGGAAACGGGCCTGCCGGACCGCACGACACTCATGGGCGAAGGCTTCCTGCGCCTCGTCGACCGCATCATTCCCCGCCTGGATCCCGAAAGCGATCTCTACGCCCTGCTGGACCGCCTGAACCTGGACGAGGCGGACGCCACCTGGATCGAGGGTCTGCCGCCAGACCTCCGAAACGCCTGGGGGAGCCTGCTGGCGCCGCCCCAGGAGATCTGGGCCCATGCCGCCCGCCTGCTGGCCCATCGCGCCGCGGCCGTGGGCCTCTCCCGCGACCTGCTGGCCCTGGATCCCGAGGGCAGCGATGCGGATTCGCCCTTCTTCCACCTCACGCGGACCGTCCATGAGGCCGGGGACCACCCCCGGGAGGCCGGCGCCCTCCTCGCCTGGAAGGCCTGCCGGGCCGCCTGCTCGGCCACCCTGGCCCAGGCCCAGGCCCGGCTAGAGGCCCGGGGCGTCTCCTCGGATCTGGTCTTCCGCCTCGAACTGCTGGAGGCCCAGCTGGCCCGCATCGGCCAGCTGCTGGACTTCGCCGGGGACCGGGGCGACGGGACCGCCTTCGCCGTCGAGCTGGTGCGGGGCAGCGCGGCCCAGCACGGGCTGCTGTTCCTGCTCCGCACCACGGTCAAGCGCCTGGCCCGCAAGGTGGTGGAACACACGGGCGAGACCGGCGAGCACTACATCGCGCGGGACCGCCGGGAATGGTGGGCCATGGGCGGCTCCGCGGCCGGTGGCGGCCTGCTCACGGCGGGCACGGCGCTGCTCAAGTTCGCCTTGTCGGCCCTGCCCCTGGCCCCCCTGCTGTCGGGTCTCGCCCTGGCCGGCAACTACGCCCTGAGCTTCTGCACCATGCAGCTGCTGGGTTTCAGCCTGGCCTCCAAGCAGCCCGCCATGACCGCCGCGGCCCTGGCCCGGGCCCTGGAGGCGGACGAGGACCAGGCCCGGGAGATCGAGCTGGTGGCGGCCATCACCCGCACCCAGGTCATCGCCACTCTGGGCAACGTGCTGGCCACCATGCCCGTGGCCATCGGCATCGTCCTCGCCTGGGTCCGCCTCACCGGACACGGGCCCCTGGGGCAGGAATCCGCCCTCCACGGCCTGCACGGCAGCCACCCCTTCCACGGCTGGACGCTNNGCCAACTGGAGCGCCTACCGCTGCCTGCCGGAGGCCCTGGTCCAGAACCACCGGCTGCGGTCCTGGTTCGGAGCGGGCGGCGCCGTGGCCCTGGGCCGCTTCGTCCACCGGCACCTGGCGGGCTTCGCGGGCTACACCGTCCTGGGCGGCCTGCTGGTCTTCGTGCCCATGGCCTTCGCCTTCGCCGGCATCCATGTGGAGGTGCGCCACGTCACCCTGCAGGCCGCCTCCCTGGCCCTGGCCTCCGCCAGCCTCTGGGCCGAGGGCGCCCTGCCCTGGCGGGAAACCCTCTGGGGCCTGCTGGGCATCGGCCTCATCGGCGCCCTCAACTTCGCAGTGTCCTTCGCCCTGGCCCTCTGGACCGCCCTCCGGGCCCGGGACCTCAGCGGCCGGGCCAGCCGCCGCCTCGGCTGGAGCCTCCTCAGGGCCTTCACCCGGAACCCTGGGCGCTTCCTCCTTCCGCCCCGGACCGGTGCTACCCTCGTCCACCCCATCCCCGGAGATCCCCATGCTTAGCGTGCTGTTCCCCACCCTGCTGGCCCTGCCCTTCGCGGCCCCACTGGCCGCCCAGGACAAGCCCAAGCCCGTGCGCCTCACGCCCCTGCGCCTGAGCCCCGCCTGCACGGTTTCCCAGGATCTCGGCATCAGCCGCATCGAGCTCGCCTTCGCCCGCCCCGCCGTGAAGGGACGCAAGATCTGGGGCGAGCTGGTGCCCTTCGGCCAGGTGTGGCGGGCCGGCGCCAACAACGCCACCACCATCACCCTCAGCCACGCCGCCAGGGTGGCCGGGAAGGACCTGGCTGCCGGCACCTACGGCTTCTTCGTCATCCCCGGCGAGAAGGCCTGGACCCTCATCCTCAACAGGAAGGCCAAGCAGTGGGGCGCCTACGAGTACAAGGCCGAGGAGGACGTGCTGCGCTGGGACGTGGCGCCCCAGGCCGGGCCCCACCTCGAATACCTGGACTACCGCGTGATCCCCGCCGACACCGGCCAGGCCACCATCGAGCTGGGCTGGGAAAAGCTGCGCGTCAGCTTCCCCGTGGCCTTCGACACCAAGGGCCTCTACTGGGCCCACCTGGAGGACACCCTCAAGAAGGCCCCCGAAACCGACTGGGTGCCCTGGTACCAGGCCGCCGCCTACTGCCAGGCCCAGGGACTCGAACCCCAGCAGGCCCTGCTCTGGATCGAGAAGAGCCTCAAGGCC
>DPRT01000024.1 GCA_003538615.1 Holophagaceae bacterium | reverse complement strand
TACTTCGCGCGGGCGGTGCCGTAATCCACCATGGAGGCTCCGCCTCCGCGAGCCCGCAGGGCGAGTGGGAGCGCAGCGCGGGGCGCTGTGCGTCAGGCGGAGGCGTGCGACCGGAAGAAAAAAGNNTACTTCGCGCGGGCGGTGCCGTAATCCACCATGAACGCGTGCTCCCAAGAGTCCAGCACCACGAGCAGATCCTGTTCGATGGGCAGGCCCAGGTGGTGTTCGGCCACGAAGTAGGTGTGCAGCTTGCCATCACGACGGTTGCGGGTGAGCACGGCCCAGCCCGGGCCGCCCATGGCGGTGGCCTTGAGGTCGGCGAGGACCTTGTCCTTGCCGCCCACGGCGTCCAGGGCAGCCTGGAGGCCGGCGCTGATGTCGCTGTCGGCGCCCAGGTTCTCGAAGTAGAGNNCCGCCCTTCAGGTGGTCATAGGACTTGGCGGTGTAGGCCATGACAGTCTCCTTGGTTGCGCGGGACGCGGATGATTAGTTTACCAAAAAAGTCGGAATTCAGAAAAAACAGGCTAGCCCAGCATCTCCCGCAGGAACCAGGCTTCCTTCTGGTGGATCTGCACGAAGCGGGTCAGCAGGTCGGCGGTGCCCGGGTCGCCGGTCTCGTTGGCGAGCTCGATGCCTTCGTGCAGAAGCGACACCACCGCCTCCTCGTTGGCCAGGGCCTCCTTCAGCATGGCTTCGGGATCCAGGCGGGCCGAGGGATTAGAGATATCGGCCTTGGTCTGGGCCTCGATCTGGGCCGGGGCGTGGATCGGGGTGCCGCCCAGCATGCGGATGCGTTCCGCCAGTTCGTCCACGGTGCCATCGGCGGCGGTGTAGATCTCTTCGAAGCGCAGGTGGTAGTCGCGGAAGTGCGGGCCGGTGACGGTCCAGTGGTAGCGCTTGGCATTGAGGGCCAGCACGAAGGCGGTGGCGAGCTCGGCGTTCAGGTGGTCGATGACGGTGCGGTTCATGGTCTCTCCTCAGGAAGGCCAGGCCATCCAGGCAGCGGGCGCGGCCCACCGGCCGGGGGCCTCGGCGTGGTTGGAGACGAGGGCGGCAATGGCGCGGCCGTCCGGGATGAGGTAGCGCAGGGCCAGCACGGAGGGCAGGCGGTCGTCCGGCCCGGCGGTGCCCCGGTCCACGGTGGGCTCCACCAGGGAACCGTCCGACAGTTCCAGCAGCAGCTGGCCGGGGAAGGTGTGCAGGGCCGCCAGGCGGCGGTCCCGCTCCGCATCGGGGAACCCCAGCATGAGGGTGGCGGCGATGCTGCGGGCGGCGCCTTCGCGGCGGGGCGCCAGCACGGCGAAGGACGCGCGGGCCTCGGCCAGCTCCTCCGCATCCACGGTGTCGGGCGTCTTGCCCTCGGCCCAGAGCGTTTCGATGACCTGGTCCTCGACGCTTTCCGCCGTTTCCGGCTGGAAGGTGAGGCCCTCGGCCAGGTCCAGCCGCAGGGCCTCCTGGCGGGCCAGGAAAGCCTGCCGTGCGGCGAACCGCGCCCGCTCGGTGGCCGGATCGAAGTGCAGACCGATCACTTGGCCGCCGTGGCTTCGAGCTTGGTGAGGGCATCCTGGAAGCGACCGGCGTGGAAGCGCTCCACCTTGGCNNTCGTAGGTCTCGCCGGCCACCGCGGACTTCAGGTTGGTGAGGGTGTCGCCCAGGGGCAGCCCCGTGGCGGGATCGCCGGCTTTTTCCGCCAGGAACATCAGGTGCTTCAGGGCATGGCCCGTCTCGCCGTCGGCGCTGTGCTTGAAGAGGTCGGCCACTTCCTTGAGGCCTTCCTTCTCGGCCACCTGGGCCATCCAGGTATAGCGGCGGTTCGCCTGGCTTTCGCCCGCGAAGGCGGCCTTGAGGTTCTGATGGGTCTTCGAATCGGTGAAGGACATGGGATCTCCTGAGGGGCCGTACTCGGCGGCCTCAAGGTAGAGCCATCCCCGTGCCAAAGCAATAAGTCAAACCATTGAATAGATTCTGGACTAATGCAAGCGTTCGCCCCGCGCCCGTTCCCGACCGGCCGGGAGCGGAATTCCCGATATGTCGAGAGGCTGGTATCAGCGGACGCCGGAAAGGGCGGTCCGGATCTGGGAGGCATCCAGGCTGAGGGCCCGGCCGAAGCCGAGCACCAGGCGCCCGGCGGCGGGCCGGAGGAGGAAGAAGGAGAAGTCCCCCAGGCCCAGGGTCAGCTCCGCTTGCGGAAACCGGGCCAGGTAGGCCTCTGCTGCCGCCGCGTGGGCCCCGGAACCCGCCGGGATCTCCTCGGCCATCCCCTGCAGGGTCAGCCGGGGCAGGGCGAGTGGATCCTGGCCCTCCGTGAGGGGCGCCACCAGCATCAGGCTCATGCGCGCATCCGCCAGCAGGTCACGGGTGTGCTGGGCCAGGCGGCTCACGTGGATGAGGAAGCCCGCGCCATCCGGTGCCGGCACCACCGGTGCCATGGACACGAAGGGCGCGCCCTCATGCAGCGTGCCCAGGGCGGCCACGGGGGTTCCCGTCAGCAGGGCCTGGAGCAACGCTTCCGTGTTGGGGTCCATGGGGTGGCTCCTTCCGGGGTGGGATGCTCCATCATCCACCCCGCCGGAAGGGGGTCTCACGGTCTATTCGGGCGTGGAGGTGCCCTCTTCCGTGGTCTCTTCCCCGTCCTCGGTCTCGGGAATGTCGTTGCCCAGGGCGTCCTTCTTCAGGGCCTTCTTCTGGAGCTTCTCTTCCTTTTTCTTGATCCGGGCCAAGTCCTTCTGCCGCTTCTCGAAGTTGTAATTGGGCTTCCTGGCCATGGCTTATCCGATCATCACGAAGGTTGGATCCACTCCTGCCTCTAGGGCAGTCTACCGCGTGCGGCGCCGCAGCGCCTGGATCAGGTCGTCGAGCCGCTGCAGGAAGGTGGAGCGGTCCCTCGCCGTGAAGGGCGCCGGGCCCGTGCCCATCTCGCCCATGGCGCGGAGGTGCGTCATCAGTTCGCGGCTGGCCAGGGCATCGCCGATGGATTCGGGCGAGTACACGCGGCCCTTGGCATCCAGGGCCCGGGCCCCTTTTTCGAGGCAGCGGGCCGCGAGGGGGATGTCTGCGGTCACGGCGATGTCGGCGGCCGTGATCTGCTCCACGATCCAATCGTCCGCCCCGTCGAACTGGCCGCGGGCCACCACCACCGATTCGAACAGCGGGTTGCGGGGTACGCGCAGGGGCGAATTGGACACGAGCAGGACCTTCAGCCCGCAGCGCGTGGCCACGCGGAAGACCTCGTCCTTCACGGGGCAGGCGTCGGCGTCCACGAAAATGCGGATGGGCGGGACTTCCGCAGGGGGATGGCTCATCCCCGCTTCCGCGACTGCAGCAGCAGGAAGGTGCCTGCAGCCACGGCACCGATGCCCGCCCAGACCGGGACGCGCACCGTCTCCTTCTCCTTCAGGGTGAATTCCAGGGGGCCCAGCTTGGCGTCGTGGCTGTCTTTGGTGTAGCTGAACTCCGGCCAGGCCAGGCCCGCCACACCCAGGGCCACCAGGGCCAGGCCTGCCGCCAGCTTCGGGGTTGCGAGGCTCATGCGGTCTTGTCCACGCACCAGACGCCGCCACCCCGGCAGGCGATGAAGAGGAACAGGAAGCAGTAGAGCACCGCCAGTTCGCCCTTGTTCACGGCGGGCCAGAAGGCGGCGCCGAACTGGAGCTTCCAGTGGAACTGGAGGTAGGCCACCGCCATCATGCCGCTGCAGATGAAGGCGGCGATCCGGGTCTGGAAGCCCGCCAGGATGGCCAGTCCGCCCACCAGTTCGAGGAGGCCGCCCACCCAGAGCTGTGAGCCCACCGGGGGCTGGAAGCCGCCCAGCAGGCCGAAGACCTTCTGGACACCGTGGAAGGCGAACATCAGGCCCGAGACGATTCTCAGCAGGGCATAGGCGGGGTTGGCGTACTTCTCAAGCCACGACATGGTGCCTCCGGGAAAGATGTGTGGACATTCTGCCCGGCTCCGGCGGGAACGGGGCCTGAATCGGACCCTCGAGGGGATCAGCGGCCCGGGTGGGCGGGCGTGGCCGCTTCGGCGCCCACCACCGTGATCCAGGGCCGCACGCGCCAGTGGCGCACCAGGCCGTGCAGCACGTAGGGGTCCGCCGCCGCGAAGCGCTCCGCCGCCGTGGGCGAGTCGCCCTGGAACAGCAGCAGGGCCGTGTCCACGGGTTCCGCCAGGGCCCCGCCCAGCAGCAGCTCGCCCCGGGCGTGGGCCTCCCAGGCCAGGGCCAGGTGCTCGTTCCGGAACTCCGCCCGGCGCTCCAGGTATTCCGGGCCCACTTCGTAGACCAGAAGAAAGTGCATGGGGCCTCCAGCAGGGGATGGATGCGGGTTTCAGCGGATCAGGGGCCGGTAGAGGTCCGTGCGCCAGGTGGCGGGATCAGGGCCCGATTCGGGGCCCGCGGCGTAGGATTCCCAGAAGTCCAGGGCCGGGGTGTACCCTTCCGCCTGGAGCCAGGTGTCGAAGTCGCTCCAGGCGGCGCCCAGGCCCTCGTAGCCCCCGCGGTACGTGGTCCGCGCCACCATGGCCCCGGGCAGCAGGCCCGGCTTCACCCGGCCCTGGGGCTTCACGGGCCTGGCCACCGGCACGCCGACCTCGAACTCGAAGAACTCGGGGTCCAGGCGGAAATGGTGGGAGAACACCGGGCCCACCGGCGAGATTCCCTGGGCCGCCAGGGTGGCCATCAGCTCCTGGATGCCGGGTCCCATGACCTGCTGGATCTCCGCCCGGGGGATGCGGAAGGGGATGATCGCCGCCGCCTGGGCAGCCACTCGGACGATCTGCGGCACGTCGAGCATGGGACCTCCGCAAGGGCCGCTCGGGGCCCGCGGAAGGAAGGATAAGCCGCAGACATCCTCCCAG
>DPRT01000123.1:5867-18722 GCA_003538615.1 Holophagaceae bacterium | reverse complement strand
CCCAAGGTGGTCAGCACCATGAACATGGCCACCGTGACCGAGCTGACCCAGACGCTTTCGCCGAGGTAGACCTTCACCCACAGGTAGGCCCCGGCATTCAGGCAGGCGCCCAGGTAGAAAAAGAGCAGCGAGGAGGTCTGGGGGAAGCGGGTCAGCGGACGGTAGAACGCCGGGCCCAGGGTCTCCCCGACCAGGGTCCGGCCCAGCCGCTCGATCTGCAGCAGGGAGATCCCAGCTGACAGGGCATACAGGGCAAAGGCCGCCGCCAGTCCCTTGAAGGAGAGGCGGAACTCCGGGGGCGCCGCAAAGAGGAACAGCAACAGGGCCACGACGAAGGCGATGAGCCAGACGATCCACGTGCCCGTGCGGAGGCGGTTCAGCACCAGGCTCAGGACAGCCGTGTCCATCCGGACAGAGCCCTCCCCCCTGAGTTCAGGCCGGGGTCCAGAGATGGAATCGAGCGGCACCATACTCGCGTGTTTCGGCCAAAGTCCAGCCAGCCTGTAATTCCAGCTCAGTCTGCCGGTCAGTCTCCAGGACCAGGATTCCCTTGGGATGGATCCAGAGCCTCAACCGGGCGGCCATCCGGCTCCAGAGGGCCCCAGCCTGGTGGTAGGGCGGATCCAGGAACACCACCGCCTGGCCCCGGAAGGCATCCTCCGGCAGGCGGTTCAGGTCCGCCCGGACGGCCTTGATCCCTGCCTGGGCGGTGTTCCGGACCAGGCATGACCACCCCGGCTCCGCGGCCTCCACGCAGGTGACCGGTCCGTACCCCCTCGAATGGGCCTCGAGACCCACGGCCCCGGTGCCCGCGCAAAGGTCGAGAAAGGGGCCGGAGGGCCAGCGCTGGAGAATGGAGAAAAGCGCTTCCCGGGCCCGGTCCGAGGTGGGACGGACGCGCAGATCTCCCGGGGGGGGAGCCATGAGGCGCCGCCCTTTCAGGGTTCCGGCGATGATGCGCACGCCCGTCCCGGGATCAGTAGGCCCAGCGCAGCAGGGTCGAGCCCCAGGTGAACCCGGCGCCGAAGGCCGACAGCACCACCAGGTCGCCCTTGGCCATGCGCTTCTCCTCGAAGGCCTGGTGCAGCGCCGTGGGGATGGTGGCCGTGGTGGTGTTGGCGTAGCGGTCGATGTTCACCATCATGCGGGCGGGGTCCAGGTCCAGCCGCCTGGCGGCGGCATCCATGATGCGGATATTGGCCTGGTGCGGCACGAAGAGCTTGAGCTGGTCGCCGGTGAAGCCGTTCCGGTCCATGAGCAGCTTGCTGTTGTCGGCCATCTCGCGGACGGCGTTCTTGAACACTTCGCTGCCGGCCTGATGGATGTAGTGCTCCTTGGCGGCCACGGTCTCCGCCGTGGCGGGCTTCAGCGAGCCGCCCGCGGGCATGTACAGGAAGCAGCCACCCGAGCCGTCGACCTTGTGCTCGAAATCGAGGATGCCCAGCCCCTCCTCCACCCGCTCCACGATCACGGCACCGGCGCCATCGCCGAACAGCACCGAGGTGGCCCGGTCCTCGAGGTTGATGATGGTGGACATGATGTCCACGCCCACCACGGCGGCCCGCTTGATGCCCCCTGCGGCCACCAGGCTGGCGGCCGTCGTCAGGGCGTAGAGGAAGCCGGAGCAGGCGGCGTTCAGATCGAAACCGAAGGCGTTGCTGGCGCCCACAGCATCCTGGATGCGGCAGGCCGTGGCCGGGAACAGGGTGTCGGGCGTCACCGTGGTGACCAGGATCAGATCCAGCTCCGAAGCCTTGATGCCGCGGTTGTCCAGCGCCATCTGGAGCGCGGGGGCCCCCAGCTGGGAGGCGCCGGTGCCGGGCTCAGCCCAGCGGCGCTCGCGAATGCCGGTGCGGGTCCGGATCCATTCGTCGTTGGTCTCCATGATCTTCGACAGATCGTCGTTGGTGACCACCTTGGGAGGAAAACACTGCCCAGTGGCTGTGATTCCGACGGGGGCGGCAAGACGACGGTTCAAAGGAGCCTCCGGACACGAAACGGTCATTCTCGCACGGATGGTGCGGTCCGTCAGCGGTCCTTCCGGAGGCGGTGCAGCAGCGCCAGGAGCCGTTCCGGATCCAGGAGGGGAACCTCCTGCTCTCCCACCGTGCAAAGCCCCGCCAGGATGGAATGCCAGGGATCGCCTTCAGGCGCTTCCCGCCACCCCGCTTCCGAAACCTCCAGGGTGCCGATCAACCGTTCGAGGGGAAGGCCCAGCCGGCGCCGGAGCACGGCCATCACCGAAGCTGGGGGCAACGGTTCGGGCCCGCCGGTCATGGCCGCCCAGTCCAGCACGGGCAGGAATTCACCCTGGTGCAGCACCACCCCCTCGATGCCGCGAGGCCCCCCGGGAAGCGATGTGACCTGCGTGAAGGCCACCACCTCGCGGAGATCGATGACCGGCAGCAGCAGCTGGCGCCCGGCGGCCCTGACGTGGAGCAACGTGCGGGATTCAGTCATGGGCCACCCGCCGCATGAGGGAATCCATGGCCAGACCCATCAGCGCCTCGGGATCCAGCACCCACAGGATGCCCTCTTCCTGAAGGCTTCCGCCCATCACGCCAGGGGTGTGGGCCAGCTCCGGAAGGCTCCGCAGAAGGAGTTCCGCGCGGCCCGCCACCTCGTCCACTCCCAGCGCGATCTCCAGGCCGGCTTCCGCCGAAGCGCCATGATGCCGCAGCACCACCAGCAGCCGCTGGCCCCGTTCCGGCTCCGGCAACCCCAGGCAGGCCTGGAGCGACTCCATGGGCAGGTCCAACCCCAGGACCTTGACGTGCTCGCCTCCACGCAGGGGCCTGGGGCTGGCCTGGACCCGGAGCACATGGCTGAGGGGGATCCCGAAGGTCTGACGCCCGCAGCGCGCCTTGAGGCAGCCCACCACGGCCCGGGACAGGGGCAGGCTCAGCCGCACCAGGCTGCCCCGCCGGAATTCGCTGGAGATGTGGATCTCGCCACCCATCCCCTGGACCTCGGCCCGGACCACATCCATGCCGACGCCGCGGCCGGAAATCGAGGTGGCCCGCTCCGAGGTCGAGAAGCCCGGCTCCAGGGCCAGGCGATGCAGCCGCTCGGGCGTATGGGGCTGTCCCTCCTTGAGCAGTCCCAATTCGATGCCGCGGGCCTCCATGCGGGCCAGGTCGAAGCCGCGTCCATCATCCCGGATCTCGAAGCGGAGGTTCCGGCCCCGCTGGGAAGCCGAAATCCTGAGCGAGCCCGTCTCGCCCTTGCCCTGGGCCGCCCGCTCCGAGGGGCTCTCCAGGCCGTGATCGAGGGCGTTCCGGACCAGGTGGAGGAACGGCTCTGTGAGGCGGCTGAGCAGGTTCCGCTCCAGTTCCAGGTCCCCACCATGGAAGGTGAGCCGCACGGGTTTCCCCATGTCCCGGCTGAGGGCCGCCACCATGGGCTCGATCCGCACGAACAGGCTTTCGACCTTCACCATGCGCATCTGGAGGAGGGATTTCTGGACCTCCAGCAGCCCGGTTTCCATGTCCCCCAGCAAGGTCCGGGGCCGTTCGACCAAGGGATCCTGGCTCTGCCGCAGGGCCAGGCTGGCGGAATCCCGCAGCTGAGCCACGGCCATGAGGCGGGCCTCCAGGGCCTCCACCCGCTGGGCTGGGAGCCTCAGGACCTCCGCATCCGGCAGCGGCGCTGGGGGTGCCACCGGCGGCGGCGGCCCGCCCGCCGGCGGTGCCTCCACCGCCGGCGTGGACTCGGCCTTCAAACTGGCCGGAATCCGCTCGGGATCCGCCAGTCGGCGCACCTCCAGCTCTTCGCCCGGCAGGCATCCCAGGGCCTGGGCCGCCAGCGCGGGGGTCGCCACCACCAGCAGGAAGCCCAGGCCCTCCCGGCCTTCGGGAGCCTCCTGGGGCAGGGTTGTGATGAGTTCGCCGAGGGAGCCGGCCGCCTCGCTGAGCGCGCGCAGGCGTTCATCAAAGGTGGCGAAATCCAGGCAGACACTGGCCCCGTGGATCGGCGTCCCCGCCAGCAGGACCGCCGTCACCCGCATCCGCTCGTACTCTGACAGGCTCTTCAGCAAGTCCAGGGGAAGGTCCAGGAGGGAGGTCAGGTCCTGGGCCCCGCCTTCGGAGGGCCGGGCGAGCGCCTCCAGCTCCCCGAGCTGCCGGCGGAGGGCCTGGAGGTAATCGTCCGGCTCCGGGCGCCCCCGCCGGAGCCCGGCCAGTCCCGATTCCAGTGCCCGGATGCCCGACTCTAGTGTTTCGATCAGCGAATCCGTGGACCGCAGGCGCCCCGTGCGGATCAGGTCGAAGATGTCCTCCATGCGGTGGGCCGCCTGGCTGAACCGGGGAAAGCCCAGCATGCCGGCCATGCCCTTGAGCGTGTGGGTCGCCCGGAAGAGGGCGTTCACCGAGGCCTGGGCCACGTGGGCGGGCGGCGCGGCCTTCAGGGTGGCAAGCGCCTCCCGGGCCTGCCCGAACAGGTCCTCGCATTCCGCCCAGACGTCGTCGAAGGATGGGTCCAACAGGGAACTCCCGATCCCCCGCCATCGGCAGGGGGGGCTGGAGTCTGGAGTCTGGGGCCTCCGGCCTGCTTTACACTGAGCCCATGCGCACCCTCGCCGTCCTGCCCTCCCGTTTCCAGGCCTCCCGCTTCCCCGGCAAGCCNNGCCCAGGGTGTGGACCGTGTCGTGGTGGCCACGGATGACGATCGCATCGCCGCTGCCGTCCGCGGCTTCGGAGGCGAGGCGGTGATGACCGACCCCGCCCTGCCCTCCGGCACGGATCGCACCGCCGCCGCCCTCGCGGCCCTGGGCGAATCCTACGATTGCGTGCTGAACATCCAGGGTGACGAGCCCGCCATGCACCCGGATACCGTGGCCGCCCTGGTGGCCCTCATGCGCGATCAGCCCGATCTGCCCATGGGCACGGCCGCCTGCCCCTTCGCCCACGCGGACGAGCTGTTCAACCCCAACGCCGTGAAGGTGGTGGTGGACGATCACCAGAGGGCCCTCTACTTCAGCCGCAGCCCCATCCCCTACCTGCGCAACAGCGCTGTCTTCGAGCCGGACTTCCGGCCCTGGATGAAGCCGGAGCAGCTGGCCCACTTCAAGCGCCACCTGGGTCTCTATGCCTACCGGCCGGACACCCTCCGCGCCTTCACCCAGCTGCCGCCCCACCCCCTGGAACAGCTGGAGATGCTGGAACAGCTGCGGGCCCTGGCCGCGGGCATTCCCATCGGCGTGGCCGATACCCCCTTCCTCAGCCTGGGCGTGGATGTCCCCAGCGATGTGGCAGCCGCCGAGGCCCTGCTGCGGGAGCGGGGGCTGGCGCGGTAGACTCCCTGTCGAGGGTCTTCCGCCCGCTCATCGCCAGGAGAAATCAGTGAGCCACCACAAAGTCGTCGTGATTGGCACCGGTCCCGCAGGCTACACCGCCGCGCTGTACACCTCGCGCGCCAACCTCGCACCCCTGGTTTTTGAAGGGGTCCAGCCCGGCGGGCAGTTGACCATCACCACGGAGGTGGAGAACTTCCCCGGCTTCCGCCAGGGCATCGCCGGCCCGGCCCTCATGGATGAGATGCGGGAACAGGTCCTCCGCTTCGGCACCACCATCAAGGCCGAGACCGTCCTGAAGGCGGATCTCCAGGCCCGTCCCTTCAAGCTCACCACCGACAAGGGNNGAGCAGCTCTCCCGCTCCGGCGGCGGCGTCAGCGCCTGCGCCACCTGCGACGGGTTCTTCTTCCGCGGCAAGGAGATCGCCGTGGTGGGCGGGGGCGACACCGCCATCGAGGAGGCGGTCTTCCTCACCAAGTTCGCCACCCGGGTCCACCTCATCCACCGCCGCGACAAGCTCCGCGCCTCCAAGGCCATGCAGGATCGCGCCCTCCAGAACGAGAAGATCCAGCCCCTCTGGAACAAGACCGTGCTGGACGTGCTCACCGTCACCCACGAGACCCCCATGGGCGAGAAGGTCGAAAAGATCCGGGCCCTCAAGCTCAAGGACACCGTGGACGGCTCCGAATCCGAGCTGCCCGTCGAAGGGCTCTTCGTAGCCATCGGCCACCAGCCCAACACCAGCCTCTTCGCAGGGCAGCTGCCCATGGATGAGACCGGCTACCTCCAGGTGGAGAAGGGCTCCAGCCGCACCACGATTCCCGGCGTCTTCGCCTGCGGCGACGTGCAGGACCATGTCTACCGCCAGGCCATCACCGCCGCGGGCAGCGGCTGCATGGCCGCCATCGACGCCGAACGCTGGCTGGCGGAACAGGGCCTGGCCGAGTGAAGGCGCCCCGGGCGTGAATGAGCAGCATCTCGAACCCCTGAAGCGGCATCCCGAGGGCCGGGCCCTCCGGGCGGAAGTCGATCTGGGCCGCATCGCGCGGAACCTGGGCCGCGTCCGGGCCGCGGCCGGGGGGCGGGAGATCTGGGCGGTGGTGAAGGCCAACGCCTACGGCCACGGGGCCGTGCCCGTGGGCCGGGCCCTGGCTGCCGCCGGCGCCCACGGACTGGCCGTCTCCAGCCTGGAGGAAGGCCTGGAGCTGCGTCAGGGGAGCATCGATTGTCCCATCCTGGTTCTGGGCGGCCTCCGGCCCGAGGCCCTGGCCGCGGCCAGCGCCGAGAACCTCACCATCGCCCTGGTGGGGCCCGAGCACCTCGAAGATTACGCGCGCCTCCTGCCCCGGCACCCGGTGCGGCTCCACCTGAAGCTGGACACGGGCATGGGGCGCTTCGGCCTGCTGCCGTCCGAACTCGGCGCATGCCTGCCGCAGCTGGAACGGCTGACTCCCTGGATCGAGGGGGCCATGGGCCACTTCGCCACGGCCGATGATCCGGACCAGGGCTTCGCCCTCCGCCAGCGAAAAGTCTTCGACGCCTGCCTGTCGCAGCTGTCGGATGCGGGCATCCACCCGGTCCAGCGCCACCACGGGAACAGCGATGCCTGCCTCCGGAGCCTCCTGGACCAGGACACCCACGTGCGCCCCGGCCTCGCCCTGTACGGCCTGACCACCCTGCCCGAGGGACGGACCCTGGGCCTGGAACCCGCCCTGGAGCTGGTGGCCGAAGTGGCCCGGGTGAAAGCCGTTCCCGCCGGGGCCACGGTGGGCTACGGCCGCACCTTCGTCGCGCCCCACCCCCTCCAGATTGCGACCCTGGCCTGCGGCTACGCGGATGGCTACCGGCGGGACCTCGGCAACCGGGCGGTGGTGGGGTTCCGGGACCGGACCTTCCCCGTGGTGGGCCGGGTGTCCATGGACTACCTCTCTGTGGCCCTGCCCCTGGACCTGCCGGTGGCGCCAGGGGATCCCATGACCCTCTTCAGCGGCGATCCCTCCGCGGCCCACAGCCTCGAACGCCTGGCNNCTGCTGGTCATCACCCGCCATGAAGACCTCGTCGAGCGCCTGCGCATGGCCTTCGAGGGGGCCGGGCACCGGGTGCTCCACGTGGGGGATCCGCTGGAGGCCCTGGCCCGGGACGCCTGGACCGAAGCCCATGTCCTGCTGGTGGACGCCGGCGGCGATCCCATGGACGGCTACCGCCTCTGCCGCCTGTTGCGGGGGGAAACCCGCGTGCTCTTCAGGAACCTGCCCGTCTTCCTGGTGGTGGACCACCCGCCCACGGAATCAGACATCCTCGCGCTCCAGGATGCGGGGGGGGACGGGTTCATCCCCGCCGCCCACACGATCCAGCAGCTGATGAACCACCTGGGCCCCGTGATGGCGGGCGCCGCCTCCCGGGGGGAGGCCCAGCGGGTGCCCGTGCTGGCGCTGGGTCTCCACCCGGAGGTGGGCATCCGCTCCCGGGACCTGCTCCATCACTTCCTCATGGAACTGCACACCCCGCCCGTCCGGAATGCCGTGGAGGCCCAGAAGGTCCTGAAGGCGCCCGTCCTGCTGCTGGGGCTCTCCGGAGGAATCGGGGCGGCCATGGACCGGATGGAACACCTGCGCGGGCAGGGCTGCCTCCCCTACACCATCCTTGTCGGGCAGGTGAAGGACGAAGCCACCCAGCGCAGGTTCCTCCTGGCGGGCGTCTCGGACTGGGTGCCCCTGCCCCTCTCTGCCCCACGGCTGCTCCACGCCTGTCGGCGGGCCATCGAATGGGTGCATGCCCGGCGCATCCAGGCGGAATACGAATCTGCCATCCATGACCTCCGCGAACGCCGCAGCATGCTGGAAATCGAGGCCGCGGCCCTCCGCAGCGAGGTCCTCACCGATCCCCTCACCGAGCTCCTCAACCGCCGCGCCTTCGACCAGAACCTGGAGCACGCCGTCCGCCAATGGGAGCGCCACCGCCGGGCCTTCGTCCTGCTGCTGGGCGATGTGGACCACTTCAAGCTCATCAACGACCGGTTCGGCCATCCCGTGGGGGACGAGGTGCTGCGCCAGATGGCCGCGCGCATCCGGACCGGCCTCCGGAAATCCGATCTGGCCTTCCGCATCGGCGGCGAGGAGTTCGCCGTGCTGCTCACCGAAACCAGCCTCAAGGCCGGCGCGGAGGTGGCGGACAAGCTGAGGCGCCGCATCGATGAAGAGCCCATGGTCCTGCCCGCCGGCCAGATCATCTTCCCCACCATGAGCTTCGGCGTGGGCGGCCCGGACACCCACAGCCCATCCGCCCTGCTGACCCTGGTGGACCGGGCCCTCTACCAGGCCAAGCGCCTCGGCCGGAACCGGGTGGTGGTGGCCGGCGGCGGCGAGCACCCGCCCCGGGCCATCAGCGGCGGAAACTGAAGAGGTCGCCCAGCCCGCGGAGGGTCAGNNCTGAACTCCAGACGGAGCCGGTCGTCCCAGGCGCGCTGGATGCCGCCCACCTGCAGGCCCTTCTGGCGCACCAGGAAGCGGTTGATGCCCGTGGAGAAGTAGGCCAGGTTGAAGCGGCTACCGTCCCTGGCTTTCAGGTCCAGGCTCAGGGCATCATCCGACCCTCCGGCGCCCAGGTCGGAGGACCGCCGGAGGCTGATGCGCAGGCGCTCATCCGGCTCCACGTCCAGGTCCGTGTCCACGCTGGCCCAGCCCTTCTTGTAGCGCCCGTCGCTGAGGATGATGGGAGAGGCATGGTAGCGGGTGGCGATGCGCAGGCGGGCCAGGTCCGCGAATCCGGCGCCGGAGCCCGGACGCCCGAGGATGTGCTGTTTGAGGCCCAATTCGAAGCTCCGCTCGCCGGAGGCGCTTTCATTCACGCCCGGGAAGGAATCCACGGTATCGAAGCGCGGCAGCGTCCCCGCCTCGCCGTACAGGCTGGTCTGGGTCCATCCGAAATAGGGCTCGGCCACGTGCTTGAGCTCGCCCTTGTAGCCGAGGATCGAGACCTCCTTGAAGCTCCGGCCCACCTGGGGTCCCGACAGCCGCAGGTGCCCCGAGACCAGGTACCGCGTGGCCGCCGCGCCGTCCACCTGGAAGGGGCTGGTGGCGGGGTCCACCACCGTATCCGTGGCCCCGCCCTCGGGATCGAACACCGGGGAGCTGAGGCTCGCGCCGTAGTGGGTGGCCCGGCCCATGGCCTCGAAGTCCGCCCGGAAGGGACCCCACTGTCCCAGGCGCCCGTGGATGCGGGTGTTGGCATCCTGTCGGCCCCAGGCGTAGGACTGCCCAGGCGTCGTCTCGCTGCCTTCGATGCGGTAGGCGAAGCGCCCCAGCCGGATGCCGCCATCCAGGTAGAGCGGCCCCAGCAGCGCCACGGGGAAGAAACGGAACTCCGCCTGGGGCAGCGTCTGCCGCCGGAGGGAGGCCGGAAAATCCGGACTGTAGAAGGGGTCCCCCTGGTCCTTGGTGTAGAAGAAGCTGCGCTGCTCGGCCGCCGAAAGGCTGAGGCTCCCGAAGGTGAAACTGCGCCCCAGGTAGAGGGCCGAATCAAAGCTGGTGGCGCCCAGGTAGCCGATGCCCTTGCCGAAATCCGCATCCACCAGGTTGTCCGAAGCCTGGTTCACATCAGCCGTGAGCTGCCATCCATCCTCGCGTTGCCAGACTTCCTTGAGCGAATAGCGGTAGCGGCGGGTATCGAGACTCCGCTGGTGGATGGTCTGGCCCGAGACGCTGCCCGAGTGGGTCAGGTCCGGCCGCCAGCGCATCTCGCCGCCCCACAGGACGCCCTCCTTGGCGAAGTATTCCGGAGACAGCGTGGCATCGGCCGAGTTCCCCATGGCCTGGTAGTAGGAGAGCCCCACGGTGGTGCCGAAGGTGCTGGACATGCCGAGTTTCGGGGGAAGCAGGCCCGAGGTCCGCTCCGCCTGGGCGGGATAGAGGGCATAGGGGACGTAGTAGATCGGGAGCGATCCCAGCTGGATCCGGGCATTCCAGAGGGTCGCGAAGCCGTCGAGATCCACTTTCAGCGAAGAGAGGCGAGCCTTCCATCCCGGGTTCTCCTCCGCGCAGGGGCTCAGCTCCACCGCATCGAAGGACCAGGTGCGCAGGGTGGTGAAGGCCACATGGGACGAGCGCAGCACCCAGGTAGGGGGCAGGTCCATCTGCAGGGCCCAGGCTTCGCCGGAGCGGCGCTCCCAGTCCATCTGCAGGCGTTCTCCCCGGAGGCGCAGGCCGGGGCCCTCCAGGCGGATATGGCCCTGGGCCACCAGGCGCCCATCGGTGATGTGGTATTCGATACGGTCCGCCAGCAGCAGCAGGCCCTCGGCCTGGATGGCGCCCTGTTCCAGGATCCACAGGTCGCCCTGCTCGCTGACGCGGTCCCCGCGCCAGTCGAAGGGCACCCGGGACAGACCCGGGCCCGCCTCCACCCGGAAGGGGCGGAGCGGCAGCAGTTCCACGGGCGTGGGCGCCTCCAGGGGCACGGGCAGCGGAATCTCCGGCAGCCCCTGGGCCGCCAGCAGGACTGGCAGGGCACCCAGCATCAGGCCTCGGGTCCTCCCGGGGAGCGCCATGGCGCGATCAGTGCTGGTGCGGCAGCAGCCGCGCACTGAGGAGGAAGATCCCCACCCCGCTCAGGAGGGCCACCGTACTGCGCAGGCCTGAGACCTTCTGCACTTCCGGCAGCAGATCCGAGCTGGCCACATAGAGCGCCAACCCCGCCGTGAGCCCCAGGATCGGACCCGTCGGGAGGTTCAGCATGGACTGCCCGGCAGAACCCACGAGGGCGGCCAGGGCCAGCGTTCCCGCCGCCATGAGCGCGCCCCGGTTCCCGAAGCCCCGCACCAGGAAGATGGAGGCGATGGTGCCCCCCTCGGGAATGCGGTGGAACAGGATGCCCAGCACCACCAGTGGCCCCAGGTTGCTGTGGGTGGAGAGCGCCGCGGCGATGGCGACGCCATCCATGAGGCTGTGCAGGGACAGGCCCACGAGGGCGAGCACTCCGCTGAGGGGCGAACCATCCTTGTGGGTCTCTTCGCCGTAGTGGAAATGGAGCGTGATGCCGTGCTCCATGATGTGCACCAGCAGGTAGCCCGCGAGGATCCACAGGGCGTTGTGCTCGCCGCCGCGGCTGTCCTCCAGGCATTCCGGAATGATGCGCACCACGGTGACGGAGAGCAGGTAGCCCGCCGCCACGCCCGAAAGCAGGCGCATGAATTGGGCGCGTCCCTGGAGGAAGCGCACCACACCCCAGCCACCCAGGAGGGTGGCCAGGGATGCGAGCGGGGCCAGCCAGTAGATGGACACGGCCGGCTACTCCGCCTTCGCCTTCTTGGTGCGGGTGGCCTTGGGCTTGGGCGTTTCCTCGGCGGGCTTCTCGACCACAGCCTTCTTCGCGGGCGCCTTGGCGGCCTTGGCCTTGGGCGCGGCCTTCTTCTTGGCAGGTGCCTCGGCCAACGGCTCGGAGACGAGCGGCGCCGCAGGCTCAGGGGCGGAGACCACCTTCGCCCGGGGGGTCCGCTTGGGCTTGGCAGGGGCCTCGGCCACGGCCGCGGGGGCCGCGCCGATCCGCGGACGGGGGCTGGGGGTCAGGAGGCTCGCCACCAGGTCCGCCGTGGCCTTGGGGGGCTCAGGCTGGGCTTCGTCCTGGAAGACCTTCCGGACGCCCGGTTCGCCGCGGTCCTCGGTGGACGCGGTCCCGGCTTCGCCGTTCCGTTCGGCCCCGCCCTTCCGGCGCCGGCGGCGGCGCTTGCGCTTGGCCCCTTCGCCCTTGGGTTCGTCGCCAGACGCCTCGGCGCCCTCCTCGTCCTCCTCGTCCTCGGGCTTGGCGCTTTCGAAGAGGGCGCGCAGACGCTCCCGCTCGTCCAGGGCCGCCCGCTGAAGATCGCGGCGGTCGTATTTGAAGGCTTCCTTCTTCGCATCCTTGGGGCCTTCGCCATGGACACCCAGGGCCTTGTCGAAGGAGATGGGACTGTCGCCGCCCAGGACCACCGTCTCGTCCTCGGGTGCACCCTTCTCGCGGTGGGGCTTGGGGGCCGCCTTCTCGGCCGGAACCTCTTCGGCCCGCTCGATCTCGGCGGACATCTCGCCGTAGGACATGGACCAGTCGGCCTGGATGAGGACCTTCGCGTCGCTCTCCTCCTCCATCTGGGCCAGGTCGCGGCGCTTCTCGTTGAGCACGGCGGCGGCGATGGCAGGAGCCAGCTTCACGCGGATCTCACCGATGCCGCCCTTGGCCAGGATGCCATGGAGCTTGCGCACCACGGACAGGGCCATGGCCTCGATGGTCTTCACCTTGCCGGTGCCCGCGCAGGTGGGGCAGGACTCGTGGTTCACATGCTGCAGGCTGGGGCGGATGCGCTGGCGCGTCATGACCAGCACGCCGAAGCGGTTGATCTTNNCGCTTCATATCGATGAAGTCGATGGCGATGAGGCCCGCGAGGTCGCGCAGGCGCAGCTGGCGGGCCACCTCCTCGGCGGCCTCCATGTTGGTCTTGAAGGCCATGTCCTCCACGCCGTCGCCGGAGGTCTTGCCGCTGTTGACGTCGATGGCCACCAGGGCCTCGGTCTGGTCCAGCACCAGGGCCCCGCCGCT
>DPRT01000123.1:0-5771 GCA_003538615.1 Holophagaceae bacterium | reverse complement strand
ATGTCCTCGGGGATGTCCAGGGTGTCGATGAGCTGCTTGAAGTGGCGGCGCTCGTCGGTGCCCTCGATCTTGCGGCTGATGCCGTTCACGGGGTTCCCGGGGGTGATCACCAGGTAGCGACCCGCCAGGCTCACCTGGCCGGTCATCATGGCGCCCTTGGAACCCAGTTCCTCCCGCACGGCCTGGACCAGGATCTCCTGGTCCCGCTGGAGCACGTCCTGGATGCGGCCGCGGCGGCTGTCGCCGCTCATGTCGCGGGGCAGCTCACCCAGGGGCAGGAAGCCGTTCTTCTGGCCACCGAAGTGGACGAAGGCCGCCTGGAGGCTGGTGTCCACCCGGACGACCTTGGCCTTGTAGAGGTTGCCCTTGATCTTCTCGTTGTGGAGGAACTCGACGTCGTAATCGAACAGCACGCCGTCGATGAGGGTGGCCACGCGGATCTCTTCCGGATCGGTGGCATTGATCATCATGATTTTCTTGGGGTTCAAGGATGCTCCTGTGGTTCCCAGGCTGCGGCTGGCGCAGGACCTGCGCGGCGGCCTTTGGGGATGGATGGCGGGATGGGAGGTCGGGAAACCGAAGGGGGCCCTGCCCTGACTTCGGCCACCCGGATTGGAAAAAAGGGATGGTCGCGATCCCCGGGGACAAAGGCTTGTGCCTCGATCGACCCACAGGATCTCCAAGCATTAAACCCACTTATTTGCGAANNGGACTGGCAGCCTCCGCCCAGGCCATCAAGGTCGACCCGAAGGTCACGACCTACAAGAAAGTCTCCGGGATCAGCGGGAACCTCAGCTCCGTGGGGTCCGACACCCTGAACAACCTCATGGCCTACTGGGTCGAGGGGTTCAACAAGAAGTATCCCAACGTGAAGATCCAGGTGGAGGGCAAGGGCTCCACCACCGCCCCCCCCGCGCTCATCGAAAGCACCAGCCAGCTGGGCCCCATGAGCCGGGAGATGAAGAACGAGGAGATCGACAAGTTCGAGAAGAAGTTCGGCTACAAGCCCACCAAGGTGGCCGTGGCCATCGACACCCTGGCGGTCTTCGTGAACAAGGGCAACCCCATCAAGTCCCTGACCATGCAGCAGGTGGACGCCATCTTCTCCAAGACCCGGAAAGGCGGCCACGCCAAGGACATCAAGACCTGGGGCGCCCTCGGCCTGACCGGCGACGCCGGCACCCGGCCCCTGAGCCTCTACGGCCGCAACAGCGCCAGCGGAACCTACGGCTACTTCAAGGAGCACGCCCTCTTCAAGGGTGACTTCAAGGACACCGTCAAAGAGCAGCCCGGCTCCTCCTCCGTGGTCCAGAGCATCGGCTCGGACCGCTTCGCCATCGGCTACAGCGGCATCGGCTACACCACCTCCGGCGTCCGCGCCCTGCCCCTCGCCGATGAGAAGAAGAACGGCGGAGCCGCCTTCGCCGCGACCTACGAGAACGCGCTCTCCGGCAAGTATCCGCTGTCCCGCTACCTCTACATCTACGTCAACAAGAACCCCAAGAAGCCCCTGGATCCCCTCACCCGCGAGTTCCTCAAGTTCGCCCTCAGCCGGGAAGGCCAGGAGATCGTGGTGAAGGACGGCTTCCTCCCCCTCACCGCCAAGATGGAAGCCGACGAACTGGCCAAGCTGAACTAGATCCTTACCCTGTAGGCGTGCCGGGATCCCCCGGCACGCCTTTGTGTGATCCTGGGCCCCTGGGCCCAATGCGGCGAGGCCCCATGGCCAGCACTCCCCCCAACCAGACCCGGGCGCAGCGGATGGACCGCTTCATGGCCTTCGCCATCTCCGGCGGGGGCCTGGCGATCATCGGGGCCGTGCTGGCCATGCTCCTGTTCATCACCAAGGAGGCCCTGCCCCTCTTCCTGCCCCCCCTCGTCCGGCCCGCCGGCACCGCCAGCGCCCTCCCGGCCGGGGGGATCTGGCTGGAGGAGGCCGGGAAAGCCGGTGTCTTCCTGTCCGCTGGGGAAGGGGTCCGCGCCCTCCGTCTCCCCACCGGGGCCGCCCTCCCGGCGCCTGCGGAAGGCCCCCCCAGGCCCTGGCGCGCCTTCACCCGGCCCAACGCCAAGGGCGAAAGCCTCGTGATCGGGGCGGATGGCCGCCTGTCGATCCTGAGCCTGGCCTGGACCAAACCCGCCGGGGAGAACGACCCCGCGCAGTGGACCCTGGAAACCCGCTGGCAGGGCGACCTTCCCCTCAGGGATCAGCCCAGGGAGCTGCTGCACTTCCGCCTGATCGAGGGCGACGGCCTGGGCGGCGGGCAGACCCTCCGCGTGGTGGTGCTCCTGGACCAGGGCCTCGGCTGGGCCGACGCCCCCCTTGAGGCCACCCCAGCGCCCCTCGCATGGAAACCCATCCCCCTCGAAGCGGGCCTGACGCCCACCGCCGCCGCCTGGAGCGCCGATGGCCGCAACCTGTCCGTGGGCACCCTGGAAGGGCAGCTCCTCGACCTCGATGTGGAGGCGGGAACCGCCCTGGCCTCCGCCTCCTTCGGCGAGCCCATCCAGTCCCTGGGCTTTGCCCTGGGTCAGTCCAGCCTCCTGGTGGGCGGCCGGGAAGGCGGGCTCGCCGCCTACCAGCGGGTGCGCGTGGGCGAGGCCTTCCAGCTCCAGCGCTTCCATGCCTTCCCCCGCCTCCAGGGCCCCGTGCTCGGCTTCATGCCCAGCCAGCGGGACAAGCGCTTCCTCGCCTGGACCCCGGAACAGGCGGTGGTGGACCACCTGACCACGGAACGCCGCCTCTTCTCCGCCCCCCTCGAGGGGCGGGGCTTGGCCGCCCTGGCGCCCCGGGGCGACCTGATCCTCCATGCCGATGCGGCCACCGGGGGCCTCCGGTTCTGGACCCTCGACGCGCCGCACCCTGAGGTCAGCTTCGGACTGCTCTGGGGCAAGACCCACTACGAGGGCTACGAAAAGCCCGAGCAGGTCTGGCAGAGCACCGGCGGCACCGATGATTTCGAGCCCAAGTTCAGCCTCATCCCCCTGGTGTTCGGGACCCTGAAGGGCACCCTCTACGCCATGCTCTTCGCCTTCCCCCTGGCCGTGCTCGGCGCCCTCTACACCTCGCAGTTCGCCACGCCCCGCCTGCGGAATGTCATCAAGCCCACCGTGGAGATCATGGCGGCCCTCCCCTCCGTGGTGCTGGGCTTCCTGGCGGGCCTGGTCATGGCCCCGCTGCTGGAGCGGATGGCGGTGGAAGTGCTCGTCTACCCCTTTGTCGTCCTGCTGTTGATGCTGGCGCTGGCCCCGTTCTGGGGGCGCCTCTCCCGCCCCTTCCGGAACGCGTTCGGGGAAGGGCGCGAAGTCCTGTGGATGGTTCCCGTCCTGCTCGTGGGCCTCTGGCTGGCCAGCCTGGCGGGTCCCTGGGTCGAGCAGGCCGTGATGGGCGGCAGCTACCGGACCTGGCTCCAGACCGCCATGGGCGTCACCTACGATCAGCGGAACAGCCTGGTGGTGGGGTTCGCCATGGGCTTCGCCGTGATCCCCATCATCTTCACCATCAGCGAGGACGCCCTTTCCAGCGTGCCCCGCTCGCTCACCTCCGCAAGCCTCGCCTGCGGCGCCAGTCCCTGGCAGACCGCCTGGCGCGTAGTGCTCCCCACCGCCAGCCCCGGCATCTTCTCGGCCACCATGGTGGGCCTGGGCCGCGCCATCGGCGAAACGATGATCGTCCTCATGGCCACCGGCAACACGCCGGTGATGGACTGGAGCCCCTTCAACGGTATGCGGACCCTCAGCGCGAACATCGCGGTGGAGATCCCCGAGGCCCCCCTGCACGGGACCCTCTACCGGGTGCTCTTCCTGGCGGCCTTCCTCCTCTTCATCTTCACCTTCATCCTCAACACCGTCGCCGAGCTGGTCCGCCAGCGCCTGCGGCGCCGCTACGAGTCCATCTGATGAGCCGAGTGGCCGAACACTTCCGGCGGGGCGGGGTCTTCGTATGGGCCTCCGGGGCCGTGCTGGCCTTCTGCCTGGCCATGATCCTCGGGCTGGTGGGCTTCATCGCCTCCAAGGGCCTGGGCTACTTCTGGCCGAGCCCCCTGGTCCAGATCCAGACGCCCGAGGGCCCGGTGCTGGGCGAACTCACCGGCCACGAGGCCGCCCTGGGCGGCGAACCCGCCCGGATCCAGGTCCGGGTGGGCAACCGCGACCTCTACGGCCAGGACTTCCGCTGGATTCCCTCCGATGGCCTGGGCGCCCCCGAGCGCCCCCTGGATGCCGTCCTCGTGGAGCGCCTCGAATACGGCGCCTTCATCGGCCGCGTGGCCTTCCTGGACCACCAGGGCCAGCGGGCCGCCAGCGGCGCCGAGGCCCTCCGGCAGGCCACCCTGCATTTGCCGGAAGCCGCCCGGCTCCGCCGGCACATCCAGTCCATCGAGAAGGACCAGATCGGCGAACTCAACCACCGCATGGAAAAGCTCCGCCTGGCCCGCCGCAAGGCGGATCAGGGGGGGGATGCGGCGGCCGCCGCGGCGCTGGATGCCCAGACGGCCGCGCTGCAGGCCCGCTACGACACCCTGCAGGCCAGCCTCGAAAAGGCCCGCGAAGACGCCCGGGCCTGGACCGTCGGGCTCGAAACCGTGGAGGGGCAGATCAAGGAGGTCCCCCTGGGCGGCATCGTGCGCCTGCTCAGTCCCAACGCCCTGGACGGACCCGGCAGGCTCGCCGTCTACCTGTCCCGCCTCTGGGAATTCATCGCCGACGATCCCCGGGAGTCGAACACCGAGGGGGGCATCTTCCCCGCCATCTTCGGCACCGTGATGATGGTCATGGTGATGTCCGTGCTGGTGGTCCCCCTGGGCGTGGTCACGGCCCTCTACCTCCGCGAGTACGCCCGGCAGGGCTGGCTGGTGCGGGCGGTGCGCGTGGCCGTCAACAACCTCGCGGGCGTCCCCTCCATCGTGTTCGGCGTGTTCGGGCTGGGCTTCTTCGTCTACAGCCTGGGCGGCACCATCGACCAGCTCTTCTTCTCCGACAGCCTTCCCACCCCGACCTATGGCACCGGCGGCATCCTCTGGGCCTCCCTCACCCTGGCCCTCCTCACCGTGCCCGTGGTGGTGGTGGCCACGGAGGAGGCCCTAGGCGCCGTGCCCCGCTCCCAGCGCGAGGCCAGCCTGGCCATGGGCGCCACCAAGTGGCAGACCCTCTGGAACGTGGTCCTGCCCAGCGCTACGCCCGGCATCCTCACGGGGCTGATCCTGGCCATCGCCCGCGGCGCCGGCGAGGTCGCGCCCCTCATGCTCACGGGCGTGGTGAAGCTCGCGCCTGCCATGCCCCTGGACGGCACCTTCCCCTTCTTCCACTTGGACCGCAAGTTCATGCACCTGGGCTTCCACATCTACGACGTGGGCTTCCAGAGCCCCAATTCGGAGGCGGCCAAGCCCATGGTCTTCATGGCCTCCTTCCTGCTGCTGCTGGTGGTGGTCATCCTGAACCTGTTCGCGCTGAACCTCCGGCGCAAGCTGCGGGAACGCCTCGGGGGGAGCACTTTCTGATGATGAGAACCGGAGCCATCGACATGGACATCGACGCCCCCCGCCCCGTGCCGGAACCCGCCCGGCTGCCGCACGCCGGCCAGGCGCCCCTGGGCCGCCCGGCCGCGGGGCCCGCCGCGCCGGACCTTCCCCTGACGGATCCCTCCGTCCTGTCGGCGCCCACCATGCTGCGCATCGAGCGCCTGAACCTCTTCTACGGGGAGAAGCAGGCCCTGTCGGACATCAACCTCGAGGTGGCGAAGCATTCCGTGATGTCCTTCATCGGGCCCTCCGGCT
>DPRT01000160.1:33809-43208 GCA_003538615.1 Holophagaceae bacterium | reverse complement strand
CCCTTCTTCTCGTTCACGGGGATCTGGGTGACGCCCTCGAGCTGGTACTCGACGGGATCCTCGATGGTGATGATCTTGTCCTCGGGGGCCTTGATCTCGCTGAGCACGGCGTAGAGGGTGGTGGTCTTGCCCGAGCCCGTGGGACCCGTCACCAGGAACATGCCGTAGGGCTCGCGGGCGAAGCGGCGCAGGCGCTTCAGCTCGTGGTCGGAGAAGCCCAGGATCTCCAGGCTGAGGGCCTGGAATTCCTCGGTGAGGTTCTCCTTGTCGAGGATGCGGATCACCGCGTCCTCGCCGTGGATGGTGGGCATGATGCTCACGCGGAAGTCGATGGCGCGGCCCCGGACCTTGAGCTTGAAGCGCCCGTCCTGGGGCTTGCGCTTCTCCGCGATGTCCAGCTCGGACATGACCTTGATGCGGCTGATGATGGGCGAGGCGAAGCGGCGGTCGATGGGGTCGGCTGCGGCATAGAGGCTGCCGTCGATGCGGTACTTGATCTGGAAGCCCGTGGACGTGGTCTCCAGGTGGATGTCCGAGGCCCGGCGCTGGAGGGCGTTGAAGATGGTGGTGTCCACCAGGCGCACGATGGGCGCCTCATCCTTGTCGGTGAGCCGCTCCAGGTCGAGCACCTCGTCATCCAGATCCTCTTCGTGGAGCACCTGGATCTTGAGGGCCTCGCCGGCCTCGTCCATGACCTTCTGCCCGCTTTCGGACTTCTTCAGCACTTCCTGGATCTGGGCCAGGGGGGCCCCGGCAAAGCGCAGGGGGCGCTTGAGCTGCTGTCTCAGCAGATCCTGGGTGGGGATGTCCAGGGGGTCGGCCATGGCCAGCCACAGCACCCCTTCCCGCTCCTGCACGGGCACGAAATGGTGCTTGAGCATCAGATCCAGGGAAATGGCCTGGAAGTGCGCGAACTCCACCGGCTCGCGCGTCAGGTCCAGCGTGGGGTACAGCTCCCGGGCGGGCCGGAAGTCGGTCAGGGCCGGATCGCCGGTCTCGACGGCGTCCGCGGGGTCCGGGGGATTCGAAGGGGCCATGGGATCATCCTACTGGAAGGTGTGCTGGCCTGGATGGCCGGAATCGGACATGGGTCACAATGGATGCAGCGGTCGGCTTCCAGCGTTGACCCGCCCGCGACCCGCGGGCCACAATTGCTTTCGTCCTGGAGGCTCCATGCGTGGGTACGCGTCCATCCTGCTTCTGATTCTGGTAGCAGTGGCCCTGCCGATCATCATCTGGAATTTGTCGTGGCTCCTGCGGCCCAGCTGGCCGAGCGCCGCGAAGTATGCGACGTACGAGTGCGGCATCGCCACGACCAGCGAGGCCCGGGAGAAGTTCTCCGTTCGTTACTACCTGGTGGCAGTGATGTTCCTGGTGTTCGACGTGGAAACGGTGTTCCTGATGCCCTGGGCCATCCAGATGAAGGAACTGGCCCTGTTCGGCTTCATCGAGCTGGGCCTCTTCCTGTTCCTGCTGCTGTTCGGCTACGGCTACATCTGGTCCAAGGGAGCCCTGACATGGGAATGAGCGCGAAGCAGGAGCGCGCCACGTTGCGTAGCGAAGCGCCGCAGGCGTGCGGCACACGAGGTGCCGCATGAACCAACCCACCGCCCTGGAGCACATCCTCATCACCACCAAGGTGGAGAAGGTCATGAACTGGTCCCGCGCCACCAGCGTGTGGCCCGTGACCTTCGGCCTGGCCTGCTGCGCCATCGAGATGATGGCCGCCGGCGCCAGCCGCTTCGACTTCGACCGCTTCGGCGCCGGCATCTTCCGGGCCACCCCCCGCCAGGCCGACCTGATGATCGTGGCGGGCACCGTGACCTACAAGATGGCCCCCATCATCAAGACCCTCTACGACCAGATGCCCGAGCCCAAGTGGGTGATCGCCATGGGCTCCTGCGCCACCGCGGGCGGGCCCTTCGATTCCTACCACACGGTCCAGGGCGTGGATAAGGTCATCCCCGTGGACGTCTACATCCCGGGCTGCCCCCCCCGGCCCGAGTCGCTCATCTACGGATTCATGAAACTCCAGGACAAGATCATGACCAGCAGCCTGGCCGACCGGTACAAGGACATCTTCGAGGAGGTCGGCTGATGACGGACCCGAACGTCCCCCAGGCCCCGGAAGTCCCAGAGGCCCCGGCCGGCCCCTACGTCTACGACTACAAGGCGGCCCCGAACCGCCAGATCGTCATGCCGAAGACCGTGCCCCTGCCGAGCTACCGGACCTACCTGGCCGAGCAGAAGGCCGCCGCCGAGGCCGACGAGGCCAAGTGGCAGAAGTCGCTGGCCGACTATGAGACGGCCAAGGCGAAGGCCGAGGCCGAGGGCAAGGACGCGCCCAAGCCCCCCGTCCGCGCCGTGCCCCGCAAGGACGACAACGACCTGAAGACCCCGTGGCCCCAGGAGGCCCAGGACCCGGACCTTCTGCACCTCCAGGCCTGTCTGGGCGACAAGGTGGAGGAGATCTTCGAGCAGGCCGGGGAGCTGGTCTGCCAGGTGGCCAAGGAGGCGATCTTCGAGGCGCTGATGCTCTGCCGGGACGACCGCAAGCTGGCCTACGAGATGCTGGCGGACCAGACCGCCACCCACTATCCGGCGGCCAGTGATTTCGCGTTCACCGTGGTCTATCACCTGACGAGCATCAGCCGCCGCAAGCGCCTGCGCCTCCGCATCCTCGTGCCCGAGGGCTTCGCGCCCGAGAGCGCCTGCGCCGCCTATCCCAGCGCCAACTGGATGGAGCGCGAGGCCTACGACATGCTCGGCATCCGCTTCGCGAACCACCCCGACATGACCCGCATCCTCTGCCCCGAGGACTGGGAAGGCTACCCCCTGAGGAAGGACTACCCCACCGTGGGCTGGGGGCAGCGCGACATCTCCTTCCGGGAGGACCGCGGCGGCATGCTCGATCGCATCGCCCTCCAGAAGGCCGGCCAGCTGGGCATCAACCTGAAGCAACCCAAGGCGGACTAGGAGCGGACGGTGTTCAAGAACGAGGAAATGGAGATCAACCTGGGCCCGCAGCACCCGTCCACGCACGGCGTGCTCCGGGTGAAGCTGCGGCTGGATGGCGAGACCATCACGCACTGCCGGCCGATCATCGGCTACCTGCACCGGGGCGTNNATGGACTACTGCTCCGCCGTGGCCAACAACCTGGGCTGGGTGGAGGCCAACGAGAAGCTGTTCGGCATCACCGTGCCCCGGCGCGCCCAGTACATCCGGACGATGCTCAACGAGTTCAACCGTCTGGCCTCGCACCTGATCTGGCTGGCCACGCACGCCCTGGACATCGGGGCCATGACGGTCTTCCTCTATGCCTTCCGCGAGCGCGAGGACATCCTCGACCTCAACGAGGCCTTCTGCGGGTCCCGCCTCACCACCACGGCCTTCCGCATCGGCGGGCTGCGCGAGGACCTGCCTCCCGGCTTCGAGAAGATGGCCCGGAAATTCCTGGCCAAGTTCCCCGCCTGCCTCGAGGAATACGAGAACCTGCTCAGCGAGAACCGCATCTGGAAGAAGCGCACCATCGGCGTGGCCAAGCTCAACGCCGAGGATGCCATCGCCATGGGCGTCACGGGCCCCGTGCTCCGCGCCGCGGGCGTGGCCTACGACATCCGCAAGGCCTTCCCCTACGCGGCCTACGCCGAGATGGATTTCGAGGTGCCCACCCGGACCGAGGCGGATACCTACGCCCGGTACCTGGTGCGCATGGCGGAGATGCGCCAGAGCGCCCGCATCATCGAGCAGTGCCTGGACGGCATGCCCGAAGGGCCCGTCATGGCGAAGCTGCCCAAGATCCTGAGGTCCGAAGTCAACGAGGTCTACCATGCGACCGAGTCCCCCAAGGGCGAAATCGGGTACTACCTCGTGGGCGAGAAGGGCTCGTTGAACCCCTACCGGTTCCACGTGCGCGCCCCCGGGTTCATCAACCTCCAATCCCTGCCCAAGATGGCTGAGGGAGCCCTGATCGCCGACATCGTGGCGGCCATCGGCACCCTGGACATCGTGCTCGGCGAGATCGACCGCTAGCCGACGAGGATCCCAAGCCATGCCGACTCCGACCCTGACCCAGTCCCTCGTGATCACGCTCATCCAGTGCGTTCTGGTGGTGATCTTCGTATTCGTCGTCGTCCCCCTCACGGTGTTCGCCGAGCGCAAGGTGCTCGGCTACCTCCAGCAGCGGCTCGGCTCCACCCGCGTGGCCAGCGGCCATGTGGGCATCACCGGCTGGATGAACCGCGGCATGTGGAAGTGGGGCCGGATCCCCGTCCTCTCCTACTGGCGTGGCATCCCCGGTCTCGTGGCCGACGTGCTGAAGCTGATCCTGAAGGAGGACATCATCCCGGCGAAGGCGGACAAGTTCGTCTTCTTCATCGCTCCGGCCCTGAGCATGGTGGCCGCCGTGGTGGTGTTCGCCGCCATCTCCTTCGTGCCCGGGACCTTCTTCACCTTCCCGGCCTGGTTCCCCTACGTGGGAGGGCTGCCGGTGTCCGGCGGCATCGCCGACATCAACGTGGGCCTGCTCTGGATCCTGGGCGTGGCCAGCGTGGGAGTCTACGGCATCGTCCTCGCCGGCTGGGCCTCGAACTCCAAGTACCCCCTGCTGGGCGGCCTGCGCAGCGCGGCCCAGATGGTGAGCTACGAAGTGCCCCTGGCCCTCAGCCTGCTGGCCCCCGTGGTCCTCTCCAGCAGCCTCAACTTCAGCGAGATGTCGGCGCGCATGGCCATCGGGCTCCCCGCCTGGGCCCTGGCGCCCCAGATCCTCGGATTCCTGCTCTACCTCACCTGTGGGTTCGCGGAGACCAACCGCCTCCCCTTCGACATGCCCGAAGCTGAGAACGAACTGGTGGCGGGCTTCCACACCGAATATTCCGGCATGAAGTTCGGCTTCTTCTACCTGGCCGAGTACATCAACATGACCGTCGTGGCCGCCCTGGCCTCGGGCTTCTTCCTGGGCGGGCCCTGGCTGCTGCCCTTCGGCCTGCAGGGGCTGCTGAATCCCTACCTGCCCGGGTTCCTGTCCTGGTTCGGCGAGCCCCACGCGATCTTCTTCGTGGCGAAGATCATCTTCATCCTCTTCACCTACATCTGGGTCCGCGGCACCATCCCCCGCTACCGGTATGACCAGGTCATGAGCGTGGCGTGGAAGTACCTGATCCCCATGACCCTGTTCAACCTCTTGCTGGCGGCCCTCGTCCGCTGCTTCGCCGTCTAGGGGCCGTCCATGAACAAGATCCTGAGGACCCTCATCCCCTTCGACATCGCCAAGGGCCTGGCCATCACCGGCAAGCACTTCAGCAAGGTGTTCTTCACGGCCAACCGCCGGAAGGTGCCGTTCCACATCGTNNGCCTGCGAAAAGATCTGCCCCACCCAGGTGATCACCATCGAAAAGGGCAAGAAGGAGGGGCGCAAGATGCCCTTCCCCGTGCGCTACGACTTCGAGATGGAGCGCTGCATCTTCTGCGAATTCTGCGTGGAGAGCTGCGGCTTCGACTCCATCATCCTCAACCACCAGTTCGAGCTGGCCACCTACAACCGCGAGGATTTCTCGCTGGGGATGGAGGGCCTGGGCCAGAACATGTTCGAGCCCTCCCCGGCGGGCAAGTTCAGCGTGGCTGACGACTGATTCCAACCCCTTCGCGCATTTCCGAGGACGCCCCATGGAACATCTATTCGAAACGATCGGCCGGAACATGTTCGCCATCTTCGGCGTCATGGCCCTCTGCGGCGCCGCGTTCATGATCGCCTCCCGGAGCGCCGTGCACAGCGTGCTCGGCTTCCTCTTCGCGATGCTGTGCGTGGCGGGGTGCTTCCTCTCGATGGAAGCGGAGTTCCTGGGCATGGCCCAGATCCTGGTCTACGCGGGCGGCATCGTCGTGCTCTTCCTCTTCGTGGTCATGCTCGTCGAGATGAGCAAGAAGAAGGAGAAGGAGGTCTTCCAGCTGCAGTCGCGCTACGCGGTGGCGGCGGTCCTGATCGGCGCGGCGGCCTTCGTGGGCGTCTTCCGCAAGGTGATCTTCGGGGCCTCCTCCCCCGAAGCCCTGGTCCTGCGGCCCGAGCTCGCCCAGGGGCTGGACGTGGCCCATCAGAACGCCCAGGCCGTGAGCCGCGGCCTGTTCGCCGACTACCTCCTGCCCTTCGAGATCCTCAGCGTGATCCTGCTGGTGGCCCTGGTGGGCGCGGTGGTGCTGGCAAAGACGGAGCGGGTGTGATGGTCAACCTGAACGTGGTCCTCCTCATCTCCTTCCTGCTGTTCTCCATCGGCATCGCGGGCGTCCTGATCCGCCGCAACGCCCTGGTGATCCTCATGTGCGTGGAGCTCATGCTCAACGCCGCGAACCTGAACTTCATCGCCTTCGCCCGTCACAGCGGCTCCGTCTCCGGCCAGGCCTTCGCCCTGCTGGTGATGGGCTTCGCCGCGGCGGAAGTGGCGGTGGGCCTCGCGCTGGTGGTGGCCCTCTACCGCAAGCGCGACACCGTCCAGGTAGACGACATCAACCTGCTGAAGGGATGACGACGATCATGAGTGCCGACATGACCCTGACGCACGCCGCTGTGACGGCCGCCACCCAGCCGAGCAGCCTGCTCTGGCTGATCCCCTTCCTGCCCCTCTTCGGCTTCCTCATCAACGGCCTCAGCGGCCGCAGGCTGAAGAACAACGCCATCGTGGATTTCCTGGCCCTGGGCAGCGTGGGCGCGGCCTTCCTCCTCACCGTCTGGCACTTCGTCCAGCTGGTGGGCCTGCCGGCGGAGGGCCGGTCCCTCCATCAGAGCCTGTGGACCTGGTTCGATATCGGGGGCGCCCGGGTGCTGGGCGGCCTCACCACCTACAAGATCGAGTGGGCCTACAAGTTCGACGTGCTCAGCGGCTGCATGGCCCTGCTGGTCACNNGGCCGCTACTACCGCTTCATGGCCTACCTGAACCTCTTCGTGTTCAGCATGCTGAACCTGGTGCTGGGCTCCAACATCATGATGATGTTCCTGGGCTGGGAGGGCGTGGGCCTCTGCTCCTACCTGCTCATCGGCTTCTACTTCGACAAGGAGTACGCGGCCGCCGCCGGCAAGAAGGCCTTCGTCACGAACCGCATCGGCGACTTCGGCTTCATGATCGGCTTCTTCCTGATCTTCCAGATCTTCGGCACCCTGGACTACGACACGCTGATGGGCTCTGTCCGCGGCATCGCGAACCTGCCGGCCATCACCCTCTACGGCCACACAGCGAGCCCCACCTGGTGGTTCAACCTCATCGGCTGCTGCCTCTTCGTGGGCGCCATGGGCAAGTCGGCCCAGATCCCCCTCTATGTCTGGCTGCCGGACGCCATGGCGGGCCCCACGCCCGTCAGCGCCCTGATCCACGCCGCCACCATGGTGACCAGCGGCCTCTACATGATCACGCGGCTGAACTTCATCTACGTGAACGCGCCGACGGCGCTCGCCGTGGTGCTGGCCTTCGGCGCGCTGACGGCCTTCGTGGCCGCCACCATGGGCCTGGCCCAGTACGACATCAAGAAGGTGCTGGCGTACTCCACCGTGTCCCAGCTGGGCTTCATGTTCATGGGCATGGGCGCCGGGGCCTTCAGCGCCGGCATGTTCCACGTCTTCACCCACGCCTTCTTCAAGGCCAGCCTCTTCCTCGGGTCCGGCGCGGTCATCGCCGCCTGCCACCACGAGCAGGACATGCGCAACATGGGCGGCCTGAAGAAGCTTATGCCCATCACCGCCATGAGCATGATCCTGGCGACCTTCGCCATCGCCGGCATCTTCCCCTTCTCGGGCTTCTTCTCCAAGGACGAGATCCTCTGGAAGGTGTTCGAGGGCTGGTACAACCACGGCCACTACAATGGCCCCGTCCTGAACCTGGTGGCCTGGATCCTGGGCATGCTGGGCGCCTTCTGCACGGCCTTCTACATGACCCGCCTCATCGCCATGACCTTCTACGGCAACTACCGGGGCGCCGGGGACGATCCCCACGGCCTGACGGTGCCTTCCGAGGCCCACGGGCATGGNNGACCACGGCCACGATGTCCCTGCGCATGCTCATGGCCACGACGCCCACGCCGCGCATGGTCACGTCGCCCCTGCGGCCCACGGCCACGAGGCCCACGGGCACGGTCCCGCCGAAGTCTCCTGGCGCATGTGGCTGCCCGTGGCCATTCTGGCCGGTCTGGCGGTGGTGGGTGGCTTCCTGAATGTTCCCCACAGCCTGTCCTTCCTGGGCGGGGAGCATTTCAGCGAGTGGATCCACCCCATCCTCTACCAGAAGGCCGCGGACCACGGCGCCCACGGAGGCATCCCGGCCATCGAGTACGTCCTCATGCTGTTCGCAAACATCTGGGCGCTGGGCGCCATGGGGCTGGCCTGGTGGATCTACAAGGTGGATCCCANNTGGAGCTTCGACACCTGGGTGGTGGACGGCATGGTGAACGGCGCCGCCCGCGTCACGCTGGTCTGGGCGAACCTCATGCACTGGGTGGACCAGAAGCTGGTGGACGGCGCGGTCAACCTCACGGCCTACATCGTCCAGGAGACCAGCCAGGTCTTCCGCGGCCTCCAGACCGGCCGGGTGCAGCACTACGCCTTCGTGATGTTCCTCGGCTTCCTCGTCTTCGCCTTCTGGAAATTTCTCGCCTAGCCTTCCCCCGCCTGGCCTTCATGGTTTGGAGTCCCCATGTTCACCGCAAACACGACACTGATGCTGGTGGCGACCTTCCTGCCCCTTCTGGGGGCGCTGGTCCTGCTTCTCGTGCCCAAGGACCAGCGCCGGGTCTTCGAGATCGGCTCCCTGCTGGTGATGATCGCCAGCCTGCTGCTGAGCCTGCCCTTCTGGTTCGCCTATGACCGGACCAGCGACGCGGTCCAGTGGGCCGCCGCCTGGAACTGGATCCCCAGCCTGGGGGTGAAGTTCAGCGTGGGCATGGACGGCATCAGCCTCCTGCTCTGGCTGCTGACCACCTTCATCGGTCCCATCGCCATCGCCTGCTCCTTCAAGTCCATCGAGGAGCGCCACAAGGAGTACTACGTCTGGATGCTGGTGCTCCAGACGGCCATGCTCGGCGTGTTCATCACCCAGGACATGTTCCTCTTCTACCTGTTCTGGGAAGTGATGCTGGTGCCGATGTACTTCCTCATCGCCATCTGGGGCGGCCCCCAGAAGCTCTACGCCGCCATCAAGCTGTTCCTCTACACCCTGGCCGGTTCGGTGCTGATGCTGGTGGCGATCCTGGCCATCTACTTCCTCCAGCACAAGACCACGGGCGCCTACAACTTCTCCCTGGAATCCTTCCAGGCCATGGCCCCCGTCATCGCCCAGCAGTCCAAGACCTACCAGCACCTGATGGCCCTCGCCTTCTTCATCGGCTTCGCCATCAAGGTGCCGATGTTCCCCTTCCACAC
>DPRT01000160.1:31505-33647 GCA_003538615.1 Holophagaceae bacterium | reverse complement strand
AAGAGCATGCCCATCTACGCCACCATCTTCATGATCATGACCATGTCCAGCATCGGCCTCCCGGTCCTCAACGGGTTCATCGGCGAAGGCGTGATCCTCATGGGCTCCTTCCAGGCCTTCCCCTGGGCCGCCGTGGTCGCCACGCTCGGCATCATCCTCGGCGCGGCCTACATGCTCTGGATGTTCCAGCGCGTCATGTTCGGACCCATCTCCGCCGTGAACGAGAAGATGGAGGACCTCAACCTGCGGGAGGTGCTCTACTTCACGCCCCTGGTCGTGGTCGCCTTCTGGATCGGTCTCTACCCCAAGCCGGTCATGGACGTGATGGATGCCCCCGTGCGGAAGCTCGTCGAACAGGTCACTCCTGGCTTCCATGCCGCCCAGGCCCTGGCTGCGCAGCAGGCCGAGGCCCGCAAGCTCGGCATGCAGGGCATGACGGCTCCCGCCGCCCACCATGACGCCGCCCCGGCTGGCCACGAGGCTCCTGCCTCTCACGCCGAACCCGCCCATGACGCTCCTGCCCACGGCGGAGGCCACTGATGACCGGCTTCGCGCAGGGGCTTCTGGATGCGCTCCTCCGGGACACGCATCTCATCACGCCCCAACTCTTCCTGATGGCCGTGGCCACGCTCATGCTCTGGCCCGGCGACCTCTTCTTCAACCGGAACGAGAAGCACCGGTGGGCGCCCATCACTCTGGTGGTGCTGGCGATCACGGCGATCCTGGTGGGCCGGGTGGCGGACGGCGAGGGCTTCTCCCGCATGTTCCGCATGGACGGCCACACGCGCGGATTCCAGATGCTCTGCATCCTGGGCGCCGCCGGTGCCGTGGCCCTCAGCGTGCGGCTGCTCAACAGCCTCAAGCAGCAGACGGTGGAGTACTACGCCCTGATCCTGTTCTCCCTGGCGGGCATGCTNNGCCTACCTGCGGGACCGCGCCACCAGCGTGGAAGCGGGCATGAAGTACTTCCTGCTGGGGGCCTTCTCCAGCGGCATCCTCGTCTACGGCATCAGCCTGCTCTACGGCGCCGCAGGCGGGACCACCACCAACCTGGCGGACCTGAACCGGGCCCTGGCCCTCACACCGGCCAGCAGCAACCTGCTGGTCTATGCGGGTGTGCTCATGGTGCTGATCGGCATGGCCTTCAAAGTGGCGGCGGTGCCCTTCCACATGTGGTCGCCGGACGCCTACGAAGGCGCCCCCACGCCCATCACCGCCTTCATGGCCACGGCCCCCAAGGCCGCCGCCCTGGCCGCCTTCCTGCGTGTNNGCCTGCTGGCCTACTCCAGCATCGCCCACGTGGGCTACATGCTGCTGGGCGTCCTGTCGGGCGACCCGAGGGCCGGGGCCCAGGCCGTGTGGCTCTACATGCTCATCTACATCGTCATGAACACCGGAGCCTTCGCCGTGGTGATCTACCTCCAGGGCAAGGGTGAGGGCGAGCGCATCGATGATTTCCGGGGCCTGGGGAAGAAACACCCCGTGCTGGCCTTCGCCATGATGATCTTCCTGCTCAGCCTGGCGGGCATCCCGCCCCTGGTGGGCTTCTTCGGGAAGTTCTACCTCTTCAAGCTGGCCATCGAGCAGGGCTTCGTCACCCTCACGGTCATCGCGCTGCTCACCAGCGCTGTGAGCGCCTACTACTACCTGGGCGTGGTGAACCAGATGTACTTCCGGGAGCCCGATGGCGAAGCCGTCCCCATGGGTGCGGCCTCGGTCTTCATCGTGACCCTGGCCTGCGCTCTGGTCCTGGTGGGAACCGCCTTCGGCCCCTGGCTGGTGGATTGGGCCGCGAAGATCACCTGGATCTGATCCAACCCAGGGGTTCCTTGAGTAGAAGCCCGGTTTTGCCGGGCTTCTGCTTTTCCTCTCGGGGAGCGCCCTTCCTGCCCTCCGGCGTACACTGGAGGGCGCGGGGTGCCCTCGCCTTTTCTCTGGGGTGGACGTGATCTTCAAGCGGAGTGAGGGGGCGGATCCCGGCGAACGGGCCCTGTGGGGCGACCTCATGTCTCTGGGGCTCACCTTCCCCCTCTGCATCGCCCTGGGCTTCTTCCTGGGCCGGTGGATCGGGAGCCAGTTCGGCCATCCCGCCCGCGGCCAGTGGGCGGGCCTGGCCTGGGGCATCGCCGCGGCCTTCTGGGA
>DPRT01000160.1:23185-31432 GCA_003538615.1 Holophagaceae bacterium | reverse complement strand
TGGGCAAACTGGCGTTGATCGCGCTGGTGCTGCGTGGGATGATGGGGAGATACCCGGCGGAGGCCCTGCCGCTGGCCCTTGGAGTGCTTCTCTTCGTGGCCGGTATCCTGCTGGAAGCGCTGGGTCTGGCCTTCCGGAAACCCGAAGCCACGCCGCCTGATTGAGGTCTGACCGACATGGAACACCACGCATCCTTGTTCGCCCAGTGGCTGACCCAGGTGCTCCATCTGGAGCAGCACCCCTGGCCCGGATTCGCCCACGGGGCCGCCCTGTCCGTGCTGGAACGCTACGACCACCTGCTGAATGCGGCCCTGGCGGCCCTGCTGGCCATGCTGCTCACCACCCTCGTGCGCAGCAAGCTGGCCCGGATCCCCGGCCCCCTGCAGCAGACCTTCGAAGGCGTGGTCGGCGGCCTGAAGGACATGATCAACGACAACATCGCGCACCACGGCGAACGCTACCTGCCCTTCATCGGCACCATGGCGCTGTTCGTCTTCTTCAACAACCTCTTCGGCCTGCTTCCGGCCCTGAGCCCCGGCACCAGCAACTGGAACGTCACCCTGGGCGCGGCCCTGGTGGTGTTCGGCTACTACAACTTCCACGGCATGAGGGAACAGGGCTTCGTGAAGTACTGGGCCCACTTCGCCGGCCCCATCTGGTGGCTGGCGCCCCTCATGTTCCCCCTGGAGATCCTGGGCCTGCTCAGCCGCATCCTCAGCCACTCCCTGCGTCTCTTCGGCAACATCGCGGGCGAGCACGTGGTGGCGGGCATCTTCTTCGGCCTCATGCCCCTGCTGCTGCCCGTGCCCATGATGTTCCTGGGCCTCTTCTTCGGCCTGATCCAGACCTTCGTGTTCACGATGCTGGCCACGATCTATCTGAGTGGCGCGGTTTCCCACGAGCATTGATCCTACGAAAAACGTGAGCGGGCTTTGCCCGCTCGCGTTTTTCGCACGCGAAAAGATTTCAACCGCCTACGGGATTCCGAACCCCAACGGCACCACTTAGGAGCACCACCATGAAGAAGTTCCTCACCACCGCCTTCCTGTTCACCCTGGCCGCCGTCGCCTTCGCGCAGGGCGCCCCCGCCGCTCCCAAGAGCCTCTTCGAAGGCCAGTTCGTGGCCCACCTCTCCCTCGCCATCGCCGCCGCCGGCTGCGGTCTGGCCCAGGGCAAGGCCGTGGTCGCCGCCTGCGAGGGCGTGGCCCGCAACCCCCAGGCNNGCCGGCAACATCCGCACCACCATGATCATCGGCCTGGCCCTCATCGAGGCCCTCGTGATCTACGTGCTCGTCGCCGCCTTCGCCATCAAGTAGGACGAAACCGGTTTCCGACGGGGCGCCCCATTTCCGGGCGCCCCGTTTTTTTATGATTCACGACCCGAGCCGATAAAGAAGATGCTGGACGTCATGCGACATCACGCCCTTTTCCCCATGCCCCCGGAGGTCACCCAGGTGATCCTCGGCGGGGGGTCGCCCATCGATCTCGACGGGCTGCGCATCCAGTCCCATGACGAGGCCTGGAATTTCGCCCTGAACTACGGCTACAACATGGGCAACCCGATCCAGAGGGCCCATGTGGGGCGGGTCTACGAGGACGCCATCGACTTCCTCGAAGGCGTGGTGCTGGAGGGGACGAAGCTCCACGTGCCCAACGAACTCCGGCATGTGGAGGATCCCCTGGACCTGCTGGTCTGGGCCTCCGAGCGCCCCCGCACCCTGGACGGGCGCTGGTCCTGCGCCATCCTCCGCGTGATGCACACCCTCTTCCACGTGGACCACAACGTGAACCTGCGCTTCCTGCCGGAGATCCAGCGCCAGGTGTTCAGCCGCTACGACCAGTACCTGGTCCAGGAGGGGGACCGCTGGCTGCTCCGGGGCGCCTACGAGGTGCCGCTGGTGACGGTGGAGCGCAAGGAGAACAAGGACCGCGTGTCCATGCTCCTGAAGATGCTCCACAAGCCCGAGAACGTGGCCGAGACCATCTATGACCAGATCGGCATCCGCCTGGTGGCCGAAGACCAGCTGGGCGTGCTCATGGTCATCCGCTTCCTGCTGGATCATCACGTGCTGATGCCCACCCACATCAAGCCCAGCCGCAGCCGGAACCTGATGATCGACCTGGAGGCCCTGGCGGCCTGGACGGAAGCCATGCCGCCCCTGTTCCAGATCTACGATCTCAGCGCCGAGGAGCGGCGGGCCCTCAGCCACACCCTGGCCCTCAAGCCCGGCACGTTCGAGCAGAACCCCTTCTCCAGCAAGGATTACTCTGCCATCCAATTCACGGCCCGCACGCTGATCCGGCTGCCGGGCCCGGGGGCCCCCGCCCTGGAAACCCTCCAGACCCGCCTCCGGAACCTGGGGTTGGCGGAACTCGCGGAGCAGGCCCGCATTCCAGAGTTGATCCAGGAACAGGAGGAGTTTACTTTCTTCTTCGCACATGAAGTCCAAGTAATGGAACAATCAGGGTTTCAAAGCTCACGATCTGGTCCTGCATCCCATTCGGAATACAAGCAGCGCCAGCGCGATGCTGCCCGTCGAAGAGTGCTTCAGGGAATTCTCCAGGAGGAACCATGTTGAACATCCAGACCCGCCAAGAGGGCACCGCCTCTGTGGTGTCGATCCAGGGCAAGGTCAATTTCGAGGTGACCGCCCAGCTGCGGGACGTGATCCGGGAAACGGTGGCCACCGCGCAGCCGAAGCTCCTGGTGATCAACCTGGAAGGGGTGAGCTTCATCGATTCCTCGGGCCTGGGCCTGCTCGTGGCCGCCCGGAACAGCGTTGACAAGTCCGGCGGGAAGCTGCACCTCTGCTGCCTTCCCGCACCGGTGAAGAAGACCTTCGACCAGACGAACCTCACCAACTACTTCTCCATCTTCGCCACCGAGCAGGACGCGCTCCGCGGCGCCTGATGCGGCTTCCGTCCCCCGGGGGAGCCTAATGGCCAAAGGCGTGGTCCTGGTGGTGGATGATGAAGCCCCCATCCGGGACATCCTCAGCTTCTACCTCAAGCGGGCGGGCTACCAGGTCCTGACCGCAGGCCATGGCCTGGACGCCCTCGCGGAAATGGGCCGCCTGAAGCCCGACCTCATCATCTCGGACCTGCGCATGCCGGAGATGCCGGGGGACGAACTGTGCAAGCGGGTCAAGAGCGACCCGGCCACGCAGGACATCTACTTCATCATCCTGTCGGCCCTGGATGGCACGGCTTCGCGCATCGGCGGCCTGTCGCTGGGCGCCGACGACATGATTTCCAAGCCCTTCCACGCCCAGGAGGTGCTGGCCAAGGTGGACTCCACGTTCCGACTCATCGGCATGCAAAAGGAGATCAAGCGCCAGAACAAGGAGCTGACCGCCTTCCAGGAGCGCGTGCGGGAGGAGATGGACCTGGCTGCGGCCCTGCAGATGGGCCTGCTCCCGAAGCTGCCGGGCGAGGCTCCAGGCGTGCATTACACCCACCGCTACCTGCCGGCCGCAGGCATCGGCGGGGACATCTACGCTGTCCTGCCCCTGCCAGACGGCTGCACGGCCATGATGATCGCGGACGTGAGCGGCCATGGTGTCACCGCCGCGCTCATCTCGGCCATGGTGAAGACCTCCTTCGAGAACCAGGTGCGGCTGGGCGGCGAGCCGCTGGCCTGGGCCCAGGGGATGAACGAGGACCTCTGCCGCTCCACCCTGGCCGAGCAGTTCGCCACGGCCTGGCTGGGCCGCCTGGACCCCGCGGCGGATCGCATCCGCTATGTGGTGGCGGGCCACTGCGCGCCGCTGCGCATCGTGCGGGGCTCCCAGGGTGGGCTCCAGCGTTCCGAGGTTCTCCGGGGCAAGGGCTTCATGCTGGGCCTCGACCCCCAGCTGCCCTTCGTGGAGCACGACGCTGAATTCCTGCCGGAAGATCGCCTGGTGCTCTACACGGATGGCCTGGTGGAAGTGGAGCGGGAGGACCGGACCATGCTCGAGGAAGCCGGCCTGCGGCGCATCTGCGCGGAGCTGCCGGCCGACGCCGAGGAAGCGGCAGGCGCTGTCATCGCCCAGACTCGCGCCTTCAATCAGCCCGCGGCCTTCGGAGATGACGTGACGCTGGTGATCCTGGACCGCAAAGCCTGAAGGCCCGCCCTGGGATAGAAAACCGGAACACAGAGGGCGCAGAGAGCCACAGAAGGCACTTCTCGAGGATCCGGGAAGAACCTAGATCTCCGCCAGCGTCGCGGCGATGCCCGCTTCCAGTTCGGTGAACGGGGCGGTGTAGCCTGCCGCGCGGAGGCTGCGCACATCCGCCTGGGTGAAGCTCTGGTACTTGCCGCGCAGCTCGTCAGGGAAGGGGATGTAGTCGATGCGCCCCTGGCCCAGATGGGTGATGAGGGCCCGGGCGATGTCGTTGAAGCTGCGGGCCTTCCCGGTGCCGGCATTGACGATGCCCTTCGCCATGCCTGCGCCGCCGAAGTGGAGGTTGATGGCCACGATGTCGCCCACGAAGATGAAATCCCGCTGCTGTTCGCCATCGCCGTAGCCGTCCGTGCCCTGGAAGAGACGGCAGGCGCCACCCTCCTTCAGTTGGCGCAGCAGCTGGTGCAGCACCGACATCATGCGGCCCTTGTGATGCTCCCGCGGCCCGAAGACGTTGAAGTAGCGCAGGCCCACCACGGGGCTCTGGATGGCGGGCATCAGGCTCCGCACATGCTGATCGAAGGCCAGCTTGGAGTATCCGTACACGTTGAGCGGCCCCTCGTTGCGGGGCACCGGCTCGAAGTCAGCGCTGGCCCCGTAGGTGGCGGCGCTGCTGGCGTAGACCAGGGGCGCTTTGCGCGCCAGGCACCAGTGGAGCAGGGCCTTGGAATCGCCGAAGTTGTTCTCCATCATGTAGCGGCCGTCGGATTCCATGGTGTCGGAGCAGGCCCCGTTGTGGAACACGGCCTCGGGCCGCAGATCCAGCGTTCCCGCGTCGAGCCGCGCCCGGAACTCGCGCTTGTCCATGTAGTCCGAGAGGGTGAGGTCCGCCAGGTTCCGGGCCTTCTCCGCCCGCGCCAGGTTGTCCACCACCAGGATGTCCGAGTGCCCTTGGCGGTTCAGCTCCCGCACCAGATTGCTGCCCACGAATCCCGCGCCGCCTGTGACGATGAACATGCCCGACTCCTCTCCGTCCAGGATACCGGCTATCCGATGGCCTCTTCCGGTTCCGGACGCTGGAGCCTTCGGAGCAGCCTCGGCCCCAGTTCCGCCACGATGGTGGCCGCCAGGATCAGGAGACCGCCGGCGAGCTGGGCGGGGGACAGGTGCTCGCGGATCCCCGGGACAAAGCCGCTGATGGCGATGGCCGCCGTCCACACGGGCTCGGTGCTGAAGATCACGGCGCTTTCGGTGGCGCCCAGGCGGGCCTGCATGGTGCTCTGCACATAGAAGGCCAGGGTGGTGGCCAGGAGGCCCATGAAGCCCAGGGAGATCCAGGTGCCGCCGCGGGAGAGGGCGACACCGGCGCCCTGGAAACCGTGCGGCGCGGGCAGGGCGAGGGTGATGGCCAGGGAGATGAGCCCTGTGACAGCCACCTGCATGAAGGCCAGTACCCAGCCGGAGGACCGGCGGGAGAAGTGGGCGGTCATGACGATGTGGAACCCGCAGAGCACCGCCGCCAGAAAGGTCTCGGAGTCGCCGCGGTTCCAGCCGCCCAGGGCCGCGCCGGGCTCGCGGACCAGCAGGGCCAGCCCCAGCAGGGCCACCAGGGCGCCCAGGCCGTGGGAGAGGCGCAACCGGTCGCCTGCCAGCAGGGCCACCATGGGCGTGAAGATCACGTACAGCCCGGTGATGAAGCCAGACTTCGAGGTGGTGGTGAAGCGGAGGCCATCGGTCTGGAGCCAGAAGAGGGTGGCCAGCACCAGTCCCAGCCACAGGCCATCCAGGGCGTCCCGCCGGCGGATGGGCACCCGGAGCAGCAGCATCAGCAGGCCCAGGCCCGCCGCGCCGATGGCAAACCGGATGGTGAGCAGGGCCCCCACGGACAGCCCCGCCTGCAGGCAGTACTTGGTGGCGGGGAATCCGCCGCCCCACACGGCCGCGATGGCCGTGAGGGAGAGCACGGCGATGAGGTGGGATCTGCGGGACTCCGGCATCCCTCCAGGCTATCCCGCCCCGGGATGGGCGAAGGATAATTCGAAAGAGCTTTGACGGTTTGTGCCTACTTCAAAATGACGGCCAGGCGGATCGTCAATTCCGGCTGGTCGGGATCGTCGGTGTTCAGGGACAGGATCTCGCTGTAGCGCCCGGCCTTCACCGAGGCCGGCAGCACCACGGTGAGGTCCTGGGAGGCGGCCTTCTGGCCCAGGCCCTCCACGCGGACGCCGTTCATGGAGCAGCGGGTCCCGGTGATGCGGAAGGCGCGGCCATCGGCCTGCTTGAGGGCGAGCTTCTGGCGCAGCTCCTTCCCGGGGACGTCCTGGAAGACCAGTTCCGACGGGGTGGTCTGGATCGAGGGCTTCAGCTCCCACTGGATGTTCAGGGGCAGCTGGTTCATGCGGGGATTCGAGAAGCGGACCGTGGCCTGCTCCACGCCGCGAAACCGCCCCGCGGGCACTTTCCGGCCATCGAAGGCCACCTCCAGCAGCAGGTCCTTGCCCTCCTGGCGGTAGGCGAAGGCGAGGAAGGGGGCCCCGGGGGCCTTCACGTCCACGATCTGCACGGGCTCGCCATTGCCACTTGCGTAGCGGAGGGTGCTCCGGGTGGTGGCGGACCTGGGCGCCATGTGGAAGTAGATGGATTCCACGGAGGGCATGATCTCCTGCACCACCTCCGCTTCCAGGGTCAGGCTCGTGGCCATGGCCTTGGGATCGTTGGAAACCACCTCGATGGATTTGCGGACGGCGCCCTTGAGCCCCTTGGGATCGAAGGTGGCTTCCAGATCGGTGCTTTCCCCTGGGGCGATGGACCACTTGCCGATGACGGTGGCCGTGCAGCCGCAGCTGGGCCGCACCTGGGTGATGCTCAGGATGGCGTTGCCGGTGTTGGTGACGCGGTATTTGGCGGCCACCTTCCGGTCCGGGGTGATGCGGCCGAAGGCGTGGTGGGTCTTGTCGAAGGTGATGGCGGGCGCCTGGGCCTGCAGGGCCAGGCACACCAGCAGGGGGAGGACATACCGGACAGGGGTCATGGGGCCTCGGCGGGGAAGGTGAGGATCGAAATTCTATCCGGGAAACCGGGTTCTTGTCCTCGCGTCCGATTCGCCTGCTCCCGCTATCCTGTTGGACTGGAGAATGCGCCATGTCCGTGATGACCGAAGTGAGCTGGGGCGAGCTGATCGACAAGTACACGATCCTGGCGATCAAGTCGGAACGCATCCAGGACCCGGCCAAGCTGAAGAATGTCCGGGCCGAACTGGAGGCCCTGGGCCCCGTGCGGAACCAGGCCCACGGCCTCAGCTCGGGGCTGGGCGAGGTCGAGGCCCGGCTCAAGGCCATCAACGAAGAGCTCTGGGAGATCGAGGATCGGATCCGGGACTGCGAGCGGGCCAAGGACTTCGGACCGGCCTTTGTGGAACTGGCCCGGTCGGTCTATTTCCGGAACGATGCCCGGGCCGAGGCCAAGCGCGAGATCAATGTCCTCCTGGGCTCCACCCTGGTGGAGGAGAAGTCCTACCAGCCCTACGCCTGATTCCGCCCTGTCAGCGCAGGAGCGGCTCCAGCTCAGCGCAGATGCGCCCGGGGGTCAGGTCCCGCAGGCAGGGGTGGCCCGCCACGCGGCAGTGGTCCTTCCCGCAGGGCATGCAGGGCAGGGGATCCCGCTGGATTGTCCGGACGGCGGGTCCGAAGGGCGTGAACATGCCGGGGTCCATGGGGCCGTACAGCACCAGCACGGGGGTCCCGCAGGCCGCGGCGAGGTGGCTGAGGCCCGAATCGTTGCCCACGGCGCCCGAGGCCCCCTGCATCCACGCGGCAGCTTCCACCAGGGTGTCGCCGCAGCGGTTCAGGCCGTGGTCCCCGGCCACGAAGGCCCCGAGGTCCCGTTCCGCGGGCCCCCCCAGCACCACGGGCAGGAGGCCCCGGGCGCTGAGCAGGCGGGCCGTCTCCCGGAAGTGTTCGGGTTCCCAGGCCTTGGCCACGGTGGAGGCGCCCGGCATGAGGCAGACGTAGGGATGATCCGGCAGCTCCGCCTGGAAGGGCGAGGTGTAGTCCGCCATGGGCATGGGGGGGGCCCCGGGCCACCGGAGGCGGAGCACCTTGTGGTAGCGGTCCAGGCAATGCCCTTCGCCCTTCCAGAAGGG
>DPRT01000160.1:10509-23161 GCA_003538615.1 Holophagaceae bacterium | reverse complement strand
ACCACCAGCGGCGCGGGGTCGAGCTGGCGCAGGAGGCGGAGCACCGACATCTGCATCACCGCGTCGCCGATGTAGCGCGGGAAGCGCACCCAGGTGGCCTGCTCGGGGATCACAGCCATGCCGCCACCGCTTCGCGGAACTTCGCAGCGGCATCGTAGTCCCGGGTGAGGGCCGTGCCGAAGGCATGGGCCTTCGCGCGCTGGGCCTCCCAGGCGGCGCCGTCCGCCAGCAGGGGCCCCAGGCGGCGGGCGGCGGCTTCCAGCAGAGCCTGCGGGATGGCCCGCCGGTCATCGGGCTTGGGGATGAGGAACCCGCCCTCCCCGTCCTTCATCACCGATCCGATGCCGCCCACGGTGGGCGCCAGCACCGGCACGCCCCGCTCCAGGGCCTCGATGAGGGCCAGGGGGAAGAAGCCTTCGTTGCGGCTGGTCATCACGTAGAGATCCAGGGCGGCGAAGGCGGGGCCCAGGTCGGCCAGGGGGCCCAGGCGGCGGGTGCGGTCCCGGAGGGGCGAGGCCGCCAGCGCAGCCTGGAGGGCGGCGGCGGTGCCGGGCTCCTCCCGCCCGGCGTAGAGCAGGGAGGCGTCTCCATCCAGGGCCTCTGCAAAGCGCAGCACGGACAAGGGGTCCTTGCGGCCATCGATCTGGCCCACGTAGCCCACCACGGGGCCCGTTCCGGGCAGGCCCAGCTGGCGGCGCGCGGCGAGGCGGTCCTCCGGCGTCATGGCCGCGGCCTCCGGCCTGGGGTAGAGGGGATGGATGATGCTGCACGGGGCGCCGCTGAGACGCTCCCGCACGGCGGCCGTGAAATCGTAGGTGCAGATCCAGCGGTCCACGAGGTTCCGCACGCCGCGGTACTTGCGCAGGTGGCGCTCGTAGTGCTCGTGCAGGACGGGGACGAGGGGGAGGCGGAGGCCGAGCCGGGCCAGCCAGGGCAGGGCGCGCTGGACGCCCTTGTGGTTGCAGAGCACCAGGAGATCGGGGCGGGTCCGCCAGAGCCACCGGCCGGCCTCCAGGGCGCCCGGCAGGTGGAGCACTTCGGCCACGTTGGGGTTCCGCTGGCGGAGCTCGGCTTCGATGTCACGCTTTCCGGGTTCCTTGCGGAAGATCACGGAGACCTTCACGGGCAGGCCCGCCAGGGCCGCGACCTGCTCGATGAGCACCCGCTCGCCGCCGCCGAAGGACAGCTTCCGGTGGGCGAACACGACATGCTTCACGGGACTCCTGGAAAGGGTTCAGGATAGGATGACTGACCCAACGCGTCACTTCTTCCAGGCTGCCATGTCCCTCACCTCGACCCAACGGATCCTGCTGGTGGAGGACGAACCCGGCCTCCGGGAAGTCCTGACCCTGGCCCTGGAAGGCGCGGGGTTCGGCTGCGAGGCGGTGGCGGGCATCGAGGAGGCCCAGCGGGCCCTGCGGGAGGCCAGCTTTGATGGCGTGCTTTCCGACCTGAAGCTCAAGGACGGATCGGGCATCGAACTGCTGACCTGGATGAATGAGCAGGCCCTGGAGACGCCGGTGGTCATCATGACCGCCTACGCCACCACGGAGACCACGGTGGCGGCCCTCAACCAGGGGGCCGTGGACTTCATCACCAAGCCCTTCAAGCACGAGGACATGATCGCCACCCTCAAGGGCCTGCTGGCGGCGACGGAGCCCGAAGGGCCGCCGCCCCAGGACCTGGGCGAGCTGGTGGGCGTGGGCCCGGTCATGCGGAAGATCAATGCCCTCATCGGTAAGGTCTCCCGGGCCGACACCACGGTGCTGCTGACGGGCGAGAGCGGCACGGGCAANNGAGGCCCTGCTGGAAAGCGAGCTGTTCGGTTTCGAAAAGGGGGCCTTCACGGGCGCGGGTGCCATGAAGCGGGGGCTCTTCGAGGAGGCCGGCGGCGGCATCCTCTTCCTGGACGAGATCGGCGAGATGCCCCTGGCCCTCCAGGTGAAGCTCCTGCGGGTGCTCCAGGAACGCCGCCTGCGTCGACTTGGGGCCACCGAAGAGCGGCCCGTGGATGTGCGAGTCATCGCCGCCACCAACCGGGACCTGCGCGCCCGCGCGGAATCCGGGGCCTTCCGGGATGATCTGTACTACCGCCTGAACATCCTNNCTGCACGCGGACACCATGACCCAGCTGCTGGCCTACCGGTTTCCGGGCAATGTGCGGGAGCTGGAGAACCTCATGGAGCGCTGCGTGGCGCTCAATCCCGGCGGGCCCATCACCCGGGACCTGCTGCCCGATGGCTTCGGCCAGGCCGCCTCGGACGGGCTGGCCCGCCCCGTGCCCCTGGCCATCCCGGCGGAAGGCTTCGATCTGGAGGCCTGGCTCAACGCCTTGAAGGGCCACTTCCTCCGGCGGGCCCTGGATGACGTGGGCGGGGTGAAGACCAAGGCGGGCCGGCGCCTGGGCATGAGCTTCCGGGCGTACCGGTACTGGCTGGCCGAATTGGGCGGGCTGGAGGCCCTTCCGAAGGACTTCCCCTGGCCCGCGGATTTCCCCGCCCCGGCGGTGGACGAAGGCGGGGGAACCGAAGGCGCCAAGGAGGCATGAAGCCGATGAAACCTTGCATTTCAGGCCATTCCTGGCACACTGGAACGCTCGGATGCGCCGCAGACGAGCCCCTCTCTCTGGACCCTCCCATGACCCCGAACCCCGCCTGCCGCCCAGACCGCGGCTTCTCCCTCCTGGAGCTGCTGGTGGCGATGATGATCATCGCCGTGCTGGGCACCCTGGGGTTCTCCCAGTACAAGAAGCACTCCGCCCAGGCGCGCTACCTCAAGGCCCAGGACGATCTGAAGATCGTGGCCGAGGGCCTGGACCAGTACTACCTGAAGCATGGCCGCTTCCCGGATTTCGGCAGCTTCGACGCCATGATCGACGGCAACTCCACCCTGGTGAAGGAAAGCCTCATCAAGCCCGGCATGTCCGCCCAGGATCCCTTCGGGCAGCCCTACGAGGGGAAGTCCACCCGGATCACCTACGAGCTGAAGTGCGCGGGCGATCCCGGCAACCCGGAAGATGCGGGCGTCATCGTGCGGACTCCCGGCCAGGTGTCGAATGCCTCCCCGGTCGGCGCGCCGCCGCCGGACGGCGCGCCCAAGGCCGATGACCCGGCCGCCGGAGCCCCCAAGTGATCGATCTCCACAAGCTGCCCGCCGAGGGCCTGCGCCTGAACGGCACCACCAGCGAGGTGGCGCTGGAGGGCGGCGTGGTGCTGCGGGACCTGGCGTGGTCCGTGTTCGCCCTGGCCTCCGATGGCGACGTCTTCCTCGAGGTGAAGGGCCAGGCGGTGTGGCAGGGCGCCTGCAGCCGCTGCCTCGCGCCCCTGGACCGGCCCCTCGCCGTGGAAAGCCAGTTCCTGGGCAGCAAGGATCCCGAGCTGGTGGGCCGCGGGTCGCACACGCTGGGCACCCAGGACCTGGACGTGGTCTTCCTGCCCGAGGACAGCCTGGACGAAGCCGAGCTGGTGCGCGAGCAGTTCGAGCTCCAGTCCCCCATGCATCCCCTGTGTTCCGACGCATGCAAGGGGCTCTGCCCCGCCTGCGGCAAGAACTGGAACAAGGGCCCCTGCCAGTGCCAGCCGGAGGCTGTGCAGGCTCCTTCCGCCCTCAACAAGGCCCTGACCAAGGCTCTGGCGGGAATCAAGCTGGACCCGGAATCCTGAAACCCTTAATCTGGAACATTGTGTTTTACCTCTAGGAGCAAGCCATGCCGAATCCCAAGCGCCGCCATTCCAAGGCCCGCCGCGACCGCCGGCGCACCCACGACGCGCTGGAAGTCATGAGCGCCAGCACCTGCCCCAACTGCCAGACCCCCAAGCTGCCCCACCGCGTGTGCCCCAGCTGCGGCTTCTANNTTCACGCCGGAGCTGATGGCCCGCGCCGAAGTGGTGCATGCCTCCCAGACGGTGGTGATGGAGGACAAGGCCACCAGCATCCTCAAAGAGAAGAAGGACAGCTCCATCCGCGTGGCCGCCCAGCTCGTGCGCGAGGGGCGGGCCCACGGCGTGGTGTCCATGGGCCATACCGGCGCCGCCATGGTGGCCTCCAGTCTGGTCATCGGCAAGCTCGAAGGTGTGGACCGGCCGGCCCTGGCCAGCGTCCTGCCGAACATGAAGGGCGGCCCCACGGTCCTGCTGGACGTGGGAGCCAACGTGGACAGCCGGGCGGAGCACATCGCCCAGTTCGCGGTGATGGGTTCGGTGTACGCCGAGGAAGTGCTGGGCCTCGAACGGCCCCGCGTGGGCATCCTCAGCGTGGGCGAGGAGGACGGCAAGGGCACGGACGTGACCAAGGAAGCCTCCGCCATGCTGCGCCAGATGGAGATCCGCTTCGAAGGCAACGCCGAAGGCCGCGACATCTGGAACGGCACCTTCGACGTCATCGCCTGCGATGGCTTCGTGGGCAACGTGGTGCTGAAGTCCAGCGAGGCGCTGGCCGAGGGCATCATCGGCGGCCTGCGGGAGAGCTTCATGGCGACCCCCCTCACCAAGCTGGCGGGGCTGATGGCGAAACCCGCCATGAAGCGGTTCAAGAAGAAGCTCGACTACGCGGAGTACGGCGGCGCGCCGCTGCTGGGCGTGAAGGGCGTGAGCATCATCGGCCATGGCCGCAGCGACCACAAGGCCGTGCGCAACGCCATCCGCGCCGCCCTCCGGGCCGCCGAGCACCGCCTCCACGAGCGCATCCAGGAGCGGGTGGCTCTGCTGCTCCCCCAGGACTGAACACTTCCACCACGGAGGCACGGAGCCCACAGAGAACGGAGCACGGAGAGGGCACCGAGAAGCGAATCTCCGTGTGTTCTCCGTGTTTGCCTCAGTGACCTCCGTGTCTCCGTGGTGAATCTTTGGAGGTTCCGATGAGCAAAGTGGCTTGGCTGTTTCCGGGGCAGGGGTCGCAGGCGGTGGGCATGGGCGTGGCGCTGGCGGAAGCCGAGCCGGCCGCGAAGGCGGTGCTCCAGGAGGCTGATGCGGCCCTGGGCTTCCCCCTGTCGCAGCTCATGGCGGAAGGGCCCGAAGAGACCCTGAAGCTCACGGAGCACACCCAGCCCGCCATCCTCACCCACAGCACCATGGTGGTCCGGGCCTTCGCCCACCGCCTGCCCAGGCCGGATTTCGCCGCGGGCCACTCCCTGGGCGAGTACAGCGCCCTGGTGGCCCTGGGCGCGCTGGATTTCGCGGATGCGGTCCGCACGGTCCGCGAGCGGGGCCGCGCCATGCAGGAGGCCGTGCCCGTGGGCGTGGGCGCCATGGCGGCCATCCTGGGCATGAGCCTGGCCGACGTGGAGGCCAGCTGCGCCGAAGCCGCGGCCTCGACGGGAAAGATCGTGGTGCCCGCGAACTTCAACGGCCCCGGCCAGATCGTCATCGCGGGCCATGCGGAGGCCGTGGACGCGGCCCTGGAGGCCGTCAAGGCCCGGGGCGGGCGCAAGGCCATGAAGCTACCCGTGAGCGCGCCCTTCCATTCGCCCCTGATGGAGCCGGCGCAGGCCCGCATGGAACCCATCCTGCGGGGCCTCGCCTTCCAGGCGCCGGTCTGCCCCCTGGTGAACAATGTGGACGCAGCCGCGGTCTCAGGTCCCGAGGCCCTGCGCGACGGTCTGGTGCGCCAGATCCCCGGCGCGGTGCGCTGGCAGGCCACGCTGGACCTGCTGCTGGATGAGGGCGTCACCACCTTCCTCGAACTGGGCCCCGGCAAGGTCCTGGCGGGCCTGGTGAAGCGCCAGGCCAAGGAGCGGGGCCTGGAGGTCGCCGCCTTCAGTTTCGGCGCCCCGGAAGACCTCGCCCAGCTGGGCTGACACCGCGGTGGCAGGGCCTCCGCGCCGGGAAGGTGTGATGAAAAGCAAACCCCCGCGGGAGTAGGGTGGAGTGGACGCCACTCCGCCTTCCAGCGTGCGGCGCCGGGCGGCGGGATGTGGCCCGGTGTCCGTTCATCACCCCCCTCAGTCCGAGGTGCCCATGCGCAAGGATCTTGTCTTCGGAATGGCCGGTTCAGGGGGCGATGGCATCGTCTCCGCCGGCGACTCCCTCCTTCAGGCCGCCGCGGCCGAGGGCTACCACGGCGTGATGACCAAGAGCTTCGGCTCCCAGATCCGCGGCGGCGAGTCCTCCTGCCGCGTGCGCATCAGCACGACCCCCATCCTGAATCCCGGCGGCAACCTGGACGTGGCCGTGGCCCTGAACTGGGAGGACTTCCTCAAGTTCGGCGCCGAGCTGCCCGTGGCGGGCACCACCGTGGTGATCTACGAGGCCGCCACGGGCATCAAGGAGACCGAGATCCCGCTGGTGGGCGTGACGCCCCTGCAGGTGATCGCCGTCCCCATCGCCGCCATGGCCAAGGAGACCGCGGGCACCGAGCGCGCCAAGAACACCGTGGTGCTGGGCCTCATCGCCGGCTGGTTCGGCATCGGCGCCGTGGCCGTGATGAAGGGCATCCGGAAGAAGCTGGCCAAGAAGGGCGAGGAGCTGGTCGAAGCCAACCAGCGCGCCTTCGACGCGGGCCGGGCCTTCGCCATGGAGCATCCCCTCAAGNNGCCGTGGGCGCCTCCTTCGCGGGCAAGAAGGCCATGACCGCCACCAGCGGCCCCGGCCTCTCCCTCAAGTCCGAGATGATGGGCCTCGCCACCATCGCCGAGCTGCCCCTGGTGATCGTGGACGTGCAGCGCGGCGGCCCCTCCACGGGCCTGCCCACCAAGACCGAGCAGTCCGACCTCTTCGCGGCGGCCTTCTCCGCCCACGGCGACGTGATCCGCCCGGTGCTGGCGCCCACCTCCGTGGCCGACACCTTCCGCATCACCATCGAGGCCTTCAACATCGCCGAGTACTACCAGACGCCGGTGATCGTCCTCTCCGACCAGGAGATCGCCTCGCGCAAGGAGACGCTGGATCCCATCGACACCAGCCAGTTCAAGATCATCGAGCGGCTGCGTCCCTCCGGCGCCGACCTGGTGGACTACAAGCGCTTCAAGCAGACCGAGAACCACATCAGCCCCATCAGCCACCCCGGCATGCTGGGCGGCACCTACCTGGCCTCGGGCATCGAGCACGTGGAATCCGGCGCGCCCACGAACAGCGGCAACGTCCACCAGCGCATGAACGACAAGCGCACCAAGAAATTCGATCCCCTGAAGGACCGCAAGGACCTGTTCGAAGTGACGGGCAACCCCGATGCGCCCATCGCCATGGTGGCCTGGGGCAGCGTCGCGGGCGTGTGCCGCGAAGCCCTCGCCATGGCCCAGGCCGAGGGGCTGAACGTGAAGCTGCTGGTGCCCTACCTGCTGTATCCCGTGGCCGAGAACGTCTACAACGACTTCTTCGCCTCCGTCCAGAAGGGCCTCGTCATCGAGCAGACCCACCTGGCGCAGACCTTCAAGCTGCTGCGCATGCACCTCGACCTGCCCAAGGGCGTGACGTCCCTGGCCCGCAGCGGGGCCAACCCCTTCCTGCCCGGCGAGATCGTCGCGGCCCTCCACCGTCTCCTCTCGGAGCTGCAGCGCAGCCACGAGGGCAACCTCCAGCCCCAGGAGTGAGGTCGACCATGAGCGCCACCTGCGAATTCCAGGCGAAAGACTACAAGAGCGACCTCAAGCCCATCTGGTGCCCCGGATGCGGCGACTTCTCCGTGGTGCAGGGCATCTACCGGGCCCTGGCCGCCATCGGCCGCCCGCCCCATGAGATCGCCTTCGTGTCCGGCATCGGCTGCTCCAGCCGCATCCCGGGCTACACCACGGCCTACGGCTTCAACAGCGTCCACGGCCGCTCCCTTCCCATCGCCCAGGGCATCAAGCTGGCCAACCCCGACCTGCTGGTGCTGGCCGCGGGCGGCGATGGCGANNACGTCCCAGAAGGGCCGGGTCACCTGCACCAGCCGGTACGGGAGCATGGAGAACCCCGTCAACCCGCTCCTCTACGTGCTGGCCTACGGCGCCGGCTTCGTGGCCCAGGCCTCGCCCACGGACCTCGCGGGCATGGCGGCCACCATCGAGGAGGCCATCCGCTACCCCGGCTTCGCCTTCGTGAACATCCAGTCGCCCTGCGTCACCTACGGCGAGGAGGCCCAGCAGATCAAGGGCCTCAAGGCCATCAGCGAGTCGCTGAAGGACCTCGGCCACAATCCCGAGGACCGCCTGGCGGCCATGGACCTGGCCCAGCACTACGGCGAGAAGCTGCACCTCGGCGTGTTCTACAAGAACCCCGAGCCCCAGCCCACCTACGATGCCCTGGTGCGCGAGCGCCAGGCCCTGTTGTCCAAGGACGCCCTCCCCAAGGAGCGCATCCTGGACCTCTTCATCAAGAAGTAGGAGGGACACCATGGCCACGCGGATCGATTTTGCCAACCTGAGTCTCATGGATGCCCTCGATCTGGCGGTCCTCATCGAGGAGGAGGCCAAGGAGCGCTACGAGGAGTTCGCGGCGCAGATGGAGCAGCACCGCACGCCGGACGCGGCGGCCTTCTTCCGGCTCATGGCCATCAACGAGGCCAAGCACGGCCAGGAGCTGGCGGCCCGCCGGGCCGAGCTGTTCGACGATGCGCCCCGCTCGGTCAGCCGGGCCATGATCTTCGATGTGGAGGCACCGGACTACGACGCCGCCCGCGCCTTCATGAGCCCCCGCAAGGCCATGAAAGCGGCCCTGGCCTCCGAGGTGAAGGCCTACGCCTTCTTCGTGGCGGCTCTGCCCGCGCTGCAGGATGCCGATGTACGGGCTCTCTTCGAGGAGCTGCGCGACGAAGAGATCTACCACCAGGAACTCGTCAAGACCCAGCTGGCCAAGCTGCCCCCGGACAGCGGGCTGTCGGACGAGGACTTCGTGGACGAACCCACCGCCCAGTAGGTCGGCCTGCCGAAGGCGGGAAAGCACCTTTTCACCGCCAAGACGCCAAGGGCGCCAAGAAGAGCCTTTCTTGCTTGGCGCCCTTGGCGTCTTGGCGGTGGTCTTTATCTCTTGCTTGCAGTGGTGCCGCGCCAGAGGTCCGCCAGCACCACGCCCGCCAGGGCCAGGTAGGCGGCGGCGAGGAGCCCCAGGGCGGTCCAGGGGGCCCATGCGGCTCCGGGATGCCCCTGGCGCAGCCACCATTGCCCCGCGTCGAACAGCACGGCGGCGGCGCAGGCGCCCATGAGCATCCGGCGCCCGGTCCAGGCGGCCCGCCGCAGGTAGGTGAAGGCGGCCACGAGGAAGACCAGGGGGAACGCCAGGAGATGCAGGGCGCGGGCCCCGAGCATGGCGTAGATGCTGCCGCCCGCAGCCTCCAGGGCCAGGGGGCGCAGCTCCTCGTAGGTGGTGAGCCGGGGGTACTGGCCACCGGGGCTGTGGCAGGAGGCGCAGTTGTTGGATACGACGACGTCCACCGGCGCGTACGCCTCCCGCGTGGCGCCGCTTTGGATCCAGGTCCGGAAGACGGCCACCTCCCCGGCGCTCACGTTGGGGGCCATGACCCCCTCCAGCACCGCCATCAGCCGCGACTGGGCGGGTGGCGGCGGGGCGGCGGCCCGGGCAGCCCGTTCCTGTCCGGCGACGAAGGCGAGGCCGCCGCCGAGGAAGGCCGCCAGGGCCACGATGGCCAGGGTGGCGGTGAGGCGTTCCGAGGGGGACTGGTTCCGCAGGCTCATGCCCCCATGGTACCCATTCTGCCGGGTCCGGGGCATTTTGCCGGGAGCCCCCGGGCGCTCTGCGGCATCCTGGAAACGACGAGGTGCCCATGCTGCTGTTCCTGCCCCCGACGCCACCGGCCCTGGTCGAGGCCGCCCCGGATCGCGACCTCGCCTTCCCGGGCTTCAATGCCTTTCCCCTCAAGGGCAGTGTCAAGGCGGGCGGAGGGCATCCCTACTTCGCGGTGATGGTGGCCGGTTCCGGTCCCACGGACCGGGACTGGTCCAATCCCCTGATTCCGGTGCCCAGCCACGGTGGGCGGGACGTGGCGGCCTGGCTCCAGGGGCAGGGCATCGGCTCCCTGCGCTACGACAAGCGGTTCATCGGGGCCAAGGATCCCAGGCTCGACATCTCCCTGGACGCCCAGGTGGGCGACATCAAGGCCGCCCTGAAGGCCGCCCGCGCCCTGCCCGAGGCGAAGGGCAGGAAGCTGCTGCTCGTGGGCCACAGCGAAGGCGCCCTCCTGTCCCTGCTGGCGGCGGGGGAGGCGGATGCCGCGCTGCTCCTGGCCCTGCCCGGCATGAGCATGGGCAAGCTCATCCGGGCCCAGGTGAAGGGGCAGCTGGATGCCGCGAAGGCCCCGGCGGACGTCTCGGCCCAGAACCTGGGTTATCTGGACGCGGCCCTGGATGCCATCCGGAAGAACCGGGACCTTCCGGAGGCGCCTTCCGGCGTGGCGCCCGGAGTGGCGGCCCTGGCCCGGGGCCTGGCCCGCCCCGAAAGCCGGACCTTCGTGCGCGACCTCCTGGACCTGGATCCCTGGGGTGCCGCCCAGCGGCTGGCGGTGCCCTGCGCCGTGGCCTGGGGGGATCGGGACATCCAGACCTGGAAGCCGGAGGTCCTGCCTCCCGGGTTCCAGGGCGCGGTGATCCAGATTCCCGAGGCCAACCACCTGTTCAAGCGGGAGACGCGGCCCCGGGCGGGACTCACGGGCCTCGATGCCGCCACGGCCTACGGTGATGCCGCCCCCCTGGCGGATCTGGCGCCCCTGGCCGCCTGGCTGAAGGGCCTGAAATAAGGGCAGCCGGGAAAAAGGGTTCCGCCGGATACCTCATCTCGTGATGATGGTGTCATCCACCCCCGGAGGCACCATGCGCCGCGTCCTGACCGCCGCCCTCGCCCTTTGTCTCGTCGCGGGCCTGTCCGCGGCGGAGCCACCGTCGCCCAGCCAGTTCCTGAAGCTGCCCGTGGGGGCCGACCGCACGCTGGCGGACTACGGGCAGATCACCCGCTACTTCCAGGCCCTGGCGGCGGCCAGCCCCCGGGTGCAGGTGGAGGACCTCGGCAGGACCACCCACGGCCAGCCCCTCATCATGGCCGTCATCAGCAGCGAGGCCAACCTCAAGAACAAGGCGAAGTACCAGGAGATCGCCCGGAAGCTGGCGGATCCGCGAGGGCTCAGCGAGACGCAGATCGAGGCCCTGGCCAGGGAGGGCAAGGCCATCGTGCTGGTGACCTGTTCGATCCATGCCTCGGAGATCGCCGCCTCCCAGATGGCCATGGAGTGGGCCCATGGCCTGGCCACGGCGCAGGACGCGGAGACCCTGCGGCGCCTCGACAACGTGATCCTGCTGCTGATGCCCAGCCTCAACCCCGATGGCCAGGTGATGGAAACCGAGTACTACCGCAAGCAGCTCGGCACCCGGTACGAAGGCGGGCGGCTGCCCTGGCTCTACCACCCGTACGTGGGCCACGACAACAACCGCGACTGGTACATGCTCACCCAGAAGGAATCCCTGGCCGTGAACCGCATGGCCTACCACCAGTGGTTCCCCCAGGTGTGGCTGGACGAGCACCAGATGGGCGCCACGGGGCCCCGCATGTTCGTGCCGCCCTACGCCAATCCCGTGGCGGCGGAGGTCCATCCCCTGGTGTGGCGCACGGTGGATCTGCTGGGCAGCACCATGAGCCTGCGCCTGGAGGAGGCCGGCAAGGCCGGCGTGGCCTACGGCACCATGTTCGACGCCTACTGGCCCGGCGGCACCAAGAACACGGGCTGGTGGAAGAACGTCGTGGGCCTGCTCACGGAAGTGGCCTCGGCCCGCCTGGCCAGCCCCGCCAACATCGATCCCANNGACATCATGGACTACGAGCGCATCGCCTCGGACGCCCTGCTGGAATCCTGCGCGAACCTGAAAAGCGACCTGCTCCGCAACCGCGCCCGCATGGCCCAGGCCAGCATCCAGGCCGGGGATCCGGCCCTGTTCTACCGGCTGCCGCTGGATCAGCGCGATCCCGTGGCCGCGGCCCGGCTGGCGCACCTCATGGCCGAGAACGGCGCGGAAGTGCGCGTGGCCGGGGACGGCTCGTACCTCCTGCCCACGGCGCAGCCCCTGGGACGCTTCGTGAAGGAGATGCTGGAGCCCCAGCGGTACCCCGAGACCCGCCCCGCCGCGGGTGCGCCGCCCATGGCCCCCTACGATGTGGCCGCCTGGACGCTGCCCATGATGATGGGCGTCCAGGTGGAGAAGGCGCGGTTGACTGGAACTCAGCGCAGCGCCGCGCGCCTGCTCGAGGCCGGGGATTGGCCAAAGGGTGGCATCACCGGCAGTGGCGCCGTGGCTGTGCTGGACCGGCGCAGCACCGCCGCCGCGGGCCTGCTCAACGAGGCTCTCAAAACGGGAGCCGCCACCGTGGCCCTGGAGGCCTTTGAGGCCGAGGGCAAGCGCTTCGAGGCCGGATCGGTGCTTCTGAAGGCCAATGGTGATCTGGATCGGCTGGCCTCGCGCCATCACCTGGCCCTGCGCACCCTCAGCGGGAAGCCCGCCGTGAAGCAGGCCGCCTTGAAGGGCCCCCGGGTGGGCCTCCTGAAGCCCTGGGCCGTCTCCATGGACGAAGGCTGGACGCGGTGGATCCTCGAACAGTACGGCTTCGCCCCCCGCAGCCTCGAGCCCAAAGCCGTGCAGGCCGGCAAGCTCCACGAGGCCTTCGATGTGATCGTGCTGCCGGATGTGGCCAAGGGCCTGCTGCTGGAGGGCCGGCGGACGGAAGGCGATGCCCGGCGCTTC